>JANOZW010000287.1:0-14025 GCA_031429575.1 Ferruginibacter sp.
TTCGCCTCACCGTTGCACGCTATTACACACCCATAGGTAGAAGCATACAACGCTCTTACAAAAATGGAAGCAAATCTTATTATGCAGATATTACAAAACGTTTTTCTGATGGAGAAATGATTACCGCAGACGCTGTAAAAAACGACACTACAAAACAATACAAATCGCAAGCAGGCAAAAAACTATTTGGTGGTGGTGGTATTAGTCCTGATTATTTTGTGGCAGCAGATACAGGAAGGATAGGAAATATTTCTGCAAAAATTTATACCAAAGGTACACTTGATGATTTTGGCTATAAGTATTTTAAACAAAACAAAACCGCTCTAGTACAATACAAAACAGCACCTCAATTTATAAAAACTTTTACGCTGTCTGATAATGATTGGAAATATTTTGAAACCCTTGCTGCAAAAGATTCGATAGCCACAAATACCATTACTGCAAAAGAAAAAACATTTATACAAGGAGTACTTAAATCTGCCATAGCTCGCCAGTTGTTTAAAAGCGGAGGTTATTTTGAGGCCATTAATGTAAATGATACTTATATAAAGAAAGCAATGGAGGTAATAAAATAAAAAGGCTGGGTTTTTGAATTAGAGGTGACACCTCTTTGGAAGTAATTTTAACTTAAAAGTTCATTGTGAGAGGTGTCAACTCTTACGAAACTTATAAAATAAAGCCGTGGATCTATTAATATAAAAAGCCTCCTTATGCAGGAGGCATTTATAATCAAATCAACAATTATACCAATCAAAGTTATAACCCCTTATATCTTATTTGGATGATGCAAAAGTAGATTACATGCGTGTGACAAAATGTAGCTTTTGATTTTAATAATATGTAGTACAATTACTACAAAAGCCCCTAGAAAGGGGCTTTTTACTTAGTTCGTGGTTCAGAGGCAATAATATTTGTTACTATTGGTCTTCGCACTAAACGTTGGATTTTAAATCTCGGTCTTTACATTGGATATTGAATACTAATTCTTTTTATTGGAACTGTAAAGATGAAACTATAAGTGTAATATAAATGTAGTACAACGATTTATATTAAGATAGAAATCATTCTACATACAGTAAAAAAATAATAATTTCTAGATAAATTGTAATTTAACTTTCATCATTAAAAAAGTCCCTAGAAAGGGACTTTTTTACTTCGTTTGTGGCTAGGGGGTAATAATTTTTTATTACTGGTCTTCGCACTCGATATTGGATTTTAATACGGTGGTTTTTTCTTGAGATATTGGATAAAAATCTCTTTTTGTTCATGCAAATATCAAATCTTTTGTAACAGTAGAATGTAGATTACTGTTTTGTATTTTCATAGTATATGTACTACAGGTTGTAAGCAAGGGTGCTTTTAAAAATGTCTCAAGGGTTGTAAACCTTAATTGATAATTTCAAAATAAATCTACTGTACAAAGGTTGACAACCCTGTTTACAAAATGCAAAATTTTAAATGCACACTCAACCAAACTCAAAAACCACTTGCAGCACAATAATTATTACCTTTGCGCCCTAAAATATATAACGCTATGTGGTTGAACAACATTTTGGAAACAATTGGAAATACGCCCCTCATTAAAATAAATAAAATAACCAAAGATTTACCTTGTACAGTACTTGCAAAAGTGGAATATTTTAACCCTGGTAATTCCATAAAAGACCGTATGGCACTTAAAATGCTAGAAGTAGCTGAGCAAGAAGGTAAAATTAAACCAGGTGGTACCATCATAGAAGGCACGAGTGGCAATACAGGGATGGGATTAGCGCTTGCAGCATGTGTAAAAGGATACAAATGTATTTTTACTACTACAGAAAAACAATCCAAAGAAAAAGCAGATATTTTAAAAGCAGTAGGTGCAGAAGTAATTGTATGCCCCACCAACGTAGAACCCGAAGACCCACGCTCCTACTACTCTGTATCTAAAAGATTGGCTACCGAAGTACCCAACTCGTGGTATGTAAATCAATACGATAACCTTGCCAATAGATTGGCGCATTACGAACAAACTGGCCCTGAAATTTGGGAGCAAACAGAAGGAAAAGTTACACACTTAGTTGTAGCAACTGGTACTGGTGGAACTATTGTAGGCACTGGTAAATATTTAAAAGAAAAAAATCCGAATATTAAAGTATGGGCAATAGATAGCTATGGCTCATTGCTAAAAAAATACTTTGAAACTGGAGAGCTAGACCAGAAAGAAGTGTACCCATACATAAGTGAAGGTTTTGGGGAGGATTTTGTACCAGAAAACTATGATATGCAATACATAGATGAATTTACAAAAGTAACGGATAAAGATGGGGCTGTAATGGCAAGACGTATTGCAAAAGAAGAAGGTATTTTTGGTGGATACAGCTGTGGTAGCTGTTTGCAAGGTTTAATGCAACTTAAAGATCAATTAAAAAAAAATGATGTGGTGGTGTGTATTTTTCATGACCATGGCAGTAGGTATGTAGGTAAAGTATACAACGATCAGTGGATGATGGAACGTGGATTTTTAGAAGTAAAAACGTTTAAAGATTTGGTAAGTGGGCGTGGTTCTCAAAAATTGATCACTGTTACACCAAAGCAAACAGTTATAGAAGCCATTGATTTAATGAAGAAATATGATATAGAAAATATTCCTGTATTTGTTGGTGAAGAAAATGTAGGTGCTATATCTGCACACGGATTATTTGATAAAATATTAAATAATGCTGAAATAAAAAATGCGCCAATTGAAACCGTAATGGAAAAACCTTACCCAACAGTTGCTTTTGATACTGCTGTAGAAAGATTGAGTACTTTTATCACAAAAGAAAATGGTGCGGCTTTAAGCAAAGACGAAAGCGGCTTTTACCATATTGTTACAAGACACGATATTATACAAAGTTTATCAAAGTAACCTGCGTTTAAATACGTAGAAAGTTTATTTTAATCATAAATTACTGAAAGTGTATCACATAAGAAATTAAGGTACACTTTTTTTATGCACATATGTGAATAACTGTTACGTAGATTTACGATAATACGTTTGTAGGTATTACACTACAAAAACTGCAATACTACTTAAGCGACTGTATTTACTGCACTTCAATAAAAGAGAAGTTTTGCGCTTGTTTATATTTTTATTCTGCTACATCTTTGTAACGAAATTAATGATAGCTGTTTTACAAAAACCTACAACTACATTTTTTGTTTCGCTTTAGATCTTTTAATACCGATTGAAAAAACCAAGAACCAATTTCCTTGCTTATGCTGTAAAAAGCGATGATAGCAACACCTAAGCTTGTCACTTAAAAAACAGACAAACCAATGTTCCTGCTTATGCTGCTAAACACAGCGACGATAGTTAAAAACGAAGACCTAGTTTCGTTTTTGTGATGAAAAATTTATACCAATATCTTGCTTATGCTGTAAAAAGCGATGATAGCAAAAACAAACGAATCTAAACCTGTAAAAAGCCAAGAGAGATCTTATCTAGCTTATGCTGCTAACCACAGCGATGATAGCAAGAAACCAAAACACTGAAACCCGGAACATCATTTAACTGACACAAAACTTCAGTATTTAGAACCGATCCGAAAAACCATTTCAAGTGTGTGTGTTATTTACAAAACATTACTTCCGTAGTATTTTACCTAAACAAAATATTGCGGAAGTTTTTTCTTTTATGGAACTGTTGTAATTTTATGTATGTTCATTCATACAATTAGTCCTCCCTTATCGTCTCCCAAAAAAATTGTTTCTCTTGTTCCATCAATAACAGAGCTACTTCATTATTTACAATTAGAAGAAGAAACCATTGGCATCACGAAATTTTGTGTACATCCACAAACTTGGTTTAAAACCAAAACACGCATTGGCGGCACAAAAAATATTAATATAGAGAAAATTATTTCCTTACAGCCCGATCTTATTCTTTGTAATAAAGAAGAAAATGTGCAAGAACAAATAGATACTTTGGCTACCACTTTGCCTGTGTATATGTGTGATGTAAAAAATTATGAAGATGCGATGCAGATGATTAATAGCATAGGAATACTTACAGGCAAGGCGATTGAATCGACTCATCTCACAAAAAATATTGGTATCACATTTCAGCAAAGCAATATACCCTCTTCAAAAAAAATAAAAACAGCTTATTTAATTTGGAAAGAACCATACATAACTGTTGGTGGCGATACTTTCATTTCTAGTATGATGGAGAAAGCAGGAATGAAAAATATTTACAACAACGAAAACCGTTATCCTACAAAAAACATAATTGATTTACAAAAAGACAATCCTGATATTATTTTATTATCTTCAGAGCCCTACCCTTTTAAGGAAAAGGATATTGTAGAACTGCAAAAACATTTTCCGAATAAACCTATTTTATTAGTAAATGGAGAAATGTTTAGCTGGTATGGCAGTAGAATGCTTTATGCGGCTGAATACTTTGAAAACCTATACAAACAGATTGAATCTGTATAAAATGCTGCTGTTTTACGCATGCAGTTCCTTATTTTTGCAAAAAACAACTTATGAGTAAATATGGATCAGGCGTTTTACATGGTGCAGCATTAGAAGCTTTGTACAACGATGCTAAAGACAATCAATTTGCATTGCCAGCAGTAAATACTATTGGCACAAATACGATTAATGCTACTTTAGAAGCAGCTGCAAAAGTAAACTCGCCCGTTATCATACAATTTTCAAATGGTGGTGCACAGTTTATAGCTGGTAAAGGAATGCCAAACGATAAATTGCAGGCAAATATTGCTGGTGGTGTATCTGGCGCATTGCATATACATAATGTAGCTAAGTATTACGGTGTACCAGTTGTTTTGCATACGGATCATGCATCTAAAAAGTGGTTACCATGGGTAAGTGGATTAATAGATGCTGGTGAGCAATTTTACAAAGAAAAAGGACAACCATTGTTTAGTTCGCACATGTTGGATTTATCTGAAGAGCCTATTGAAGAAAACATAGCAACCTCTGTAGAATTTTATAAGAGAATGGCACCATTGGGCATGAGTATAGAAATAGAACTTGGTGTAACAGGTGGTGAAGAAGATGGTGTGGACAATAGCGATATTGATAACGATAAATTATATACCCAACCAGAGCATGTGGCATATTCTTACACAGAATTGAGTAAAGTTGGTAAATTATTTACCGTAGCTGCAGCTTTTGGTAATGTACACGGTGTTTACAAATCGGGCAATGTACAGTTAACACCCATCATTTTAAAAAATAGTCAAGATTATATTGAGCGTGAATTGAAGACAGGACCAAAACCTGTTTACTTTGTATTTCATGGTGGTAGCGGTTCTCCACAAAATCAAATAAGAGAAGCCATTGGATATGGTGCTATAAAAATGAATATTGATACTGATTTGCAATGGGCATTTTGGGAAGGTATTTTAGAAAATTATAAAAAGAATGAAGGATATTTGCAAGGTCAATTGGGTAACCCAGAAGGTGCAGATTCTCCTAATAAAAAGCATTACGACCCTCGTGTATGGTTGCGTAAAGGAGAAGAAACCTTTATGAAAAGATTAGAAATAGCTTTTGAAGATTTGAATTGTATTAATAGAAATGCATAATTTTTTATCCAATAAATAAATTATTTTTACGCAGTTATTTGTTTTAACGGCATTAATACTAAATTAATTTTTAGATGAAAAAAGAAGAAGATTTTGAAGCAAGTATCGCTGGAGAAGATACGGGAGCGCCGCACTTAAAAACAAGTTGGTTTAAACGTATTAAAAAAGGCATACTTACCTCTACAAAAGATAAGAAAGATGCACCAGATGGTTTGTGGGAAAAATGCCCTGAATGTAAATATACTTGTACCATTTCAGAATTAGAAGAACACTATTATGTGTGCCCAAAATGTGAATACCATCATAGAATTGGTAGTGAAGAATATTTTGACATTTTGTTTGACAACAATGAATACACAGAATTGTTCGGCAATATAAAATCGAAAGATATGTTGGGCTTTGTAGATTTGAAGGCTTACGATAAAAGGCTTGAAGACACGTACAAAAAAACAGACATTCATGATTCTATAACTGTTGCACACGGCAAAGTACACTCACATGATTTTGTAGTGGCTTGTATGGACTTTGAATTTATTGGTGGTAGCTTAGGAAGTGTAATGGGTGAAAAAATTTGTAGGGCATGCGATTATTGTATTGAGCACCGCATACCATTTATGATTATCAATAAAAGCGGAGGTGCCCGTATGATGGAGAGTGCTTTTTCATTGATGCAGCTAGCCAAAACATCCGGTAAATTGTATTTACTTGCTGAAGCCAAAATACCATATATTTCCTTGTGCACTGATCCTACCTTTGGAGGAACTACCGCATCTTTTGCTATGCTTGGCGATGTTATTTGTGGTGAACCAGGTGCACTTATTGGTTTTGCTGGACCACGTGTAATAAAAGAAACCATAAAAAGAGATTTACCAGAAGGTTTTCAACGAAGCGAATTTTTATTGGAACATGGTTTTCTCGACTTTATTATTCATAGAAAGAATTTAAAACAGAGACTGGCAGATTTGTTGGTGATGTTTAAAAATTAATATAGGAAGCTCCAGATAATGGGGCTTTTTTTTATGCACAGGAAATCTATTCCAATTCATTAATTTTTTTGAGGTACATTTAGAATGGATAACGATTAAAAATAACATTTAACTAATAACATAAAAATGGCACAAAAAAATTGGCACGAAAAACACATAGAGTCTTCCACATTTGGTCAGCGTCTTTCTGATAGAATAGCAACAGGTATGGGTTCTTGGAAATTTATTATTTGGCAAACTATTATTGTGATAATATGGATGTTTTTAAATATTGTTGCATTTGTACAACATTGGGATCCTTACCCATTTATTCTTCTCAATCTTATTTTTTCTACACAAGCTGCTTATGCTGCTCCCATTATCATGATGTCGCAAAACAGGCAAAGCCAACGGGATAGAATACAAGCTGATAATGATTATCACACAAATTTGGAAGCAAAGAAAGAGATAGAAGCATTACAAATACATCTTAGCAAAATAGAAACGGAAAAATTAGATAAGATTATAAAGTTGCTGGAAGATTTGAAGAAATAAAAAAATCTATTTCAAATAAATATATCAGGTTTTTATATCACTGCGGGCATTCGCCAGCGGCGGATACGAATCATAAGAATCACCACAATTCAATGCGAATTGCTGTATTCGTCTGCGGCGAATTTCAAATGCAGTATTCACCACAGGCAAATACCTACAAAAGCCGCTGCCCCAAATTTTGAGACAGCCGCTTTACTATTAATTTTTACAATTTATTTTCCAATTGGCTTATAAAAACCCAATGCCTCAGGCATATACCCTTCTATCCTTGATATGCGGCTTTCGTCAGATGGGTGAGTAGATAAAAACTCTGGCGGCTTTTGATTACCAGATCCTGAGCTAGCAGCAGCCATTCTCTTCCAAAAAGGAACTGCTTCTTGCGGGTTATAACCAGCCATTGCACAAAATAATAAACCAAAATGATCTGATTCATATTCTTGGTTTCTAGATTTTGGTAAAATAACACCACCTTGTGCAGCCAAACCAAAAACAGAATTGAAAATACCATTAGCTTTGGGCTTATTAGAAGTTAATGCATCTCCAAATGTACCCAAACCCTGTGCTAATAATTCTGTACTCATTCTTTCATTGCCATGGTTTGCTACAGCATGTGTAATTTCATGGCCAAGCACTACTGCAAGTGCAGCTTCATTCTGCGTTACAGGCAATAAGCCTGAGTACACAACCACTTTGCCACCCGGCATACACCATGCATTTACTTGATTATCGTTTACCAAATTAAATTCCCATTGATACCCATTTAAAATATCTCCTTTGCCTTGATCAGTATAATATTTAGTAATGGCATTTGCTATACGTGTACCAACACGCTTCACCATTTCAGCATCTCTACTGCCCGTTGGGCTTACTACTTTTGCAGTAGATAAAAAACTTTGGTATTGGGTAATGGCTTGCGCTTGTAACTCGCTTTCAGGTATTAGATTTAATTGTTTTCTACCTGTAACAGCGTTTCTACTACATGCTGCAAATATGGCAACAGTAGAAATAAAGAGTAATACTTTTTTCATATTAAGGGTTTTTTATTATGGTACAAGATAAACAATTGGCGTACCAAACATTCTTAAAATTTCGGTAAATTATTTATTGCGGTTTTTGCGCTTGTCTCTGTGCTTAAGAATTGGCACACGACTTTCTACACCACGGAGGAGTTTTCCAATATTTTTTTGGTGGGTTATTACAATTAATACTGCTACCAATAATGCAAAAATTCTATACAATATTTCATCTTCATTCCATATCCACAATACTGAAATAGGAAGCATGATGCCAGCTAGTATTGAACTAAGAGAAACAAAACGAGTAAGAAAAAGTACCAGTAAAAAAACGCCAACACAGCTTAATGCAATTACAGGCTGAATGGCTAATATCATTCCAAACAAAGTAGCTACTCCCTTTCCACCTTTAAAACTTGCCCATATTGGAAACACATGTCCAATAACGGCAGACAAGCCCAAGCCTATCATAAAATTGGTTCTTTCTAAACTATTTGTTTGTTGTAAATAATATGGTAGGAAATAAAATAGTCCCACTGCAGCCATGCCTTTTAAAATATCGCACACCATTACAATCGTGCCATATTTTTTCCCCAGAACCCTAAAAGTATTGGTAGCTCCCATGTTTCCACTACCATAATCCCTAATATCAACACCAAAATATCTTCTACTAATAATAAGCGCCGTAGGGATAGACCCTATGAGGTAAGCGCAGATAATTAGCAAAAGTTCTTTCATTCGTGTATATAGATTAATACGGATAGCAAATATAAACAAATTGTTACTTCAATTTGCCTAAAAACCAAGTTTTAGTTAACCATTAACGCACATTAATGCCAACCAATTGTCTCTTTTGAAAATTTCTTTTATTGCAATACACTCTTTTTCAATAACATTAATAATATTGGCTTCATCGTGGAGCATAATACCACTAAATAAAATAATGCCATTTTGCTTTATAGCAGCTTTTATTGCCGAAATGTTTTCCGATATGATATTGAGGTTGATGTTAGCTAGCATGATATCCACCTTTTCTGCTTGTGTTGGGATGGTTTCTGCCTTTAAAAGTGTTATATTTTTACAATGGTTGATAGCTGCATTTTCCTCTGCATTTTCAATACTCCAATCATCACAATCAATTCCTAAAATGTGCTCCGCTCCCATTTTATTTGCTAAAATGGCTAATACGCCTGTGCCTGTACCAAAGTCAATTACAGTTTTGCCTACAAAATCGATTTGGCTCATTTGGCGTACCATTAAAAAAGTAGTGGCGTGGTGCCCTGTACCAAAACTCATTTTTGGGGTTACACTAATATCATATTCATACCCATCTTTTGCCTCATGAAACCCTGCTCTTATATAAACAAATGGTTTAGATGAATCAGGATACTCCACTTCTATGGGTTCAAAATCGGCTTCCCAAATAGCATTCCAATTTTCTTTTTTAATTATTGATTTAGTATATTTTATATTATTTATATCAACTATTGAATTAAATAATTTTTCATCAAAATTACTTGAGGGTATAAATGCTTTCAATTCATTCGCTTCTTCTTCAAAACCATCAAAACCTATTTCGTTTAGTTGGGCTATGAGTATTTCGGATTGGTCTTGGGTGATTGGGGTGAAGTGTATTTGTAGGTATTCCATGGGTAATTTTGTTGCTGTTTTATTCTGCCTCATTTCTTATTTCACAAAGTGTTCGTTTCCATCTTTTTCTTTTGTTGCAAACTACAATAAATTATACAAAATAAACTATTAGGTGAGTTTATTTTAGTAAATGATAAAACCAAGGTCAGATTGATTATTCCCTCACCAAAATTTCCACCATTTTTTTTGTTCAATATTTTTACTATTTCTTTCTTTAACTATTTCAAGCATTTCATTTATTCGTCTTTCAGCCTCAACTTTTGAAATTCCATCATAATAATCTTTTACAAATTGGTGTTCAAAATCTTCGTGTGGTATAATTTCAGGTCTATTATTGCCTGTCCTTGTATATACTGTTGTCGGAATACTTTTGTTGAACTCATAGTCTGGCAAATCATTACTTAGCCAACCAAAGTAACTTTTCTCATGGTTTTCATTTTTAAAATTTTCAGTATAATCTTGAAAACTTTTTTCGCTTAAAGAAACCCAAAGCCCATATTCAAGATTTTCGCAATGGTCATTAACTTTTTGTGTTAAGGTGCAACGGATAAATCTGTCTGTTTGGTCAGAATGTGTAATGACGCAAAAATCTTCATCGAGCTTACCGATATTTTGTTTATCAACTTCCGATAGTGAATCGTAATTTGTTGGCGAAATATAAGTTAAAGCAGGCCATTCTTCTTGCTCTTTGCCACAACAAGTACAAATATATTTAATTGGTTCTGTCATTTGCTTTATGAATAAAATTTAACTGGGTAAATAGTCTTCGAATTTATTATGCAAAATACTTTTTCCCTTTGTTGGTCTTTCAAATCTACTAAAATTCTCCGAAGTAATTGGTTGAACTTTTGAAGCGCCGCTGTTAGTATGCAGCATAGTAGAGGCAGCGCAGCAGTACCAACAACACTTGCTGAAACTGTATTTATAATTTTTTTTGGTTGCGCTACAATTATTGTTGGTACGCTTGGCTACTTACCTGCGCTGCATACCAACAATGGCAGCTCTACGATTAGGCAACGGTGGAATAGGAAATGCTACATGCCAACAGCGGCAAAAAATGAAGTGCCTACCGCTGATTGTATGAAGTGATAGAATGTTTATACTTTACTTCAAACTTTTTTGTAATTTCCCGCACAGGTTGCTAACGTGCATATCCCTTTGCTTCAAACCTGCGCTAGTGGGCGAGACGTGTAAGAGTACGAAAGAAATTACGAATTAATCAACGAAGGCGAAGCAACTTGTAAATATACCAATAGTTTTTATTGTGTGTGTAGAAAAAAGCCTGTTGTAAATAATTACTACAGGCTTATAACTGAAAGAAAATAATTCATAATTAATTATATACAATTTCACCTACATCATTTACACCCCACATTACTAGTTTAGCTGTTATAAATGGTGCGTTATTATTGCCATTGGTAGATGCATCATTTTTTTGAATAAAGACATTAGTAGTATTTTCATAAAGGCTAGCAAAATTTTCAACATTGGTTTGCATGGCAAGTAGGCGTGTATATCCGGCTTCGGTAGCTCTAATTTGTAAACGACCATTGTTTTTAAAATTTATAAATATTTCATCTGCAGGTTTGTTATATCGTACAAATTCTAATTCTATAAAATGTTGATTTGGAAAATTAAAAACTTCTGTTATTACATCTAAATGATGAGGAGAACCAATAGGTAGTGGACTCAAGTTTATTTTTACATTGTGCGCTTGTGAATTTTTAAGTTGTTGTAGAAGGGCTTTAAAAGAAGGCCAATCGGCACGATTAACAGCTATTTGTAAATCGTTTTGCTCTGCATTAGTAAAGCCAGGACCAGCTAAGTAACGCCAATTGTATATTGTCATCATGTTATTGTTTTTTTGAGCGTTTGATGATGTTGCTACTGCAACGTTGTCCGAAATTACTGTGTTGTTTATTGGCATAATTTCTTTACTACAACTTAAAAGTAAAGTTAAGAAAACCATCAATAAACTATGTAATATTTTGTTTGAAAACGTCATAATTATAATTTTAAAATTGTAAAAAATAAATAAATATTCTGTAAGCTATAGAATCCAACCGCTCACAAAAATTAAATTCACATTAGGGAACATTCTCTTGAATTGTACTTTTATCACATCGTTACAAGATGCACAGTACGCTCGTTCAGAAGCAATTTTTAATGTACCTGTTGCGGTAGAAAAAACACTCCCTCGAACGGCATTAAAATTATCTTTAGCCAGCAGACTTAGCATTTGATATTCAGAATCGGTATTTCGCAAATATCCATTTACAACAATTGGTGTGAAAATGTTAGGATCGGGAACAATACCCGAATTACTTATCTTAACGGTATTGGATATAGTAAAACTTCGGGTAATCCCTGCATTCGTGATACTTCCCTCAACAAACCCAATATTTTTACCTCTTTGCGTATTACTAGTTAGTGTGTTGGCAGTGCGATAAGCTTCTACTTTACTTTGCGCATCTGAAATTTCGGCTGCTGTACCAACTCGGTCAGCAAAAAAAATAAAAAAATCTTTTACTTCATATTGGCAGTAATGACTGTTATTAGTTTGATGATAAACATGAGGCAGAATAGCTTGTTCTGTATCATGCATAGGCACAAATGAACATAGCATTATTGCAAAAAAAACGGTTAAAAGACGTAACATAATTTTTCTTTTTTAATGAATTAATAATACGATTTAAAAAAAGATATTGCATTTAGGGGGAAATAAATCAGTTGGTACAAGCTGAAAATTTAAATTATACATAGCTTTTTATGGTATTATAAAAAATGAGTAAGTTTGTTTGAAAACCAAGTTAATTTTTCATTTTAATTGTAAATTCCAACAATAAGTATGCCAAGTATTTGAATATTAGAATATTATCACATGTTTTAATTGTATTAATTACCCTCACCTCGAATCGAGTCTTCTCGAAACGTTCACTTTCATCTCCTCCGCTATAAAAGATGAAAAAAGATTTACTGCTCAGCCTAGCAGCGATAGAAGCGGAACCGCAGCATAGCGGAGGTATAGCGGACCTGCCTTTGCCGGCAGGCAGGTAGCGCTGTACAAATATTCATTAGAGATTTGTTGCTCATGCTCCAAAAAAGAAATTCCTATGGTTGGTGGGGACACCAACCATTAATAAAAACAAAAAACCGCAGCCATCAAAAAATGATAACTGCGGTCTAAAAAATTATTAATTATTAATTGTAGATTATTAATTAAGCTTCCGGCTTAGCAGGTGCCTCAGGCTTCGGCATCAATGCTTTTCTACTCAATTTAAATTTACCTGTCTTTTGGTCTATGTCAAGCAATTTTACTTTTACTTTTTCGCCTTCTTTAAATATGCCATCCATTGTTTCTAGGCGTTTCCAACTTATTTCACTTATGTGTAATAAACCTTCTTTCTTAGGTAAGAACTCTACAAATGCACCAAATTCTTTAATGCTCTTAATCGTTCCTGCGTATGTTTCGCCTACTACTGCAGTGGCTACTAAGCCTTGAATCCAAGCATACGCTTTATCCAATGCGGCTTTGTCTTTACAGAAAATGCTTACTGAACCTGCGTTGTCTACTTCTTCAATATTTACGGTAGCACCTGTTTCTCTTTGTATTTCTTGTATTACTTTTCCACCTGGCCCTATCACCGCACCAATGTATTCTTTATCTATGGTAAACTTCACCATGCGTGGTGCATGTGGTTTCACATCTGGTCTTGCAGCTTCCATAGTGGCGTGCATAGCATCTAGTATGTGTAAGCGACCCTTGCGTGCTTGTGCAAGTGCACTACGCATAATGTCCATACTCAAACCATCTACTTTTATATCCATTTGTACACCACAAATACCATCACGGGTACCGGTTACTTTAAAATCCATATCGCCTAAATGGTCTTCATCACCCAAAATGTCTGTCAATACAGCAAATTGATCTCCTTTTTTAATTAAGCCCATAGCCACACCACTCAAATGCTTTTTTATAGGCACACCTGCATCCATTAATGCTAGCGAACCAGCACAAACTGTAGCCATAGATGATGAACCATTGCTTTCTAAAATATCACTCACTACACGTACGGTGTAAGGATACTCAGACCCTGGCATCATTTGCTTTAGCGAACGCATAGCCAAGTTACCATGACCAACTTCTCTACGACCAACGCCACGCATCATTTTTACTTCGCCTGTAGAAAACGGCGGGAAATTGTAATGCAATAAGAATTTTGTGTATTCAGAATGGTGAGCACTCTCCACCAACAATTCATC
>JANOZW010000288.1:0-24976 GCA_031429575.1 Ferruginibacter sp.
TTTCATAATTTTATTTTAAATAATTATTGTATTTATATTTTAATCTATTTTTGTGTTTCCAAGCTCTCTATACATTCTTTGCCTACTATCATTTGGTTGTATTTATCAGCATTAAGCGCTGCTTCTGATTTATATTTAGCAAACATTTTTTCGGCAATACAATCACAAATTTTATTAGCCTCTTCAGTAGTTACAGCACCATCATCAATATGCTTTTTATTATCGTTCATGCACCAAGTTTTAGCTGCTTCTTTATTCCATGGCTTTGATGTGCAACTAAAAAATAAAATAATAAATGCAGCAAAGAGCATTTTTTTCATTTTCTTAAATTTTTTATAATTTGTTTTAAATAATTATGGAGCGAAATATTTATTGTAGATGATGATATTAATAGGAAACTAATTTTTTTATTGTTTGTACTAATTTCTACAGCAGCATTGGGCTTCATGTTTTTTATGGTGTGTGCTTTTTTATTTATTAAAGCCTTATCAAAAAGTTCTACTAAATGCTTATTTTCTTTTTTCGTTATTAATGTGCTTTCATAAGTGCCACCGTTATATATGCCCGATGAGCTTTCTTTGGCGTTTACAGGTATGTATTCCAATTCATTTGCTTTTAATACATATTTATTTCTTGCTCCATCAAAATATGTATATACTGTGTCGGTAATATTATTTGCTCTAATGCTTGTACACATACAAAATATTAAAGCAGTAATTGAGATGTTTTTAATTATCCTCATTTTTCTTTTCTAAAATTTAATAGCGATGAATCTTTTAAACTTTTGAGCATTAATGCATGCTTGTTAAGTGTTAGTATTTTATGGTAAAGAAGTGTATCATTATAAAAGGCTTTTAAGGTAAATGTGTCATTTATTGTTTTGGTAATTACCCCTTTGTGCTGAATTGATTTTACATTTTTTTGCACTTCATCAAAATAAAAATACCCACTACTTTTTATTTCCATTCTTGTAAAACCACTATCTGTTTTACTATTCCAAATACCTTCTAGTTTTTTATTAGCTTTTTCAGCTTTATTTTTTGGCATAAAAATTAAACCTATAATCCAAGCAATAATTATAACTACTATTGTACCTGTAATGGTTAATACATACCGTTCTTTACCTGCCGTATTTTTTATCCAATTAAATAGCATTGTTTTTATTTTAATAGTACGTTATATCATTCACCGATGTACCTCCACCGCCAGCTGTAGTTATCGTTCTTTTTGTGATTCTGTTTTCTATATCAAATAGGTATGTATAATCATCTACCTGTGTATTAAAAAAACCATTGGTTTTAAATATAGAGGTTTGCTTTTTTAAAGGCATTGTAGCAGCTTCTGACCAAAATAAATATCCTTGGTTTTTGTTAGAAATACTATTGGCTTTGTCGGTATAGTAACTGTACCAATATCTATATAAATCGTTATTGTACGAAAAAGTAGTGCGGCTGCTATCTAAGGTTGTAGCGGTATAAAAATTTGTTTCGGTAGTTACATTGCTATTTATTGTATTGCTTTTTACTATTGTAGCTACTTGCTTATTACTGTTATAGGTGTAGATAGATTTGTAAGGTATTGATGCAGTAGGAAAAGCATAATACTCTTTTATAACAAATCCATCAGCATTTAAATCGTACAATTTTGTGGTAGATAGTGTAGTGCCTACATAATAATTTTCGGTAACGGTATTTGAACTATAACTAAATTCATATTTCCAATTGCTTGCAGTATTTATCCGACTAAGTACTCTGCCTTGTGCATCGTATGTATAGGTTACATTATCACCACCAATAGAAAGTGTTTTTACTTTGGGTATTGCTATTGGTGGATTTGATACAATTTCATTTGTAGCGTTATCCTTTTTACAGGCTGTTGTTAAGAAAATTATTGTCAAAATGAATAGTAATTTTTTCATTGTTATATTTTTTTATTTTTAGGAGAAATAAATTCGTTCATATCTACATGTATTTCTTTAAAAGTATCGTACCAATGAATGGGTGATAGATTCCAAAAAAATACCTTTACTTTTATAAGAGAAATTTGTAATGCTGTTTTTTTCTTCTTTCCCGAAATAATCGTTGCTTCAGTAATTACCGTTACCATAGTATTGGCTGTTTTAAAATCAGTAGTATTGTCTAAATGAAATATCATAAAATAAAGTTTTTAGGTGAACTTTTTTTGATACACAAATGTTGCGGTTTTATAATTTGTAGGTTCTCACGTAAAAGGGTGATTTTTGAAAAAATGTTTGGATGGGTGAGAAAAAGGGAGATACTTTACATTACCCAAAAAAATAAAATGATGCATATTTTTAAAAAAGTAATACTTGTTTTCTTTCTTTCTTTTATTTTTCTATCGAAATTGTTTTCTCAAAAAATAAGAAATGTAGATTCATTGCAAAAAGTTATAGATACATTAAAAACTGATACTACCACAATAAGCAAGTATTTAGCTTTTGTAAAAAAATTGACAGCAGAAGATGCAGAAGTTAAAATTATGATTTGCGATTGGGTAATTAAAAACTGTAAGACTCCTGATAGAGATTTGTATTTAGCAAAAGCACTTGCAAGAAAAGCATATACTTACTATTCAAATAGAGATAATATCAAAGCTTCTGAAAGTTATTTTAAAGCCATAGAGGTTTCCAAAAAAAATAATTTTTTTGAATTAGAATTTAGTTCATTACTTACGCTTGCTAATATATATACAGAAAATGGGCAGAATCAACTTTCGATAGATTATATAACAAACGCCATAAATGTAGCTAAAAAAAATAATTATAAAATTGGTGTAGCAAGTGGCTTAACTGAACTAGCAACTCGTTTTGAAATTTCTTTGGGAGATAAAATTGTTAATAGTAATGATACTTTGGCAATGGTATTTGATATGAAAAAAGAAGCCGTAAAAGTTGCAAAAAATCTTAATGATACTTTTCATGTTATAAGATACTTTATTGGGCTAGGTGAGTCATATTCAAATGTAGGTTTGTTTGATTCATCTGTATTAGTTTTTAATGATTGTAAAACATTTGTAGAAAATTTTAATGATGATGAATCAAAGATGAACTATAATTTTATTTATGGTAAAATGTTACGATCAAGAGGTAAGGCTACCAATAATAAATCCTACTTTGAAAACTCAAATATTTTCATAAAAAAAAGTTTAGAATTAGCCCAAAAAATCAATAATCCTACTTGGCTTGCTCGGTCATACGATTGGCTTGGTTCAAATTATAAGAGCTTGGGGGATTATAAAAAAGCATTAGATTTTTTTCAATTGCAAAAAAAGATAAAAGATTCAATGAGTCAAGCACAGAATTTTCAAACGGTTAATGATATAAGAGTAAATTTTGAAAAAACGAAAAGCGAAAATGAGCTCTTAAAAATGACTAACTCTAATCAAAAAAAATCCACCCTTAATAAAATACTAATTGGCTCATCCATTGGTTTAATCTTATTGAGTTTATTAGGCTATCGCAATTTTAAAAATAAACAAAAAGTATCTTTCCAACAACAAGAATTACAAGAACAAAAAATAACAGAACTAGAAAAAGACAAACAATTATTAGCCATAGATGCCATGCTACAAGGCCAAGAAGAAGAACGCAGCCGCATAGCTAAAGACCTGCACGATGGGCTTGGCGGCATGCTTAGCGGCACAAAATTATCCTTTATAAATATGAAAGAAAATCTTGTTCTCACCCCAGAAAATGCTACACAGTTTGATAAATCGCTCAGCATGTTAGATAATACCATTGCCGATTTACGAAAAGTAGCCCACAACCTAATGCCCGAGGCATTGGTAAAATTTGGCTTGCAAGAAGCCGTAAGAGATTTTTGCAATAGCATACAATCATCCACCAATTTAAAAGTAGTGTATCAACCCTTAGGAGACAATATAAAACTATCTAACACTGCCGAAGTATTTACCTACCGAATTATACAAGAACTTGTAAACAATGCTGTAAAACATGCCAATGCTACTCAAATAATTGTACAGCTTACTACCAACAACAATAAAGTGGGCATAGCTGTAGAAGATGATGGCAAAGGCTTTGATGTAAATGCGCTTGCCAATAGCAAAGGCGCAGGTATGGACAATATAAAATACCGAGTACAATATTTTAATGGAACAATAGATACGGTATCTTCGGCGGGGAATGGAACTTCGGTAAACATAGAATTAAATGTGTAAAAATAAAAATAGATTGTACTTTACAACACATATAAAAACTACACATTGCAAAAAACAACATCATATTTAATTACTATAATTTTATTACTTTTTGCAAATCACTTTTGCTTTGCCCAAATTAATGCAGATTCTTTAAAGAAACAAATTTTAAAAATGCATAACGATACTAGCAGTATCCATAAAATTTTAGAAATTGGAAGAAATGTTGAAAAAACTGATTTTAAATTATCCTTAGAAATTTATAAGCTAGCTGAGGAAAAGTATGGAGATAATATTTACGATTCTACAGAAGGAGCTATTTATACTTTATTGGCAAATGGTTACAGTTGGCAAGATGATGCAAACCAGGCTATGAAATATTTTTTAAAAACGAAAGATATTGGAGAGCGATTGAAAAAAAATGGCTTTATAGCCACAGGCTACAGTGGTATAGCATTAGTATATCATTTAAATAAAGATTTTGCAACAGCTATAGAAAATTATGAAAAAGCGATGCCTTTTTATACCAACGATTATGCTGAGAGTCATAATTATATTGTAGCCAATGTAGGTAATTTGGGTTACGCATATTATCAACAATCGCAAACAATTGATACAAGTATAAAAAGTAACCTAGCACAATACAGGGCTACATTACAAAAAGCTATTTTAAATAATAAACTTTCGCTAGATATAGCTTTACAACCCATAACGGATTCTATAGGTATGGCAAAAGCTGTTATTAATTTATGTTTAGAATATGTAGCATTTTGCAAAATTGATTCAGCAATTTATTATTACGATTTTTCAAGTAAATTACTGTTACATCTAAAAGATCAAGATGCCCATTGTGAGCATTTTTACAATAAAGGGCAAATAGCTTTTTTTAAAAAGGATTATGAAACTGCACTTGCCGCATATCATTCATCTTTACAAATAGCACAAAAAATAACATATCAAGAATATATTTATGAAAATTATTATAGCATTTATTTATGTAATCAGCAGCTAGGAAATTTTAAGGAAGCATTTTTATATTTTAAAAAATATGCTATTCATAAAGATTCTTTATTAAACAGATCAAAAATTATTGAAGGTACAAATTTGAAAAATAAATATTTAACACAAATAAAAGAAAATGAAATAAATAAATTGAATGCCAGAAACAAACAAAAATCTACATTCAACCAAATCCTCATTGCCACTGCTATTGGTTTAATTTTATTTGGATTACTAGCTTACCGAAATTTTACTAATAAACAAAAACTACAACAAGCTAAAATAACCGAACTAGAAAAAGACAAACAACTACTAGCCATTGATGCTATGCTACAAGGCCAAGAAGAAGAACGGAGCCGTATTGCAAAAGACCTGCACGATGGGCTCGGAGGCATGCTAAGCGGTACAAAATTATCCTTTATAAATATGAAAGAAAACTTAGTATTAACCCCCGAAAATGCTACACAGTTTGATAAATCGCTCAGTATGTTAGATAACACCATTGCCGATTTGCGCAAAGTAGCACACAACCTAATGCCCGAGGCATTGGTAAAATTTGGCTTGCAAGAAGCCGTAAGAGATTTTTGTAACAGCATACAATCATCCAGCAATTTAAAAGTCGTATATCAGCCACTTGGTGTACAAAATAAATTGAGTAACACCGCTGAAGTATTTACCTATCGCATCATACAAGAGTTGGTAAACAATGCAGTAAAACATGCCAATGCTACACAAATAATTGTACAACTTACAACCAACATCAATAAAGTAGGCATAGCTGTAGAAGACGATGGCAAAGGCTTTGATGTAAATGCATTGGCCAATAGCAAAGGCGCAGGAATGGATAATATAAAATACAGGGTGCAATATTTTAATGGCACAATAGATACAGTAACTTCGGCGGGGAATGGAACGAGTGTGAATATTGAGTTGAAGGTTTAGGGTTAGGAGTTGAAGAGTTGCGGGTTACGAGTTAGGGGTTTGCTGTATTAGGTTAGCTAAAATGTTTTATTGTTAAATTGTTGGTTGTTTTACAAGGTAGGAACTTGCTCTATAAATGCGCAGCATTTTCCTTACCGACTAATTTTAATAAAAACATTTCAATTGTTGTAATACGTCTTTCCGCCTTTTCGGCAAGATAATTTTGCGAAGCAAAAACGAAGTTTTTCCTTAGTGCCTTAGAGGCTTTGTGGCAATATATTTTTGCAAAGCAAAAAAGCAATGATTTAGCGAAAAATAATATGATAAAAATTTACATAGTAGAAGATCATTCTGTAGTAATAGAAGGTATTTATTCTCTTTTGCAAAACGAAAAAGGAATAGAGCTAACTGGCTATGCTACAAATGCACAAAACTGTATCGACTATTTTGTAAACCACATCGCCGATGTAATACTCATGGATATTGGCTTGCCAGATATGAGTGGTATAGATTTGTGTGCCATCATCAAAAAAAAATATCCAGGCATAATGGTAATAGCATTGAGTACTTTTAACCAAGGTACTTATATAAAAAAAATGATGGAAGCGGGTGCTAGTGGTTACTTGCTAAAAAACACTAGCAAAGTAGAAATGTTAGAAGCCATAAAAACAGTAACAGATGGTAAAACCTATTTAAGTTTTGAAGTTGGAAAGGAACTACAATTAAGCAAAGAAGAAAATAACAATATTCCATTACTTACAAAACGAGAAAAAGAAATATTAATACTAATTGCAGAAGGGTTAACCAACCAGCAAATAAAAGAAAAATTATTTATTAGTATTGATACGGTTGATAGCCATAGAAAAAACCTACATACAAAATTGAATGTAAAAAATACCGCTATGCTTATTAGATATGCTATAGAACACAAAATGGTTTAGCAATTCAAATCTTATCTCCCAAAATCATCCCCATACTCCTCGGCATATTTTTCATATTTTTTTATTAGAGTAATATTCTTTTTTTCTATATCGGTAAGTCTGTTTTTAATATCAATAGTATTGGGCACATACCATTCTTCATTTTCAAATTTTTGGCGCAAACTTTTCTTTTGAAAACAATATCCATGCCTTGCAAAAATTTCATTGCGCATAAACTCTAAGTCTTCTTTTATTACATTTTCTACATCTTCTACCTTTAATAACCTTTGCGAAGCTTTTGGAAAAGCACCTGCATCTTTTAAATATTGGTAAGCTTTACGCTTAAGGGTAAAAGATTTTTCTATTAATTTTATTCTAGGTTTGTTGGGCTTCCAAGAGCCACTAAGGTTTTGTAAGTTGGTTGTATCTATTATAAAATCAAAAACACCATCATCTTTATCGTCTCCTGGCTCTTTAGCATTTATTATATATTTATTTCCATCGTTTAAAATAGTGCCTACAAATGGTCTATCATTACCACCAACAATACTTCTCCCTACAATACTATCTGTAGTGGCTTTGGTTATAAGCAATGTAATTTTATTGGTGCCAAAGTTGCCAACATAACTTCCTAAAATATTTAAAGATGCAGCTACTATTTTACTTTCAAGATTGCTTGTGGTAGTAACCACCTTGGCAGTAGTATCTTTTTTTGCATTATTACAACTGCTAAAAGCTATACAAATTGTTGTAAAAAATAATAGTAAACGTGTCATAAAATTTTCTTTTGTGTAAATTACATTATTGAAAGCTAATAGTAATAATATCATTGCCATTTTTTTGCTTGTAGCCCTAGCATTTTTTTCGTTTCTCATGTTGCGCATTATATGGGCTTACATACCCATGCATACCGATACAGCCTTCTTACAACTCAAGCAAGATTATTTACATATCACCGAGTGGCGATTTGCTTTTTACACGCATGTATTTTCTAGTATATTGGTTTTATTGGCAGGCTTCACACAATTCTCCAATACAATTTTTAAAAAGTACCGAGGCTTTCATAAAAAAATGGGCTACTTATATGTAACAAATATTTTGCTGGTTACTGGGCCTGCAAGCTTGCTCATGGGCTTTTATGCCAATGGTGCTGTATCATCTCGTATTGCATTTGTATTACTAGCAATATTGTGGTTAATCTTTACCGCTATTGCATTATACAAAGCCATAAAAAAAGATTTTGTAGCGCATCGTATTTTTATGATACGCAGTTTTGCACTTACCCTATCTGCCATTACATTAAGAATATGGAAAGTTATTTTTGCTACTACCACAGATATTCCTCCTATGGATAGGTATAGAATTATAGCTTGGCTGGGTTGGTGCTTAAATCTTATTATTGCAGAATACATCATTTACATTTACATAAGAAAGAAGGTGAAATTTAATATTGATGGGGTTTGATTTATAACTTCACAAAACCCGTAACCCATAACTCTTCAACCCGTAACTTTACCTAATGCGCATAAACCCCGATATAGATATTGTAGCCTACATACTCGATGAAGTATTAAAAGCAAAACCCGATGATGCGTTTTGCAAAAGCATTTACATACAATATATGGAGCGTGGTGGGCTTAGTAAAAAACAATTGGAAGGCTTGCAAGGCAAAGCGCAACGCATTGAAGGCATACACTCGGGTAAATTGGCTACACTAGAAGCCATTATAAAAAAGAAGCATGTTACCCATCGCTCCACAGCCACGGTGGTAAAAGTAGAAGAAGAAAAAGATACAGTGGCAGAAAAAATGATACATGAAATATTAGAGAAATATCCACAACATAAAAGAGTATTGCTGTTTAAAAGTAAATTTGAAAAAGATGGTAAACTTATTGCATTAGAAAAAGAAGAATTGGAAAAGTTTCACAAGCTGTTAATGAAAATAAAACTACCATTAAAAGCAAGTTAGTTTTATGTACAGTAAATCATGCTTTTAGTAAACTATTTTTACCCATGTGGCCTTAAACCGTTTTGAAGAAGAATTTTGCACTTCAATTCTACAAAACCTGTAACCCGCAACTCAACAACCCGAAACTTCCCCCCTAAAAACATTTTTTCGTTATTATTATAAAAACTCGTACTATTGCATCGGAATTGGTAATACGCTTACCCGTCATATTGCTTTCGCATAAACGTCATCCAAATCAAAGAAAAAATTTTCAACCTCAATTTACAACAGAATAATACAGCATTTTTGTAAATGCTTTTCTGAAAAAATTTTATGTACGATATATCACAATTGAACGACCTGCTCGTTCCCGAGCTGCACGACATTGCAGACCAACTAAGTATAAAAACTAGTAAAAAAGCTGAAAAGACAGATCTTATACAGCTAATACTAGATAAACAAGCCAGCATGAGCACAGAAAAAACCAACGACGCTGAAAAGCCAAAAAGAAAACGCATTTTAAAAGGAGATGTATCAGCTGAAGCATCTGCACCAGAAGCTGCACCTGCACCAAAAGAAGCGCCAGCTGCTAAACCTGCTCCAGTATTAAAAGGCAGAAAACCAATGGCAGAAAAAAAGCCATTTAAAAAAGAAGAGGAAGAAGGTCAACCAATGGGCGACCAAGATGAAGAACTACAACCAATAACAAGCGAACAAACGACCATACCTGCTGCCATTGCACAAATGTTGCAAGAAGAAGATGTTCAACAACCAGAAATGGAAGAAGAACCAGTACAACAATTTCAACCACGCCCACAGTTTAAAAAAGAACCTCCTGTTTTTAATATAGAATTCGATGGCATTATACAAGGCGAAGGTGTGTTGGAAATGATGCCTGATGGATATGGTTTTTTGAGAAGTAGTGATTACAATTACCTGTCATCTCCAGATGATATTTATGTATCACCATCACAAATAAAATTGTTTGGTCTTAAAACTGGCGATACCGTTTTTGGAAGTGTACGCCCACCAAAAGAAGGCGAAAAATATTTTGCTCTACTAAAAGTAAATACCATCAATGGCAAATCGCCAGAGGAAGTAAGAGATAGAGTGCCATTTGATTATTTAACACCATTGTTTCCGTTTGAAAAATTAAACCTTTGTACAACGGCTGATAATTACAGTACAAGAATAATGGATTTGTTTACACCCATTGGTAAAGGGCAGCGTGGATTGATTGTGGCGCAACCAAAAACGGGTAAAACCATGTTGTTGAAAGAATTGGCAAATGCCATTGCAGAAAATCATCCAGAATGTTATTTGATGATTGTACTCGTAGATGAGCGCCCAGAGGAGGTTACAGATATGGAGCGTAGTGTACGTGCAGAAGTTATTGCATCTACATTTGACGAGCCAGCAGAGAAACACGTAAAGGTTTCTACCATTGCGCTTAACAAAGCAAAACGCTTGGTAGAGTGCGGACACGATGTGGTTATTTTATTAGATTCAATTACTCGTTTGGCAAGGGCACATAATACTACTGCACCAAGTAGTGGTAAAGTATTAAGCGGTGGTGTGGAAGCAAATGCGATGCAAAAGCCAAAGCAGTTTTTTGGTGCAGCACGTAAAATAGAAAATGGTGGATCGCTTACCATTATTGCAACCGCATTGGTAGATACTGGTAGTAAAATGGATGAAGTAATTTTTGAAGAGTTTAAAGGAACGGGTAATATGGAATTACAGTTGGAGCGTAAATTATCTAACCGTCGTATTTACCCTGCAATAGATATTGTTTCATCATCTACACGTAGAGATGATTTATTGCTTGACAAAGATACCTTTAAGCGTATGTGGGTATTGCGCAAGCACATGGCCGACATGAACCCAGAAGAAGCATTGAATACCTTACTTAAAAATATGAAAGGCACAAAAGATAATGCAGAGTTTTTAACGAGTATGAATGGGTAAGAGAAATATGCAAATGAGAAAATGTGCAAATGTGCAAATGAGAGCCTTCCAATATTGGAGGGCTTTTGTTTTTTGGAGCAGTCAGCATTTTACCTTTACTAATCAGCTGTTCCCGCTATGCGCTATTACTCCGCCACATGCCCACGCACAAGGGCTTCAGCGGGGTAGCCGCTTCTATCGGGGCTAATTTTGAACATTTGTTTTTCCATCAACAATTATTTGCACGTATTTTTATAGTATGAAATGAGCCATACTAAATTTTTACACGCATATTTAATGGCGAATAACATGTGACTAAACTAAATAAAAATGAACACATGAAAATAAATGTGCAAGGCAAAATTATAGATGAGTTTACTAGATGTGAGCATTACAATTCTACACTAGATATTGTAGCTATAAAATTTAAATGTTGCAAAACATATTATGCCTGCATACATTGCCACAATGAAAATGAAAAACATGAAGTAGTAGTATGGAGTAATGACGAACAAAATACAAAAGCCATTTTATGTGGCAACTGTAATTTTGAAATGACCATTAATGATTATTTACATTGTAAGAACGAATGCCCCATTTGCGAAAGTTTGTTCAATCCAAAATGCAGCAATCATTATCATTACTATTTTGAATAATCAATTTTATTTAAAAGTTATTACTTCAAATACCCAATACTCTTGTAAGAAAAACATCTTTAATGGGAGTACTGATTTACATTGTTACATAAATTTTATTTTTTTAATATTATCTAGTTAAAATTCTTTCACCCAAACATTTTTCAATAATTTCACCAAAACTAATTTTTTGAAAATTACTACTAAGCACATTACGTACGATACAGCCATGCAAACTTGCAAAAACTGTGGGCATATTTTTAAAGGAAAAATTTGCAACCAATGTGGCGAAAAAGTTTTTGACGAAAAACAACTTACTGCTAAATATTTCTTTCATCAGGTATTAGATTTTTTTTGGCATTGGGAAAGCAAGGTGTTAAAAAGCATAAAACTCAATTTTTTAAAGCCGGGTTTTATAACCAAAGAAAATATAAATGGCATTCGTGTGCCTTATGCAAAGCCAATACAGCTATACCTTGTAGTAGCATTCTTATTTTATATAGTTGTAAGCAAAGTGGGTGCTAGAGATTATATTCCTTCGCATGAAGACCACAATTATTTTTCCTTATCAGATTATAAATTATTAAAATGGGTAAAACCTATTGACCAATGGGCTGTAGATGGTATAGATTCCCTTTGGGAAAGGAAGGGGCGGTCATTACAATTACCCATAGAAGAAAATTTTACAAAATATTATGTAAGAAATGATTCTTTAATTATTAATAATATTGATAGTACTGATAGTGTAGTTGTGAAAGCAGACAAGATGCCAATTGTTGCATATAATAAAATGCGTACACTTAGGCAAAGGTTATACGATAATTCAGTAGGAGCATTTTCTAAAACATTTATATTTGTTTTATTGCCAATATTTGCAGCACTTTTCTTTCTCTTCTTTTTTAAAAAAATAAAATACTATGGCGCTTCGCTAATGTTAGCTTCGCACTTTATGATTTATAATTTGTGTGTTTATAGTTTAAACGTGTTATTAAATTATACGGCAAAAAATTTAATTGGTTTTAAAGGCAGTTTATTGATGTATCCTTTTAATGCCATTTTGTACAATAGTAAAACAGAAATGTATTCTGAGCTAGTATTCGGAGGTTCCTTTGAATTCTTTCATTTACTTTTTTGGATGCCTTGGCTATCCATTGCTTTTAAAAGACTATTCAATACCGCTTGGTGGAAAGCAGTGTTAATTTCTTATGTATGTAGTAGGATATTTTTCTATCTTATATTTGGCGTGCTTAAAAAATTATTGATAGCATTTACTATTTGGACAATGCACGGGTAGGGTTATATTTTATTGCCTTCTATCCGCTTCAAAAAAGCATCTCTATACGTATCGCCAACAGGTATTACATGCTCGCCTATAAAAATTCTATTTCGCTCTATGGTATCTATTTTATTGAGCGATACAATGTACGATTTGTGCACCCGCATAAATTGCTGTGGGTTTAAATGCTGCTCAAAGGTTTTTAAATTTTGTAGTGTTATTAGTTTTTCGGTAGTCGTTTGTATGCTTAAATAATCTTTTAACCCTTCTATAAAAAGTATATTAACCAAGTTTATTTTTATCATTTTGCTATCAGATTTTATAAAAATAAAATCATCTTCATTTCGCATGCCATGGTTGCCATGGTTCGTGTCCCACGAAACATTATTATTTTGATTTATTTTTTCAATGGCTTTTGTAAATCTTTCTAAGCTTATTGGCTTTAGTAAATAGTCTGTAATATTATATTCATAACCATCAAGCGCATAGTCAGTATATGCTGTTGTAAAAATTACTTTGTACCCAGTGCCAATTATTTTTAAAACTTGTATGCCAGTAAGCTCTGGCATTTGCATATCTAAAAAAACGATATCTACGTCATTTTTTTGTATGTATTGTATGGCTTCAAATGCATTGGTGCTTGCAAAAGCTAGCTGTAAATTTTCTGTATCGTTTATGTAAGTGGTAAGCAAATCTACCGCTAAAGGTTCATCGTCAAGAATTACACATTTCATCTCGTTACAATTTTATTTGCAGGTTATTGGTATACATATTTTCTTTGGCTTCTATTTTCAATGTATGCTTATCTGTGTAAAGCAATGCCAACCTTTTCTTCACATTATCTAATCCAATACCCGACGCCTCATCTTTATGCAATGTATTTATAAAATTGGAAGTAGTTAAATAGAGTGTTCCATTGCTTATGTCAATTTTAATTATTAAAGGTTTTTCTATCTGGTTTAAAACACCATGTTTAAACATGTTTTCTACAAATGGAATGAGCAATAATGGCGCAATACTATACTGACCTATGTTCCCACTAAAACTATACTGTACACTTTCTTTATTACTAAGGCGTATGCTTTGCAAATCTATAAAGCTAGTAATGTAATCTATTTCGTTTTGGAGGCTCACCTGTGGAGCATCGCTATCTTTATACATGTAGCGCATAAGCTGCGAGAGCTTTTCAATACTTGACAAAGCTTTGTCTGACTTGCTGCTTACCAAAGAATAAATATTATTGAGCGTATTAAAAATAAAATGCGGGTTTACTTGGTTTTTTAAGAACGTTAATTGTGCAGATCTTTTTTCTTCTACTAAAATTAAGTTTTCTTTTTGCGATTTTATATTATCATCTAAAATCCAAAAGAGCGTACTCATAATAATTAATATTCCGCCATAGTATAAATTATCAAAAATATAATAGGAAATGGTTGTGCCATCGTTATAATTTTTTATACCGAGCCAATGCCAAAACAATACTTCTTGAATTAAATAGCGCAAAGAAATAAAGGAAAACAACAACAATATCCAACCTAACCAAGCATGTGCAACTTTACCTTTTTTATAATAACGTGGAAGAATAAAAAAATAATTAAAATAAAAAGTAAGTGGATACAGTATGTAATGACTCAAAGCCAATGGGTCTAAGAAGTAGGATAGGCTCACACTTTGTTTGCTATAAAATATTGCGCCAATAAGCTCCCTCCAAGCAAATGTGTAAAACCAAAAGATGGCATGCATTAATATTTTTACCCATTTTTTCATTTTACAAACATATTTCCAATAAAAATTTAAGATAATCATTTTTCTACCAACACCCTATTTTATCCGATGAACGTAGTGTGGCTTTTTATGGCAAAAAACAACCCGTTTGTATAGTAATTAAAAATACAGGTTTATATCGTAGCATTTTTACAGTATCAATAAAAAACACGGTATATGAAAAAGATTCTAACAGCCACCACTTTTGTTTTGGTAAGCCTTTTGGCTTTTGCACAGCAAAGAACCATTAATGGAAAAGTGATCAACAATGCACAAAAAGCCATTCCATTTGCAAATATTGCATTGGTAAATAATGCAGATGCTAAAACAATAAAAGGAACAGTTAGCGATAGCTCAGGAAATTTTATCATTGAAATAAAAAACACTGGCACTTACAAAGTAAATGTAACATCTATTGGCTATATGGCTTTTTCATCTGCTATTATTAATGTAGATTCTACCAGCACAAATATTGTATTACCAAATATTATTTTAAACAACGATGCTAAAAAAAATGCAACAGTGGTAGTTACAAACAAAAAAAGATTTATAGAAATACAAGCAGATAAAACGGTATTAAATATTGAAAACAATATAGTAGCAGTAGGCAATTCTGCTTTTGAGCTCATAAAAAAAGCACCCGCTGTTACAGTAGATAAAGATGAAAACCTAAAACTTAAAGGCGGTATTGCCACGATATATGTGGACGGCAAACCTTTTTACTTGCAAGGGGATCAATTGGTGCAGTACCTAAAAAACTTACAAGCAGATGCTATTAGCAAAATAGAAATTATAGGAAACCCAAGTAGTAAGTATGATGCAGCAGGCTTAAATGGTATCATCAACATTAAACTAAAGAAAAATAAATTATATGGTACAAACGGAAGTGTAACATTGGGCGCTGGCTATGGTCGTTACCCCAAAGTAAGCTCATCAATTTCTTTAAACCATCGTACAAAAGCGATTAATATTTTTAGCGATGCTAGCCTTGGGTACAGTGAAAGTTTTAATAAGCTTACCTATAATAGCATTATCACAAACGGCTCTGCATCTACCTTGCAAGACAGAGAAAATTATTGGCACCCGAAAACAACTTGGAACAGCTTTAAAATAGGTGCTGATTTTAATATTAGTAAAAAAACAATTATTGGTGTGCTCATAAAAGGAAGTGGCGATAATGAAAAAGCTGTAACAGATAATGAAACTATTTTTAGTGATGGCAGTAAAAATAGATTACAAAGCATCATCACACAAAAAGACAACAACGAAAAAACCAATAATTACAGTTATAATATTAACCTAAAAACAGAGCTAGATAGCATTGGCAGCGAAATTATTTTTGATGCAGATTACGTTACTTTTAAAAGAAGAGCAGAAAACACCAACTATAATAATTTTAAAGATGCAGCAAACAATAATTATAGAACTGGATACACATTTAGAAACGGTACCCCTGCCGATATAAATATTAAAACAGCAAAGATTGATTTAACAAAAGTCTTTAATACAAGTTTTAAAATAGAAACAGGTGCAAAATTTAGTACTGTACAAAATGATAATTTTTTAAAAGTAGATTCTATAAACTCAAGTAATATTTGGGAGATTGATAACAACCGCACCAATACATATTTATATACTGAAAAAATTGCAGCTGCTTATTTTAATTTTACAAAAGAATGGAAAAAATTTAGCTTACAAGCAGGTGTACGTGCAGAGAATACTTATTACAAAGGCAATAGCATTACACTTAACCAAGTGAGGGATAGTAGTTATTTAAATTTATTTCCAAGTGTATTTGTAACCTATCGTATGAATGATAATAATGTTTTTAATGCAAGTTTTAGTCGCCGTATCAATAGGCCATCGTACCAGTCTTTAAATCCATTTATAGATTTTATAGATCCGTTTACACAATTTGAGGGTAACCCAAATCTTAAACCAAGCTTTACACAATCATTAGAAATAAAGCATAGTTATAAAAACTTTTTATACAGCACGCTAAGTTATAGCTACACAAAAGCTCAGACTACAAATGTAATTTTGCAAGATAAAAATACAGGTGCAGTAAGAAACATTACGGCAAACGTAGGAAACTCAACTTATATTTCTTTAAACGAAAGTTTTAGTGTAGAACCTACAAAATGGTGGAGTATGGATAATAATATAAGTTTTGGTGGCGGAAAATCTTCTTCTAACTATACAAACTATGAGTTTAACCAAAACTTTTTTGGAATAGATATTGGTTGGGAAAATAGCTTTAAACTCCCCAAGAAATTTAAAGTTGTATTGAGTGTATATTACAGCACGCCATATAGAGATGGCATAACAAAAGTGCGCTCAGCTTATGCCGCTACTACAGGGGTACAAAAAACACTGTGGGATGGTAAAGCTTCTGTAAAACTTAATTTTAATAATTTCATTGGGCCTAATGCTTACCGTGCAAAATATTTAAGCAACAATTTAAATATCGATTGGGTGAACCGCTGGGAAGGGCGAAGAATAAATGTGAGTTTCAATTATAAATTTGGAAATAAGAATGTGAAAGCTAGTAGGCAAAGAAGCTCAGCTTCCCAAGAAGAAAAGAATAGGGTGAATTTGTAATAAAGAAAATCTTCAATGCTTACACATAAATATTTATTTTGAAGAATAGTCTTTCAAAATAGTTGTTTTATTAGCATAACTTAATTATTTTTAAATAAACAACTGCATGACTAATAAACAAGACCACTATTCTCACAATAAATTTCAACTAGATAGAATTGCCCTTTTTTCAGATGCTGTTTTTGCAATAGCCATTACTTTATTGGTTATTGAAATAAAGTTTCCGCATATTGAATATGAGCAAGGAAAATTTACAGAAGCATTTTGGCATGGTATCTATGAGATATTGCCAGAAATAATCGGCTTCTTTATAAGCTTTATCGTAATAGGTAGTTATTGGAAAGCGCACCACACTATTTTCGGCTTTGTAACAGATTATAATAGAAAACTAATAAATATCAATACTTGGTTTTTATTTACCATCGTTTGCATGCCATTTACTACAGGCATAATGAGTAAGTTTATGCATTTTCATCCATACCTCATTTACTGTATAAATGTAATAACTACGGGTCTCTTACAAATTAGAATGTGGCATTATGTTTCTAACCCAAAAAATAATTTATGTGGTACCATCCCAAATGGTTTAAAGAAATTAAAATACGTTTCCCCTTCTGTAGTGATAGGTTGTTTTTTAGTATCCATTTTATTGTATAAACTAGTAGGGAATTTGTATGCATTACTATTTTTAGTTTCTATTTTTTTTATAGAGATTGTTATAAAAAAAATACTTATTAAAAAATACAACTTGGGAAATAAGTATTAAAAAAATAGACAATACGGTATAGTAAAATTAATATCAGCGACTCTTTATTTATTGTTTTATCGATTTAAGATAGCTACACTTCATTTTTATAAAAAGTTAAAGCACCACTTGGGCATTTACTTACAGCTGCTATTATTTCTTCTGTACTTGCATTTTCCATTTGTATCCAAGGAGAAGTTTGGGGTTTAAAAACGGCAGATAAATTTTTTACACACATACCAGAGTGTATGCACAAGCTAGGTTGCCATACAACCGTTATGTATCCATTGCTGTATTCTTTTTTTATATGTTGCTTATCCATATTTAAAATTATATTGATTACAAAAGTATAACATCTTTATATATATTATTATGGCAATAAGTTGCACGGAAGCAATACAATAAGATTTTGAATAGAATAAATATGACGCTTTTATTATAATACTGTGCTACTAAAAATTTAATTTTACAAAAATTATCATCATGAAAAAATTATTATTTATTGTAAGTTTCTTATGTGTTTCTATGCTAAGTATGGCGCAAGTAGCAGATAGCGCAATGACCGTAAAACACGGTGGCAAACACCATGGCAAAAAAGAAAACCATGGGCAAAAAGTAGCACAAGTTGCCAACCCTGCAGGGTATGGTTGTCCAAAATGTTTTGCTACCGCTAAAGTAGGTGGTAAATGCGCTGCAGACCAAGCTGACATGGTACAATTAGGTACTTACTATTGTGAGCATTGTGTAAAACCAAGTGGCGATAAGCCAGGAAAATGTGCTAGTTGTTCTATGCAAACAACAAGAATGACTCGTAAACTGTGCGCAACAAAAACAGGAAAAATGCCTGTAAAAAAAGCAGCATAAGCTAATCTATTTTATTGTAAGGGCTATCTCATAAAAATGAGATAGCCCTTTTCTATATTTAATTTTGTAAAAGAATTTTTATAAAAACTTAATACCCACAAACGTTTGCTTTGTAAAAAATAGGTAATAATTAGTATTAATTACCTCACAATGTATTAAATATGTTATTTTCGTTTCCCCCTTATGTCAACGAATAAACAAATTTTTCAAACCGACTCTCATTGGAGAGGCGATGTATTTAAATGGACTGCACGTAGTATTTTTTATTCACTGCTGTTGATAATCCCTATAACCATTATTGCCTACTTTCAAAAAAACCCTACACTACCAAAACTTTTTAGCAAAGACCGTAGTACAACAAAAGCAAAGCCTCCAAAAGAGAATTATTTTACTCGTTTAGACAATAAAAAATATACAGGTATAAATAATTACTTAGAAAAAAACAAGAACAACGATACACTTATAAAAGCCAATAAAATACGAGCTGCTTTTTATGTAAACTGGGATGCGGGTTCTTATACAGCACTGGCTGCACATATCAGTAAAATGAACATGGTTTTGCCCGAATGGTTTTTTATAAATCCAGAAACCCATTCATTAGAAATAAAAATAGATACGGCGGCATTATCGTTAATGAAAAAATATCCTGTAAAAATATTGCCAGTTATTTCTAACTTAAATGTATTAAAGGGAGATGATTACTGGGACAGTAATATTTTAAAAAATGTATTGGGTAATGAGAAAAAAAGAAGTAAACTAATTTCTGATATAGCTTCTGCATTAAATAAATATCAATTGCATGGTATTAATGTAGATTTTGAAGAGTGGGACGAAACGATATCGAAAAACATTATAGAATTTCAAAAACAATTATACGATACACTTCATGTGCAACACAAAATTGTATCTCAAGATATAGTACCTATAACTAAAGATGATGAAGATGCTATACAATTAGCAACATACAATGATTATGTTTTTTTAATGGCATATAACCAGCACTGGAGCGGAAGCCAACCAGGCAATATATGCGAACAGCGATGGCTAGAAAAGGTTTTGGATGAGGCTACTTCAAAAATTGCTAGTGAAAAAATAGTGATGTGTGTAGCAGGATTTGGTTACGACTGGAAAGAAAATAATGAAGGTACAGTAGTAAAATATGCCGAGGCTTTATCGCTAGCATTAAACAATAAAATAGCTGTGGATTTTAATAATGATACATACAATTCTCATTTCAATTATTTGGATGAGAACAAAGAAAATCATCAAGTGTATTTCTTTGATGCAGCAGGTATTTTTAATACAATGCGTCTATCAGACGAAATGGAAACTGCGGGTACTGCACTTTGGCGCCTAGGTAGCGAAGATGAAAGAATGTGGACTTTTTATAATTATGATTTATCTAATGCTGGTTTAAAAAAGAATCAATTTAATTTTGAAAAATTAAAAGATGTAGCGTATGTACAAAATACACCTAGCTATGTAGGCGATGGAGAAGTGTTGGATGTGCAAAGTTATCCGCAGAGTGGAGAACTAACGTTGGAAATAGACAGTACAGAAAATATTATTACCGAACAGAAATACACCAAACTACCTACACAGTATGTTATAAAAAAATGGGGTAATGTACACAACCAAGTAGTACTTACTTTTGATGATGGGCCTGATGAAACTTATACACCACAAATATTAGATATTTTAGAAAAAGAAAAAGTGCTGGCCACTTTTTTTATAACTGGTGCAAATGCACAAGATAATTTACCATTGCTAGAACGAATTAATAAAAATGGTTTTGAAATTGGTAACCATACATACTCACACCCCAACATTAGTGAAGTGAGTACTGCTCGTGCAGAATTGGAAATGAAAAGTACAAGATTGCTTATAGAAGCGGTTACAGGAAAAAGCACCGTTTTGTTTAGAGCCCCTTTTAATGCTGACTCAGAGCCAACCACTGTGGCTGAAATAATTCCGATAGCACTAAGCAAAAAAAACAATTATTATACTATTGGCGAAAGTATTGACCCCAGAGATTGGGAAGATGGTATTAATGCAGATACCATTTACAAAAGGGTTGTAACGCAATACGAAGCCAACCCTAGCAAAGGGGTTATTTTATTGCACGATGCAGGTGGTAATAGACGAGCAACCGTAAAAGCATTGCCAAGAATAATTGGGTACTTTAAAAATAAGAATATACAAATAACTACTATTGGAAATATTTTGGGTAAAACTGCTGAAGAAATTATGCCTACGGTACATAATAATTATGCTTCTATAAATAACGCAGTAGCATTTTCTATTTTTGGGTTTAAAAAAACGGTAGCTGTACTTTTTATCATTGCCTTCTTTTTAGGTTTGATAAGGATTTTTAGTGTGCTAACACTTGCATTATTGCAAACCAAAAAATCAAAAGCAGAAAAAATGATTTTGTTGGCAAATAACATACAGCCAGCTGTGAGCATAATTGTACCAGCATATAACGAGCAAGTAACCATTATAAAAACAATTGAAAATTTATTGCTACAGCAGTATCCAAACTTTAATATCATTTTTGTAGATGATGGTAGTAAAGACGATACGTACAACATCGTAAAAGAAAAATTTAGCCATAATAAAAAAGTAGAAATTTATACAAAAGAAAATGGAGGCAAGGCAACTGCATTAAATTTCGGAATAGATTTATCTAAAAATGATTTTGTAGTTTGTATAGATGCCGACACGGTTTTATTACCAAATGCAATACAAGAAATGATGCGCTTTTTTGTAAGTGAAAAAGTAGGTGTGGTAGCAGGAAATGTAAAAGTAGGTAACCAAAAAAATCTTCTTACGAAATGGCAAGCTATAGAATATATAACGGCTCAAAATATTGATAGACGTGCCTTTGATTATGTAAATGGAATTGCTATTGTGCCAGGTGCCATTGGTGCATTTAGAAAAGAAGCCATTTTAAAAGCAGGAAGTTTTACATCGGATACACTTGCTGAAGACTGTGATATTACCATACGCATAAATAAGTGCGGCTACACCATTCGCAATTGTAATACCGCCATTGCTATGACAGAAGCACCAGAAACCATACAACCTTTATTAAAACAAAGAATAAGATGGAGCTACGGTGTTATGCAAAGTTTTTGGAAAAATAAACATGCTTGTTTTAATCCCAAATACAAAGGCTTGGGTTTACTTGGGCTTCCTAATATTTTATTATTTCAAATTATTTTACCACTGCTTTCTCCTATTGCTGACTTGCTATTTATTTTTAGTTTGTTTTGGCAGAGCAGCCAAATTAGAGGTAATGGAGATTTGATAACAAGTTATATGCTATTACTATTGGTGGATTTAATTTTCTCAGCTATTGCATTTTATTTTGAGAAAGAATCTTTTAAAAAACTATGGTATGTAATTCCGCAAAGAATATTTTACAAGCCACTAATGTATATTGTAATATTAAAGGCTACTGCCAAAGCTTTAAAGGGAGAAACACAACTTTGGGGCACATTAAAACGTACTGGTAATGTAACTGAAATTACAACCACAGAATTGGTATTAGCAACTTAATTTTTTTTAGTTTATCGTTACATTAACAATTACATCAATACTTTTACTAAACCTATAAAACAGCAAAATGAGTTTTATTCCACCTATTGTAGAAAAAATTAATAGTCTTTTTGAAAATGACGACACAAACCCGAGTTATGATTATTGTGAAAATTTAGACGATGGTCGTGGATTTACTTTTGGTAAAATAGGATTTACAACAGCCAATGGCGATGGATATGATTTAATAAAAGAATATTGTGCAAGCCACCCAAATAGTGCATTGAAACAATATTTGCCTACGTTAAAAAAATTGGCAAACGATGAAAACGATGATACGGATAACTTGCAAGGTTTTGAACAGGCTTGGGCAAATGAAGCTATGCAAACAGCCGCTACACAAGATAAATTAGCTTATGAAGTTTACGGTAAACCTGCAATAGATTACTGCAATATACTTGGCTTAAAAAGCACAATGGCTATAGCTTTCTTGTACGATACCATTGTACAACATGGCGATGGTGAAGATGATGATAGTATTGGTGCATTGTTGGATAGAACTACCGAAGCCATGGGAGGAACGATTTCTGGAAAAGATAAAAATGGCAATGGATGTGGTGCTATCGATAATCCTGAAATAGAATTTTTAGATGCATTTTTAGTAGAGAGAAAAAAATGTTTACTTAACCCTGCCAATAAAGATACAAAAGAGGAGTGGGCAGAATCTGTTGACAGAGTAACCGCACTAAAAAATTTATTAGACACAAATAATTTAGCATTAACCGGTACCATTCATATTAAAAGCAATGATTGGGATACCCAAATAACATAACCTATGTTTTTTATCCAACTTCCTCCTACTGATACCTTGCCAGCAGTAGTGCAAAAATTAAATTCATTGTTTGAAAACGATAGTGTAGATCCTAACTACGACTATATTGAATTTTTAGGCGATGGAAGAGGTTTTACTTTTGGCAAAGTAGGTTTTACAACAGCTACTGGCGATGGGTTTGATATTATTAGAGAATATACAGACTCTGTAAAAGATAGCAAGCTGGTTTATTATGTAGATGTTTTAAAAAAGCTAGCAAGAAAACATAGCGATGATACTACAGACCTTGTTGGCTTTGCTGATGCATGGCGCAGCGAGGCACAAAAAACAAAATATTATCAAGATAAAGTTGCCTTTGAATTATATGGTAAACCGGCAATAGATTATTGTGAATTGTTGGGATTAAAATCTACACTTGCACTTGCCATTGTGTATGATGCCATAGTACAACATGGAGATGGAAAAGATAAAGACGGCATACGAAAAATATTTAAACATACTATAAAGAGTGTAGGTGGCACGCCAAGTGGGCGCACACATAAAGATAAAAACTGCGAAGAAATGCCCGATAGTGAATTGTTGTTTTTAGAAGCATTTTTAGCAAGCCGGAAAGAAATTTTAGAAGATGCACATGACGATGATTCTAGAGAGGAGTGGAAAAAATCTGTAGGTAGGGTAGATGTGTTTAAAGGGCTATTAGATAGTAAAAATGTAGATTTAAAACTGCCTTTGCAAATAAGTAGTCCAGAGTGGAATGCGATAATTAAATAGGACAATGCATTTATCTTTGCAATACCAAAAAAACTGTTTTGCAATTAAACCATAAAAAACTAACTACCCTTTTACAAAAAGCGTACTCTGCTGAAAAAGCCGCCGCTTTTGCTTACCAAGGGCATGCAGGTTCTGTAAAAGCTGCTATTGAAAAAGCTGCTATTAAACAAATAGAAATAGATGAATGGCATCACCGTGCTTGTGTTTTAAAAATAATGAACGAGTACAATATCCCTGTTTCAAAATATTTTGAAGCAAGAATGTATATAACGGGAAAGGTGATACATATTGGTTGTTATCTGATTGGTTGGTTTATGCCTTTTTATTTTGCAGGTTCTTTAGAGAGTGGTAATGTATGTGAGTATTTTAGAATGATACACTATTTTCATGAAATAGGCATTACAAAACACGACCAAGATTTGTATGATATGGGTATAAAAGAGAAAGAGCATGAAATATATTTTCTAAGCAAAATAAAAAGCAATAAGCTACTTCCCTTTTTTGAAAAAGTATTTTCTTGGGGTGATAAGAAAGCATTTAATGATGTGGACTTAGATAAAAAATATCCTGTGGAGATGTGTCATTTGTATTGTAAGAAATAACTAATCAATCTTTTCCTTTTTTCGCTGTTCTTTCAAAAAATCTTGCCCAAAACTTAATTTTTTTGCCATAGGAGAATTAGCTTCAATCATACGCCAAAATGGAGTGATATTTTTTAAAGCTACACCTTGTTGCAATTGTTCATTAGCAGCCTCGGCTACTATTCTTAAAAAAATACCTGTGGTTAATGGGCATGTAAAAACTGCATTGTTTTCTACTGCCAAATCATTGCGCATGGTTATAGTATCTACTGATTTTCCTATGGCTATTTGTTTTATGTAGTCTTCAATTATTTGAGGTGTACTTATATACATACCATCACCCCTAGTATAACCCCAAAAATCTTTATCTATTTTTTTTACCTGCGGTTCTTTTTTTTCATGTAGTTTTTCTATCCAATTTTTTTTTGTTGGCATAAAAATTATTTTTTCGTTTTT
>JANOZW010000289.1:0-2159 GCA_031429575.1 Ferruginibacter sp.
TTCATGTTTTTGTTTTAAAAGTTTTTATTTACAACTTAAAAAAAATTTGGCAGCTTTGCTTTTCGCCATTATTTTACATAGCTACCAAAAATTTATTTATATCTATATTACGGTTTGCTGTAAATGCGTAAATTACCATTACCTTCAACAATTCTGTGGCTGTTTATATCATCAGCATCATCGGCCTTTCCTATATTCCTGTAATATTCTTTAGCAATTTCATCGCCTCTATTTCCAATTATACCTGTATTTGCATGTTCTACAGCAGTATTAAAAGTATTTCTGCTTGCCCAGCTTTCTAAAAATGGAATTAGCGAAAATTCTGAATCGGCATAAACACCCTCCGAACCCGATGCACATTTAAAACCAGCATCCAGCCACATTTGGTTATGTGTTGTTCCAAAGCATGCTGTTGAAAAAACCATTCTAAATTTGGCACGTACACCTGGCGGAATTTCTAAAAGGGCTGTAAGTACGTCGCCTGTAGTTTTTGCACCATTTGCAAATACAACACCATCAGTAAAACCGTGTGTACAAAATACAAGGTCAACAGCATCGGTACCTGGCCTTTCAGCTACACGTTGTAACTTTCTTTTTAATCTACTAAGTGTAGCACGTACACCTTCTAAATGGTGTATTCTTCTGTAATCGTCGCCTAAAGTTGCATTTACTGCCGCTGCCGAACCTGTTTCAATAAAACCATACAATGCTTGCTCTTGTGCATTGTAATCTTCATTTTGTAAATAAACAATTTGTACAAGGTCACGTTCTCTTAGCTGTATTGGTTTTGGAAAAGTGGGTGGCAAAATAATTGGTACAGCATTGCTATAAGGCCCTTTGTGTGTTACACCCTCAAAAGTTACTTCAAATTCTAGTATTGCAACCAAATCTACATTTACACCTGCTACTCTGTGATCATCCCACCTTAATGATGTACCAGAAAATGCGCCGTCAGCATTTACTATTTGGTTAAAAATAACGTCATTTACGCTTAGTGGATCCAGTTCCCAAATTTTAACTCTTACATTTTGTGCTGGTGACAAATCAGCATACTTTACTTGTCCGTTAATGTTAATCGTTGCCATATTGTGTGTTTTTTGTTTTTGTTTTTTTGTTAATCAACAACCACCCTCTAAAAAGGAGGGTTGAAAGCATCGGTCAAAGCCCTCTTTACATATCTTCCGTCCCTGCCGGGTTTTCATAAGCATACACATTAAATTATAAAGGGCTACTGTGAAACTCCAACACATAAAAGAACTTTAAATTATTAAACAACCCTCCTGCAGGTCTTTATAATTTACCGCATAGTGTGTTTTTGCAAGTATTGACACCGAACTACCTTTAAAAACCCACCGAGCCAGAAAGGAAAGCATTCGTGAAACACGAACGCTGGCTGCGCTACCAGCTTGTCAGAAAAAACTCTTAATTTTTATTTGCAATTAATAAATTTTATACCCGAAAAATAAGTAGCAACAAATGCATTATCAATAATAATGGCTGCACCACTATTTTGTGTACCTGCGCCCCAAGTCTTGAGATAAAAAAGATGCATAATTTCATTATATTCTATTTAAATTTTTTTATTATGTAAAATTGACAGTAAATAATTGTTTATACAATAGCTATATATAGCTATTAAAATACATTTATATATTATTACCTTTAACATTCAAAACTATACTGTTAATTAAAACCAAACAATAGGGATTTATACCTAGTACCTTTTTATTATGACTAGCAATATTTATACTTTATTAAGCCCTGTAAAAGAAGAAGACTTACGGCTAACCTTTGGCCATAGCACAGCAGTACAACAAACCACAACACCCGAAGCGTTATTTATACCTACTATAGAACAGTTTAAAAAACTAGCTATTGGTAGTTACTTATGGTTTGTAGCAGATACTACAAAGTGGGTAGTGGCAGCTTGTGGTGGTGCATTAGAGCTAATGCTGGGTATAAAAGATACAGCTATGCTACATGAGCCGCCGCAAATAATGTTTAATAAAACCCACCCCGATGATTTGGTTCAGATGTTTGCCTTTAGTAATTATTGGGTACAATATTTTATGCAATTGCCTGATGAAAGAAAAGCGCATAACAGAGCTACTATTTATTTAAGAATGCTTAATGCCGATAATAGGTATAATTGGATGATG
>JANOZW010000290.1:0-15450 GCA_031429575.1 Ferruginibacter sp.
ATGTTACAGGAAATATTGCTACTTATTTATGGACACTATCTACAGGTTTGAGTAATACAAATTCAAATAGTGTAATTGCAAATCCCACACAAACCACTACTTATCATTTAAAAGTTACTTCTACAGATAATTGTATTGCCGATAGTAATGTAACCGTAAAAGTTTTAACCAATACATACATTCCAAATGCATTTACACCTAATGCCGATAATGTAAATGATGTATTTAGAATTCCACCTACAGCGGCGCTTCTTAATCTACAATATTTTATTATTTTTAATAGATACGGCAATAAAATATTTGAAACCACAGATATTAGCAAAGGCTGGGACGGTACTTACCAAGGCACAAAATCTAGTATTGGTGCATATACATACATGATAAAAGCTTTCGATAACAAAGGCGAAGTGTTTTTAAAAGGAACGGTGCTTTTAATTAGATAAATTTAAAATGACTACTTTAAGATACTTTCTACAGAAACAATACCTTCTTTCAGTGAACTCTAATATTGGCATTGTAAGCGAGGAGTAATTTATAAGAATTCATCACAATTGATATAACTGTTATTGTAACCGTATTTCTCAATATATCCCTCAATCACAAAAACTTCACTCTTACTTTTCCACCGTTTTGGTATTCAATGATTTTGGTACTAAATTTGATTGTACAGAGCATAATTAAAATAATAACAACCCAATAGAAAAAATATCTACCCTACCTACATGAATAAAAAAATGAACTTTAAGAAAGGGATGTGTAGATTAATCCTTTTATATTTTATTTCATTTTATGCACCACTAGCCACAAATGCAGCTAATTATTATTGGATAGGCGGTACCGGGAATTGGTCTTATCCTACACATTGGGCTACTACTTCCGGTGGCGTTATATTGCATAATCAAATACCTACTGCTGTTGATGATGTTTTTTTTGATGCAAACTCCTTTACTGCTGTAGGCCAAACAGTAACCTTAGATCCGCTTACGATTTTATGTAGAGATATGAGTTGGGTAGGTGTAACAAATAATCCAACATTAGGAGGAGCAAGTACAAGTTTATTAAAGATATACGGGTCGCTATCTTTTGCAGTAGGCATGAATATGGATTTTGAGGGAATAACAAATTTTGAAGCTACCAATGCTGGTCAAACTTTACGTAGCAATGGTAAAATTTTTAATAATGGAATAATTTTTAATGGTATTGGCGGTTCGTGGACTTTACAAGACTCTTTAAAAGTAGCCAGTGGCGTTGTATTAAATAATGGTACATTCAATACCAACAATCAAGCAGTTGTTATAAATTCTTTTAGATCTACCACTACAACTACCCGAGCTTTGAATATGGGTTCATCTATTTTTACTTTAAATAGTGGCAATACTTTTTGGAGAGTCAGTAATAATGGGTTTACATTAAATTGTGGTACATCTACAATAAATGCAATAAGCACCGGTGGGTTTATTTATTTTTATGGTGGTGGTAAAACGTATTACGATTTAAATTTTACAGATGGAAGCAATTCTAGCGAAGCAACGATAAACGATGATAATACCTTTCATGATGTAAACTTTGCGGGTAACGGTTTTATTATAGGAACAAGTATATTTCGAAACCTAGTTTTTAACCAAAATGGTCGGGTTGCAAGCAACAACAGTTTTGTTAACTTAATATTTTCTTCATCTTATTCTTACCAATTACAAAGTGGAACTACGCAAACAATAACAGGAAATTTTAATGCTATTGGTAACTGCGGTGCTTTTATTGATATAAGTTCGAGCACAAATGGTACTGCAGCTAATATTTCAAAAACAACTGGTGTTGTAAATGCTTCATATCTAATTTTAAAAGATATAAATAAAACTGGAGGTGCTACTTTTAATGCGAGTAACTCCATAAATCTTGGCAACAATACAGGCTGGCTTTTTACTTCTCCTACACCAAAAAATTTATATTGGATCGGCAATGCTGGCAACTGGGATGATGGCAACCATTGGTCTGTAACTAGTGGTGGCCCAGCCTCGGGCTGTTCTCCTTCTCCAATAGACAATGTTTTTTTTGATGCAAATTCATTTTCTAACACAGGTCAGATTGTTACTATAAATATACCAACTGCATATTGTAATAGCATGAGTTGGGTAGGTGCAACCAATACACCAGCATTGAATGGTCCATTTTCTAACCTCTTAAAAATATATGGCTCTCTTACTTTTACACCTACGGTATTGCTTAATTACCAAGGAGAAGTTAGTTTTAGTGCAACTACTACAGCAACAGCAATCACTTCTGCAGGACTTACGTTTAGAAACAACATAAAATTTAATGGTGTTGGAGGTGCTTGGATATTGCAAGATGCTATTACAACACTTGCTGATTTTGATTTAAGTGCAGGTACACTTACTACCAATAACCAAACTGTAAATGCTAGACGATTTTTTTCAAATAATTTAACTGCAAGAACACTAAATTTGGGTAGCTCCATTATTAATATTTCCGATGATAGTAATCCTTGGAATGCATCCAATAATAATTTTACATTAAATGCAGGTACATCTGTTATTAATATTATGGGTACTACTCCTTTAATTTTTTACGGAGGTGGTAAAACGTATCATAACGTAAATTTTACCAATACTGCACCAACATCCCAAGGCTATATTGGAGATGGCAATACTTTTAATGATGTTGTATTCTCTTCTCAAGGTTTACTTACAAGTTCCAACATATTTAGAAACGTATCTTTTGCAGGTAGAGGTCAATTTTTAAATAACAACACATTTAATAATCTTACCCTTGCAGCAGGGCAAAGTTATACCATCACTAGCGGCAGAACACAAACCATTAATGGTACATTGACAGCTATTGGAAACTGTAATGGTCTTGTAGAAATTAATACAACCATAGCAGGGAGCCAAGCTTTCATTTCAAAACCTACGGGTAATATTTCTATTTCTTTTGTGATTTTAAGAGACATAGCAACTAATGGTGGCGCAACTTTTACCGCTAATAATGCAGTAAATCTTGGCAACAATACAGGTTGGGTTTTTACAACACCAGTTTCAAATAACTTATATTGGATAGGCAATACAGGCAACTGGAGTGATGGCACCCATTGGTCATATACAAGTGGTGGCGCTCCCGCTGGTTGTGCACCATCGCCGTCGGATAATGTTTTTTTTGATGTAAATTCATTTTCACTAGCCAACCAGACTGTAACGATAAATGTGCCAACGGCTTATTGTAGAAACATGATTTGGACTGGTGCTGCCAACGTACCCACCTTTGCAGGGATAGGTACTCATTTTCTAAAAATATTTGGTTCTCTTACTCTTTTTGAAAATATGAATATTAGCTTCTTGGGCGCTATAAATTTTGAGGCCTCTTCTTCAAATAATACCATTAGTATGAAAGGTAAAAGAGTAGAAAGCATAAATTTTAATGGCACAGGAACGTGGATTTTGCAAGACTCTTTAAAGGTAAATAGAAAAATAAATTTAAATAGTGGTACACTTATTACAAATAATAATGCAGTAATAGCAAGTGCATTTAGATCTAGAACTAACCTTGCACGTACGATTAATATGGGTTCGTCAATTTTTACTTTAAATGACCTTTATTTTTGGGAAGTTACCAACGCAGGTCTTACGGTAAATGCTGGAACATCAAACATTAATTCTACCACAACTAGTGTGTTGGCTTTCTTTTTTGGTGGCGATAAAACCTATTATGATGTAAATTTTTTAGGTGTAAGCATAAATTTAGAAGGTACAATTTTTGATAACAATAATTTTCATAATGTAAATTTTGCTTCAAATGGCAGATTAGAAGGAACAAACAATATAAATTCAGCCACTTTTAATGCAGATGGAATACTGGTAGACAACAATACCTTTAATACACTTATTTTTTCGGCAGGCCATAGCTATATTGCTTTTAGTGGAAGAACACAAACCATTATAAATAGATGGCAAGTACAAGGCTCTTGTGTATCTTATGTGTTGTTAGAGTCATCTACATCAGGCGCTGTTACTACATTCACAAAAGCCATTGGCTCTGTACCAGGTTACAACATACATTTAAAAGATATAAGAGCAACAGGAGGCGCTAGTTTTTTTGCATATAATTCTGTTAACCTAGGAGGTAATACAGGTTGGACATTTACAGGATTGCCTGGATTACTACCACCCAATAATATTAATGGTCCTACAGCTGTTTGTGCTAGTGCTACAGGTATTGTATATCAAACAACCCCTGTAACAGGTGCTATATATTATCAATGGACAGTGCCAGCTGGTGCTACCATTACTAGTGGTCAAGGTGATACTATTATAACCGTAAATTTTGGTGCTAATGTAGTTGGCAATGTAAGTTTACAATCTTTTAATGGTTGCAATTTCAGTTCTAGTACGACTAACTTACCCATTACTTCACTTGGTGCACAACTTACTCCTGCAGCTGCTATAGTGGCTAATCCTAGTGGGGCAGTATGCCCTAGCTTACCTATTACTTTTACAGCCACAGCTACAAATATTGGTACAGCAGTAGCTACCTATAATTTTTATGTAAATGGGGTAAGTATGCAAAATACTAGCTCCAATATTTACATGAGTAGTGCATTAGCAAATGCAGATATTGTTACTTGCATTATTAATATTACAGGCGGTGGCACTTGTTTTTCTGCATTAACAGCTACCTCAAATGCAATAACAATGAATGTAAACAACAATGCAGGATTAACACCTACATTGCAAATTGTAAAAAACCCTACTGGCAATGTGTGTTCAGGCACTTCGGTTACATTTACGGCCAATACTACAAATGCAAACGGAACGGTTACTTATAATTTTAAAGTAAATAATGTTAGCGTACAAAATACTTTATCCAATACTTATACCACAAACACTTTATTGAATAATGACAATGTAAGTTGTGATATGGTAATTGTTGGAGGCATTTGTTTGGCTGCTACAACTGCTACATCAAATACGATATTAATTAATCTTTCGAGTAGTGCTACGCCAAGTGTGCAACTCTTATTCAATCCAAATACAACAATATGTACTGGAACCTCTGTTGTTTTTACAGCTACTGCATCTAACATAAATAGCGGAACTGTTACCTATAATTTTATCATAAACGGAACTACTGTGCAAAATACTGTATCAAATACATTTACAACTACTAGTTTGGTAAATGGAGATATTGTAAGGTGCCAAATAAATATTGTAAACGGTGCTTGTTTAACAAGTAACACTGCAGTGTCAAGTGATATTACAATGGTAGTAGCTCCTACATTGTTACCTGCTGTTTTGTTATCCTCCAATGCAAATGGAACTGTTTGTGCTGGGGTGCCTATTTTATTTACTGCTAATGCATCTAACACAAGTACAGGTACAATAAATTATAATTTTACAGTTAATGGGATAAGTGTACAAAATAGTCCTTCTAATACATACATATCTTCTACCTTAGCAAATGGTAGTGTGCTTAAGTGCAGCATTACTATTGTTGGAGGGTTATGTTTACAAGCACAAACCGCCATTTCTAATGATATTCCTACCAATATTTCACCTAATTATTCTCCCTCAGTATTACTTACACAAACTACCACTTTACCAATTTGCGCAGGCTCAAATGTTAGCTTTGGCGCTATTGCTTCAAATACCAATAGCGGTGCAGTTACTTATACGTTTACAATAAATGGGGTAAATGTTCAATCAAGCACGTCTAATACGTTTACTACAAATTTACTTTCTAATGCAGATGTTGTTTCTTGTAACCTTGCTGTAACTGGAGCAAGTTGTTTGCTTAGTAATACAGCAAACTCTAACAGTATTAATATGATTATTACACCTGTGTTACAGCCTACTATTAGCATTGTTTCTTCTACAGCAAATGTATGCGTAGGCTTGCCTGTAACGTACACCGCCACTGCAACAAATGGAGGTGCTGCACCCACTTTTCAATGGAAAATAAATGGGCAAAATGTAGGAAGCAATGCAAATAGTTTTACAACCAATACCATTACTAGTGCAGATATTGTTACTTGTTTGCTCACGTCTAATTTACCATGTGTAAACAATGCAAACGTGTTATCAAATGCTATACAAATAAATGTAGATAATACTCCTCAACCATCATTAACCATAAATGCTAATACAGCTACCATATGTAAAAATGATGAAGTAATATTTACAGCAAGCCCTTTTAATACTAGCAGTAATATAATTTATCAATGGAAAGTAAATGGTATAAATGTTGGCAACAATAATGCTGTGTATAGCACTACCAATTTGAATAATGGAAATGTTGTAAATTGTTATATGACAACAAGTGCAAGCTGTAGTGTATCGCCTTATCTTTCTAACAATGTGTCTGTGATAGTAAACCCAAAACCTGTAATAACTTTTAATCCTGGCAATACAACTATTTTGTTTGGAAATAGTATTCAGTTAAATGCAACCGTTAGTGGTAATTTGTTAAACCATGTTTGGTCGCCAGCTTCTTCATTGGTTAATGCTAGCTCTTTATCGCCTATTGCAAAACCACAAGAAAATACTGTTTACAAATTACAAGTAACATCTACTGATAATTGTGAAGCAGATAGCAGTATAAAAATAACGGTTTTAAAAGGTATTTATATTCCAAATTCATTTACACCAAACTCCGACGGCAATAACGATATATTTAGAATACCTGTTACTGCTGCAATAGCAAGTATAAAATATTTTTCCGTTTATAATAGATATGGTGCGCTCATGTTTAATACTACTGATAAAAACAAAGGCTGGGATGGTGAGTACAAAGGCTTACCAGCTCCTACAGGCGCTTATGTTTATATCATCAGTGGAAATGAAGTAAAAGGCGAAGTGCTTTTGAAGGGAATGGTGCTTTTAATTAGATAAATTTATCCAGAATTATTAAAGATATGAGCATGATGTGTATTATTCTCCCTCACTAATAGTTACCCATACATTGTCTATTCCTATCGCTTTTACTACTTCATTAAAAATTTTTGCATTGTCAGGATGTAGGCGAATACAACCATGTGAAGCTTTTTTACCTAGCTTTGGAATATTGCCTTTTGTAGTGCCATGTATAGCATAACCACCTTTTATGAAAACTACATAAGGCATATTTCCTAATCCATTATAGTTTCCTCCAGGAAATTTTTTGCTGGTATATTTATTAAAAATAGGGCCACTTGGCCTTAAATCCAATGCGGGTGTTTCATGTTTTTTATCGCCAGTGCTCACTTTAAAACTATCTACAAGTTCGCCATCAATATATAATTTCAACAACTGTTTTTCTTTACTTATTTGCGCCCATACTCTAGCATTGATATGGGCTTTGGTAGCGTTCGAATCTAATATTCGTGCAGGTTTTAGTTTTAGCTGTTCTAAATTATACTTCAAGGATTTTATTTCTGAGGCCGTTATTTTTTTCAATTCATTCGTAAAAGAATCTTTTTTGGTCGTTAAATTATCTGTAAATAATTCTAAAGTGTCTAGCTCAACTGGATTGTTTAATAAGTGATTACTATCTATGCCTATTTTTTCAATTTGCGCACTGTCTTCTTTTAAATCTTGCTCAAGTAAGCTCAATATTTTTCCAATAGAGTCTTTTGTTGGGTCAAATTCATTGCCATCAAAAATATTAGTAGAATCAGATACCAAAGTGCTGCTGTCTTTTTTTACTTTATCAAACAACTTTGGGTAATTTATTTCTCTGGGCTCTTTTTCTGTTGGCTCACTGTTACATGAAAATAGAAAAGCGATGACTATTGAAGAAACCAAAGAATTCCGAATTAAATATCTGTGCATAAGTACAAAGATAATTATCAATTTTTAAAACTCTTTTCTTTCATTTTCATTGTCACAGAGAAAATTATTTATATTGTACAAAATTTATAACATATGCAAAAACGCATCTTCTTTTCGGTAATCTTCTTTTCCTTTGCAATCATTGCAAATGCACAAAAGCCATCTATGTATGACCCTCATGCATTATTTTCACCATTGTTTTACCCAGATGGCGGTACAATAACAAGAGCCGCTGATGGTTCTCCTAATACTGGCTATTGGCAAAACAAAGCCGATTATCAAATAAATGTATCGCTCAATGATAATACAAATGAAATTGCTGGTACAGTAGTTATTACCTATAAAAATAATAGTCCACGAGCACTGCCTTTTATTTGGTTGCAGCTAGATCAAAATTTATTTGCAAAAGATAGCCGTGGGCAAGCACGAATGCCAGTAGGCGCACGTAGCCGCTATGGCAGTGCCAATAGTGCTTTTAGTGGAGGCTATAAAATTACCGCAGTAAAAAATGTAACGGATAATGCAAATGCGGATTATGTAATTACAGATACGAGAATGCAAATTCGGTTACCTAAAACCATAAAAGCAGGCGGCGATATCATCAAAATAAAAATTGATTATTCGTTTATCTTACCAGAAGAAGGTGCAGACCGTTGTGGGATTTTAAAAACTAAAAATGGAAATATTTTTGCGGTAGCACAGTGGTATCCACGCATGTGTGTGTATGATGAAACAGAAGGATGGAACACATTGCCGTACCTTGGACCAAGTGAGTTTTATTGTGATTATGGCGATTTTGATTTTAGCATAACAGCACCTGCGAGCCATATTGTGGTGGCTAGTGGAGAATTGCAAAATCCTACTGAAGTGCTTACTGCTACTCAACAAAAACGATTTGCCGATGCAAAAAATAGTGATGCTACCGTAATGATACGTACAGACAAAGAAGTGACGGAGACATCATCAAGACCAAAACAAACTGGCACACTTACATGGAAATATAAAATGACAAATGCAAGAGATATATCGTGGGCATCATCTAAATCTTTTATATGGGATGCTGCCCGTATAAATTTACCAGATGGTAAAAAAGCCTTGGCACAAAGTGCATATCCTGCAGAAAGTAAAGGTGCTAAAAATTGGGGTAGGGCTACAGAATATACAAAAGGAAGCATAGAAAATTATAGTAAGCGCTGGTTTCAATATCCTTATTCTTCTGCAGTAAATGTGGCATCTAATGTTGGCGGTATGGAATATCCTGGCATTGTATTTTGTGGTTCCAATGCATCAGAGGCAGATTTGTTTGGCGTTACAGATCATGAGTTTGGGCATACATGGTTTCCTATGATAGTAGGTAGCAATGAAAGAAAATATGGTTGGATGGATGAAGGGTTTAATACATTTATAAATACACTTGCCTCGCAAGATTTTAATAAAGGCGAGTACGATGGCAATAGCCCAAGCCCAACTCAATTTTTAGGAGCTATGTTTGGTAGTGGTAGCGAATCTATCATGAGCACGCCAGATGCTATGAAAGAAGCAAATATTGGTATGATGCTTTACTATAAGCCTGCTTATGGTTTAACCTTGCTGCGCAATAATATTCTTGGTGCAGATAGATTTGATTTTGCTTTTAAAGAATACATAAAACGATGGGCTTATAAGCATCCTACACCATGGGATTTTTTCCGCACTATGGATAATGCATCTGGCGAAAATTTAGATTGGTTTTGGAAAGCTTGGTTTGTAGAAAATTACAAATTAGACCAAGCTATAAAAGATGTAAACAATGATGATACAAGAGGCACTATTGTTACTATAGAAAATTTAGATAAAATGGCCATGCCTGTAATACTAGGCTACGAAACAGTTTCAGGTGCAAAGGGTACGATAAATTTACCCGTAGAAATTTGGAATAATACGTCAATATTCAAAGTGAAAATACCAGTATCTGAAGCATTGAAATCTGTTACAATAGATCCTGATAAAGTTTTTCCGGATATGAATGTTGGGAATAATAAATGGATCAGTAATTAGTAATGAATAGTTAATAATGAATAATTAAAATGCCGTTAGTTTACAATTAACGGCATTTTTCTTTCTATTCTTTTCTCTATAAAAATTACAAGGCAAATACCTATTGTGTACATAAATATATCTGCCCAAGAAAATGATGTTCCAATTATAATGCGTGCCATTTTGTATTGCTGAAGGCCAAGTATGTTTACGATTTTAAAATATTGTAATACTTCAATTATATAGGAAAATAATAAAACGCCAATTGCTGTAGGTATAACTTTACTACTAATAAATATTTTTACAAAACAATATATAAGCATTACCACAAGCATATCACCTATATACGGCCTTATAAAATCATCATGCACATATTTTGCAATAATGATTTCAATTACAAATAATAACAAAGTGAGGTAGAAGTATTGTTTATTAAATTGCAATGGTTTTTGTGTATTGTTTACTTGTTTATAATCTTTCATTTGCCTTCGCCTTCGCTTTAGTTTTTGTTCAAAAAAAACGTTTACTAAATTTAAAAATTATTCATTACTAATTATTCATTAACCTTCGTCTTCCACTTTCCACTCCGCAGATACAAAAATGAAATAATAAAAATACAACTCCAATAAACAAACTCATTGCTCCAGGCCATAGCGAGCGATATGTAATTCACTTTCATAAAATAAAATGTATAGGCCATATACAATGTAATGGCTATTATTTCGATGGCAAGATTCATTTTTGTTTTACCAGTGCCTGTCACAGCATTTAGCCAAATGTTGGCAATACTCATGAGTATCATTCCAAGAGAAACCATTCTTATCACTGTTATTCCTTCTATCACAAAAGCATCATCTTGTCCAAAAAGATTAAAAAAGAGTTCAGGAAAAATATTTAAAACCAATACTGGTACACAACAAAAACCTATACTCCACAGCATTATTTTTTTAATGGCAGGTAGAATGTCTGCTTCCCTTTTTTGCCCCATTAAATTGCTTATCATGGTATTGGTAGTGCCGGCAAAAGCCCATACAAATACGCCTGCAATGCCAAATACATTGCGCATTACATTGCTAATGGCTTTGGAGTTTGTTTCACCTCTTGCTTCTATCAGTAAAAAAAAGATAAGCCATGTGGTAACGCTTATTACATATTGACCAACGAGTGGCAGAGAAACGGTTAAGATTTTTTTACTTATTATTTTTTCATACGCAAATGATTGCAATAAGCTGTATTTCTTTTTTAAGCCAGTAAAAATGATAACAGCAAATACCGTTATCATGCCTGCAAACTCTGCAAATACAGATGCTACCGCTGCGCCATTAAAACCCATTTCGGGAAATCCGAATTTACCAAAAATGAGCAAATAATCAAAAATAATATTTATCAACGCTTCGCAAATAAAACCAATCATTAGATATCTACTATTGAGCGATGCTATTAAAAATGCATTGCCCATTTGAAAAATAAATAAAAAAGGCAGCCCAAGAATTCTAATTTTTAGAAAACTCATTTCCGTAGGATAGGCAGATGCAGTAGCAACAGACTGCATAATATATGGAGCAAAGAGCCATGTGAAAAAAATACCAATAAAAGAAAATATGAGCCCAATGCGAATACCTTGGGTAAGAATAATTTTAAATTTTTCATGGTTGCCACTGCCTGCATTGTTAGAAAAAACAGATTGCATGGCATTATTAAGCCCATGACCTGCCACCGCAAATATGAGATAAAAAACCCCTGTAATACCCGCATTGCCCAATGCCTCTCCACTTACCCTTCCCAAAAAAATGCTGTTGATAAGCATATTTAATTGTGGAATAAGTATTGCAATGGTAATTGGCAGCGCAATTGAAAGGATTTGTTTATTGGTAACGTCTATTTTTAAATCATTTAATGTAGCTCCACTTTCCATATGTAAGCAAAAATATCTTATTTTGCCTACTTAAATTTATCTATTGAAAATTGCTTTTAAAATACCACCCATAATAGAAGATGTTTCTGCATCTCATTTGCTTATAGAATTGAGTAATTGTGAAGTATCTCTTCTCATTTTTTCTAAAAAGCCTTTTGCATTGCAAGGGTTTTATGTATATGAATTAGAAAAAAATATTCACCCAGTTGATTATGCAAAAGAATTAAAATTATTGATAGCAGATGAAGGCATCTTTCATCAATCATTTGCTACGGTGCAAGTATGTTATAACTTTACTTCATCTACTTTAGTACCAAAGGCATTTTTTGTAGAAGCCGAAAAAGAAAATATGCTAGAATTGATGTTTGGTAAAGATGCATCCACTTATTGCTTTCATGAAGATGTATTGGACAGCGATATGAAAATTGTGTACAGGGTTTCTTCAAAAATATATGAAACGGTAAATGAAGTATTTCCAAAAAATAAATTTGCTCATGCTAGCTCTATGCAATTGCAAGCAAATAAATTTAACGACGATATTTTGGAATGTATGGTCTATCACAATAGCATAAAACTAATATTCTGTAAAGATGGCCAATTGCAAATAGTACAATTTTTCGATTATGAAATACCAACAGATGTAAGTTATCATTTGCTTAATGTGTGCGAACGATTTGGCGTATTAGCATCTACAGTCAAACTTATTCTTAGTGGAATGATAGATGTGAAATCTAATTTGTATGATGATATACACAAATATTTTTTGAATGTACATGTTGCTACATTGCCTATGGATGCAATTGTTTCCGAAGATATGAAAGTACACCCTTCACATTTTTACCATAACCTTACAGCCTTAGCACAATGCGTATCATAAGCGGAATACACGGTGGCAGACGCATACAGCCTCCTACAAATATGCCTCACACAAGGCCTACCACTGACATTGCAAAAGAGGGTTTGTTTAATATTTTGCAAAATCAATTAGACTTTGAAGAACTAACCACGCTCGATTTATTTGGAGGTACTGGTTGCATAAGTTATGAGCTCGCAAGTAGGGGCGTGCCAGATCTTACGATTGTAGAAATGGATACAAAAATGTATGACTTCATAAAAAAAACTTCTGAGGAATTGGGCTTTGAAAATTTTAAAGTGATAAAGAGCGAAGTTTTTGGTTTTATAAAATCTTGTACAAACAAATATGATTTTATTTTTGCAGGACCACCTTATGCGCTTGCTACCATTGATGAAATACCAAAACTAATTTTTGAAAGGGATTTACTAAAACCTGGTGGTAGATTTGTATTAGAACATACGCCTAGAAATGATTATAGAAAAGCGGAACATTATGTGAGGGAACGAAATTATGGTACGACGATTTTTTCAACATTTATGAAGGAGTAGTTAAGGGTTTTGGGGTTACGGGTTTGTGAACTTTTTAAAAGTATTCGTGTTTTTTTAACCAATTTTATTTTTGTTTGCTAAAAAAATAGTTATTCAGATTTTGATACCTCTAATCCTCTAGACCTCTTTGTTGACATTAAATCATTTCTTCCTCCATACCCATGGCGCTACAGGGTAAGCATCTTTCCATAATCCTACTTTATTTACCCTTGCCGTAATTTCTAGTTTTGCTATTTCCATATTGGTAGAATATTGTTTGAAATGCCATGCGAGCCCAGCTATTATCAATTCTTTGTTTACATTTTTATTTTGTGCATTAATAATGGTTGCAATTAGCCTTTTGTATTTATCAAACTTATTTCGGTGTTGTACTCTTGCCATTTGCCCAAAGCATAAATAGGATGTAAATTTTTTTGCAGCTCTGCCAAAGGGCTGGCTTTTTCTTGTTTCGGGGCAATCTACATCTGCAAGACGTATGCTTATTGGTTTGCCTTCGTACAATACGTCAATGCTATCACCATCTTTTATAGCAATTACTTCGGCAGTAAATTCTATAGGTAAAGTTTTGTGAGTATTTTTATTGAACGCTAAAAATAAAAGACTACATAACAGTATTATTTTTTGAAATGCCATTAAGTTGTTTTTTGTTAAAAAGTTTTGTGGCAACAAATTGTAAAGTGATAATAGAATAGAATAAAATTATTTATCCACATATTATAATTATTTATAATAAATATAATACATTTGCAGTTCCCCAATCAATCATATTGTAAGATAAGTATTGCACCTTTCCAAAAGTGCAACAAATATTTTTTATTTAAATCCAATACCGTTTAAATGTACGATTGCACAAAGCTAGTTGTACAATTTAATGTAAGTGTATAAAATGTTTAGGCTCCTTCAAGAGGGTATTAAAACGAATTTTCTATTTCCCTTGTTTACCTGCAAACCTTTGTGGGTGTGCATTATAGAAGATGTAGTTTTTGCCAAAAGCCTGAACGCCGAAAAAGGTATCAAAGAGTAGGCAAAAAACAAACGTAACAATGAACTATCATTTTAAAGGAAACCTGAGAGGGTTTTACTGTGGGGACTGCTATGACTTTCTCTACAATGCGAAGGTAAAAATTTATGCAGTGGACAGCACTTCAAATGTAACTGCACTTGCTGTAGCAAGAGAAAAAGAAACCTTTCATCAGCGAAGCGATGAAGAATTAAAATCCATTTCAAAACGATTGATTGCAGAATCAGTAACGGATGAAAAAGGAAATTTTGTAATAGAATTATCCGATAAAAATTACAATGGTGGCGCATTTGATATTGATTTTGAATGCGGCACTGTACCTATTCGTATTAAAGTTCCACCAAAGCCTCGTGGTCCATTTCAATTTCACATTACCACTTTGCAACCACAGTGGCGGCAGCAAGAAAATGGTATGTTGGCTGTTTATGACCATGCCATTGCTTCGGCATTTTTTTGCAGGTTGCTTTCTTTATTTGACACGTGGGTTATATGCGGTAAAATAACAGATTGTGAAACCAAAAAACCTGTAGTAGGTGTAAATGTATATGCCTATGATGTAGATTGGTTGCAAGATGATGAACTAGGTTTTGGCACTACAGATGCTAATGGTAAGTTTACCATTGTTTATCCAGGAGATAATTTTAGGCAAACATTGCTTTCACCATGGTTAAATATTGAGTGGCCTTCAGGACCTGATTATTATTTTAAAATTGTAGAGCCTATTTCTAATATTGTATTGCTACAAGAAGATAGAAGTGTAGGACATAGAACGGACAGAGAAAACAGAGGGAATTGTTTTTGTGTGAATTTATGTGTTGATGGTGGAAATATACCAAATGGAAATTATTTTCCTGCATTGTTTACAAGAGTAGGCAGCTATGATATTGTAACAAACTTTACAGCTACTGGCTTTACCAATGATGCAGAGAATAATGCTTTTACAGGCACAGTAGCATTAAACGGACAATTGCCAAGTGGTACAAATTCTAATGCAATGCAATATCGCTTTAGAATTATTAATAGCGATACAAGTTATGAACTTACGCCTGCACAAGTGAAAGCCGCTTTACCAGCATTTAAAATTGGTGAGTTGTTAAAAAATGAAGGAGGGGGTTCTTATTCACATCCAGACCTTAACTTAAATCCATTAACAGATGCAGATGTGAATGGATGGATAACAGTACCAAGGCAAAATGATTTGACTGTAGGTGGTGTTGGTATTTTTTCTCCAAATGGGGGTGCATTGGCAGCTTTAAATACTGCTGCTATAGCTTTAG
>JANOZW010000291.1:0-6860 GCA_031429575.1 Ferruginibacter sp.
TTTTGGATATTGCTACCGATAAAGTGGATAGCGAAGTGCCATCTACCGCTGAAGGTGTGATAGAAGAAATATTGTTTGCAGAAAATGATGTGGTGCCTATTGGTACGGTGATTGTGAAGATAAGAACTGGTGCTGCCGATGCTACTGCGCCTGTTGCTAATGCACCAAAGCAAGAATATGAAGATGCAAAAGTGGTGGAAGAAATTCCTTATGTGCCACAAGCAAATACGGCTACTGTACAAAATAATGGTGTGCGTTTTTATAGCCCACTAGTATTAAACATTGCACAAAGCGAAGGTGTAAGTATGACTGAATTGGAAAATATGCCAGGCACTGGGCAAGATGGTAGAGTGAGTAAAAAAGACATTTTAGCATTTGTAGCGAATAGAGGTAGTGGGCAAACTGTTGCACAGCCGCAAGCACAAGCTGCGCCTGTAAGCCAGCAAGCAGTGGTAATGGAAAATGCGCCTGCGATAATAGCCCCAGTAAATAATACGCCTGCTGTTTATGCCGGCAATGTGGAGATAATAGAAATGGATAGAATGCGCAAACTCATTAGCAAGCACATGACGGATAGTGTGGCTACAAGTGCACATGTAACGAGTTTTGCAGAATGCGATGTAACGGCGCTTGTGCAATGGAGAGAAAAAGTAAAACGTGATTTTGAAAAACGTGAGGGAGAAAAAATAACGTTTACACCATTGTTTATAGAAGCGGTTGTAAAATCGTTGAAAAAATATCCGATGCTAAGTAGCTCCGTAGATGGTGATAAAATAATTATAAAAAAAGATTTGAATATTGGAATGGCTACAGCCTTACCAAGTGGTAATTTGATTGTGCCTGTTATAAAAAATGCAGATCAATTAAATCTTACTGGCTTATGCAAACAAGTAAATGGATTGGCAAATGCGGCTCGTAACGGAAAACTCAAACCAGATGATACAACAGGTGGAACGTTTACGCTTACCAATGTAGGTACTTTTGGAAGCATAATGGGCACACCAATTATTAATCAACCACAAGTAGCTATAATGGCTGTGGGCGCAATAAAGAAAAGACCAATGGTGATAGAAACGCCACAAGGTGATAGTATTGCGATTCGTCACATGATGTATATTTCACTCAGCTATGATCATAGAATTATTGATGGTGCATTGGGGAGCACATTTTTAAATGCAGTGAGTAAAGAGTTGGAGAATTTTGATGGGAATAGAAGTATATAGACATTAGATTTGAGATAATAGACATTAGACAAAACGCCGTAAGGGATTACCTTGCGGCGTTTTCAACTAATCAACTAATCAACTAATCAACTAATCAACTAATTAACTAATCAACTAATCAACGTTTCGATAGCATTTCCTTCACACTTGTCCATTTCAGATTTGGATAGCGCTCATTATCGTAAATGTCTATCTTTCCTTTTTCGTCTAGCATATCACGCATGTATTGCATGCCTTGCCATGCAGGGTATAATTCTTTTTTGCCAGGGGCAATTGTTTTTGCAATGTTGGTTATTATGCCTAGTAATCCTAACCCACCTGGTCTAAAAAGGCGAAATTTATTTCCAGTAATATCACTCATGGTAGCAGCAAGTTCTCTAGCCGTTATTTGATCGCCAGCTATTCTTAAGAAACGTGGTGTAGATGGATCGAGTGCTACGTTTGCAGTAAACTCAGCCGTATCATCCATGGTTGTAAAATCCATTCTATAATCTGCATTTCCCCAATGCAAAATTTTCTTTTGTTTAAATAAAATCATGGGCATTTCACCTTTTAATAAATCTGCAAATGGACCATTAAAAATAGTTGTAGCGGCTATTTCTTTTGTATCTAGATATGTATGAAATGTTCGCCTGAAATCTAAATTACGATTTTTTCCTGCTGGTAGGTTTGTAAAATCTAAGGAGAAATCTGAAGGTATAAATCTACGTACACCTGCTGTTACAGCTGCATCTAGCAATACTTTTTGTGCATCAACAATTACATCTTCTAATCCTGACAATGCAGATACAACACAATCTACCCCTTTGCAAACTTCTGCTATTTCTTGCACATTGGTCATGTTTACGCTATATACTTTTGCACCTAGTTTTTGCAGGCTATTAATTTTTTCTGTATCGCTTGTTGGGCGAACAAGTATGCGTACTTCCGCTTCTTTTTGTAGCAATGCTTTTACAATTCTTTCTCCTAAATTACCCGTAGCACCTGCTACTAATATTACTCTATTCATTTTTTCTTTATTCGTCTTTTTTAATATTAATAATTTTTCATTACAACTTTTAATACAGAATCTTTTTGTACTTGCGATAATTTATAATTGTACATATACAAACTACTTTCCCAATCGCCATAATTTGGATTTGGAAACACGATTAACTTTCTACCAAATTCTGCTGCAAGGGCATCTACATTATTACTTCTTTCTGTTTCCGATTTTTTATCAAACAATACACTAAGGTCTGCAAGGTTATCCCCCATTAGCAATACCACATCATATCGTTCCATTATTTGTGTTCTTCTAACTTCTTTGCTGGATGTGCTTTGTCTGGTATATAAATGTATTTCATCTACATTGGGCAAGCCAAAGCGTTTTAGGTTGGTGAGTGTAGATGTACGTTCTCTATCTTCCCTATTGGTCACATAAAAAACTTGTATGTTTTTAGAAGCAACATATTTTAAAAATGTTGCTGCACCGGGCATTGTATCTGCTGCAGATTTATCCGTCCACTCATACCAACTCGCAGGCTCGTACTCCTTGCCATTGTATGCTTGGTGCACTGCATAAGGACTATTATCTAAAATAGTTTCGTCAATATCTGTAATAATGGCAAGCGGCTTATCTGTTTGCTTTGTGTAGGCGTCTATACGCATACGTGCTGCATTGTAACCTTGCAAGCACAATGCCCTATACTCAGCTGCTCGTTGTTGAAACATAGCCGTAAACAATTTACCATTGAGCGATACATTTTGTGGCAAAGTTGGTGCAGGTGTACTTGCTATCTGCTTAGATGAATGGCAAGCCATAAAAAAGAGTACAGAAAGCAAAAAAAGATATTTCATGAAAATCGTTTTATAATTTTTGTAAAAATAGCCTAATACAGGGTAAAATTTTGTACGAATACAAAGAAACTTTACATTTGATAAAACATTCATTTTAACAAGTTTAAGTTTAAATGATACTGGATAAAAATATTTTGAACTTTATTTCATTATTCTTAAATGAATTAATGAAATAAATTTTATCAAAAAATAAAAAATGAACAAACTCATTAAAATTGCTTTTGGAGCACAATCAATTATTGCAATATTATCTTTACTCCATAATTTTTTCAATGTGAGATTTAGTATGGCTTTTTTACAATTTTTACTATATGCTTCTATTGCAATTGGTGCTTTTTTAACATGGAAAGTATTTGATAAAACACAAACAAAAGGTACAAGAATTGCTGCATTTATTTTGGGCACAATACCAACAGTTTGTATTCTACTTTTTATATCACTTATTTATACAGCATTACGCCATTAAAAAATATGTATGACACATAAACTAATTAAACATTTCGAATTTGAGTATTGGAGCAATAGCATGATTATTGCGTCATTAAAAACATTAAAAGAAAAAGATGAAAGAGCCTCTACCCTATTTTCTCACTTACTCTCTAGCCATTGTATGTGGCTTAGCAGGGTAAATAAAACAGATTTTACTTGTATGCTTTTTCAAGAAAGAACATTGGAAGAATGTGGGCAATTGATGAAAGAAAACTTGCTTGGTTGGCAAGATTACTTAGCCAATAAAACAGATGCGGATTTGCAAGAGAAAATAGAATTTATGAGTGCTTGGGAAGTAAACCCTAGTAAGAGAGTAATGACAGTTGAAGATGCCATAACGCATATTATAAACCATAGCAGTTATCATAGAGGACAAATAGTTGCAAGCATAAAAGGCAAGGTAGATACGCTTCCTTTAAGTACGTATATTATGTATGCAAGTGAAATAATTTAAAAAATAGAAAATAATGAACAGAGAATTAATTAACTCAGGCTCTATTTTTGAAGAACAAGTTTCCTTCTCAAGAGCAGTTGTAGTAGATAAAATGGTATTCGTATCTGGCTGTACTGGGTATGATTATGCAACCAATATTATAGATGATGATATTGTAGCACAAACAGAACAAACATTTAAAAACATAGAAAATGCCCTTACAAAAGCGGGCGCAAGTTTTAAAGATATAGTGAGGATAAACTATATTTTAAAAGATACAGATGAGTGGGAAAGATGTTGGCCTGTGTTTAAAAAATACTTAGGTGATGTTCGCCCTGCTTGCACTGTAATATGTGCAAAACTTACTGGAGAAAAATTAAAAATAGAAATTGAAGTAACCGCAATAAAACAATAAATCATGTTAGAAAAATTATTAGGTCTTTTAGGCACAAGTGTAGATAGGCAAGAAATTAAAGATTTGTATACTGAGTTTGGTACAGCATACCCAAAAAAAATCACTGGTAATGCAGATACATCAATGCTTAAAGGTAGGGTAAAAAAAGATGGTATAGAATTGCATTTTGGTGTAACTGCTAATGGCAGATATTTAAAACCTAAAAAAACGGAAAAGGTAGGAACTTTTATTGCTATGTTTATAATGATTCAAATATTAAAAAACTATAAGGGCGATATTCCTCATGGAATTAAATTTGATATGAAACCTGAAGAGTTAACCAAAATATTGGGCGAGCCAAGAGAAGATAATTTTATGGGAAAAGGTTTTTATTGGAAAAAAAATATTTCTGATAAACATGAAATAAGAGTGGAAGATTGCAGAGGAATGGACGAAAACGAACCATTTGTAAGGCAAATATTTTTGCAATTTATTTGGGAAAATGATTAATGGGAAAGAAAAATGCAACAATCCATAAAAAATATTGAAGATTTAATACATTTTATAGAAAAGCTTTTTGAGGTTGATTTATCTAAGCTTTATGTAAAACGATATGATAATAGACTTCCTAAATGCTTAAGGTATTTATATGCCCTTGAAGATTTCTTTGCAAAGCATGATTGCAAATTTGAAACCATCCGTTTTTTTAATAATCAATTTCATTTAATTCCTTATGCTTCATTAAAATTAGAAAATGAATCATTCGATATTTTTTTTGAAAACCAAAATAATTGGAGAGTAGCTTATCATAAAAATGAGAATGCAATTTATTTATCGGAACATTTTGAATTGCCTTATAATACAAGGCTGAACAATACCCTTAAAGAATTTTTGATTTCATTTGCCTTGCATGAAGTCATATTTAATTGTAATTATTTTTGTGAATTGCCTTACAAAGAAATAAATGAACTCAAAACAAAAATAAAATTACATCCGCTGTGGAATGGAAAAACAATGACAGACTATGCCATCAATTTTTATACAACAGAAAAAAAGGTACTTGTAATGGATGGAGGGTAGATTGTTATAGGAACGAATGATGAAACAGTTTACAATGAACATTTAAAAATATTAATCTAATATGACAAACGAACCACAACAAAACATTATCTCTCCCAATGGAAAATACACATTACTATTTGGCAGAGTGAATGAATACAGTATGGGAGGTGCTTATGCCTGCTCCATATACCTACACGAGCAAAACGAAGATATAATAACACTGCATATAATGTGTGCCGATAAACCATTGTGGAATGAGGATAGTACATCAGTTTATTTTCCTGTTTGGTTTACCAATGAAATTGTGAGACTAAAACAATGTGTAGCAAAATACGATACGGTTACAAAAAAAGTAAGTTTATACAAACAACTCTTTACTACAATTGAAATATCAAAACTAGAAAATGAATTATTAACTATTTTAGATTATAGAGGAAATGCTTCAACATTTAATGTACTTGAAGAAGCTATATTAACAGATGATTACAAAATAGGAAAATGAGTATAGAAAAAACATTTAACCCCGACTACGAATATTCATTTTGGTTTCACAAATCAAAGTTTGAGTGGATATTAGAAATGCTAGCATTGATTATGGATTATAAGTTTACAGATGGCGAAGTAGATGGAATGATAATAAGTCTTACAAATACCAACGATGAAGATGGAAGCAAATGGAGTGGCGGATTGCACTATGGGAAAAAAGGGACGATGTACATCAATATGGCTTTAGATGCAGAAGATAAAGACATTGTGCACATTTCAATTTCATCTACAGTAAAATTTCAACCTCAAATTGAGTTTATAGATTTATTACAATGTACCTATGAAGGTTTTCACAAATTCAGAACTTATTAAGAATGACTATTCCATTTTATACTCAAAATATTCATCAGCCTTTGCAACAAATGTTATCCGATGCGGATATGAGTGGCGAATGGCAACATATAATTGATTATTGCGAACCATTAATAGAAACAACTGAAGATGATGGCGTATTGCTTTGCTACAGTTTTGCATTAATGGAGCAGGCTGTGGCTATATACGTAGATGATGTAGAAAAAACAGGGAATTATTGCTTGGGATTATTGAAAAGATTAAAGCATACTTACGGTGGTACTGACCATTTGAAGCGAATGATAAAGCGGCTAATAAGAGCAGATAAAGACTTAAAAAATAAAGAAAATAGATTAGCAAATTTACCTTATGAAAGTTTAACACTTTCTGAAAAAACTAAATTGGCTTATAACCTACAAGGTACTAGCATTAAAAATGAAAAACGAGCTGCAGAAATTCATTTAGAATTAATGAAAAAAAAGAAACCAACTGGCGATAGTTATTATCATTTTGGTAATTATATTTTATGCCTGTATCGTAGTAATCAAGTAGAACTAGCGAATGAAAAATTTATGGAACTGTC
>JANOZW010000292.1:0-21531 GCA_031429575.1 Ferruginibacter sp.
GAAGTGTATGAACCATTTTTAATAAAAGAAGGTTTTATCATGCGCACCGCACGAGGCAGAGAAGCTACAGAAAAAGCCTACAAACATTTGGGACGAAAACCTAGGACGGGTATGGGAGATGGGATGTTGTTTGTGTAGGAGTAATTTAATTTTTTTTTCTACCATTTAAAATCCTGTCCAGGCGGGGTTTTCGCAATTTGAGACTATAAATTACAACGAGGGTTTTTGCGAAACCCCGACTCAGGCATAACCTTCGAGTTTTAGTCTCTAATACTTTATGGCTCTTTTGTGCGTCGGGGTTTCACGGTAATTTCTTTTATATTACAAAGTGTATGCTGGTGAAAACCCCGCCGTGACTAATTATTAGTAGGTATTATTTACCAATAAAGGCTATTTATTTATAACTACTATTCAGCATTTCGGCATTAATTATTTTTCAATTTTAAAAGATAGATGAAAACAAAGGAAAAGAATACAAAAAATATCCAATCATTTATTCCATACATGGAGTAAAACATTCCGGCCATTACATCCTTTTCATACACATCTTTAATATTGTTATTTATCAACCAAGTTGTCCAAACATAACCATAAATAAATTTTTCAATAGCAAAGACTCCAACAAGCCATTTTATATTATGAAATTTTTTTGCGATTGATATATAGGCTAATCCCCAAACAACAATCATTAATAAACCGAAATTAGACATCACTATTGGGTCAAATTCCGGAATAGTTGAGTTAGTAAAAAATCTTGAGAAGATTAAAGCAGACATATTCATTAATCCAGCAATAATAAATCCTTTTGTAATTGTTGAGTCTTTTATTGTCATGGTTAAGATGTTTTTTGATAGTTCAATTAATTTTTACTTTTGTTAAACAAGTTGTAGATTTTCGATAGTGGGGAAATGAAAATATATTTGTTCAATTTAGCACAAATGTTTGGTAAAATTCCAACCTTCAATTTTATTACAACAGTCTATGCATTCGTTGCTTTTATACTTTCTCACTCGGAAGTACTAAACACTAAAACTTTTGAAGCCTTGGTAAGCGACAAGCTAATTTATTAAAAGAAAAGAAATAAAGTAACATTTTTTGACTTCATGATTTAACTTTAGAGATATATGAGACCAGCAAAGGCTTGGAAGAAGTGCATTTGTGTTTAAGTATGCAAAGGATGAAGCAATACCGATGGAGGAGCAAATTTTGTAAACTATTTTGCTTTCTACTTTTTTAATTTATCTATTTTACTATTAAGTGTTTTAAAATGCTTTGTAAACCACTCTCTATCGGGTATAGTAAAATCATCACTCTCCTCACTCGGGCTTAAGTCTCCCATTGGTTTGTAGTATTGAAAAAAATCGTGATTTAAGATAACACAGATCTTATAGAGTAATTCTGTGTCTATTGATTGACGAACAAAAATATTATAGACATTATTCCTTGTGGTATTAATCTTTGCGGCAAAATCTGGCACACTCATCTTCTTTATAGACAATTGCTGCTTAATTTTTTTACCTATATGAACCATACTTTCAAAGCTATATATGGTTTAAAGGGAAAGGGTAAAATAGATGTAAATTTAATTTAACAAATTGCACAAATAAACTTTACATATTAAAATTAATCCATAACTTGTTGCTAATTATCATTAAAGGTTATTAGCTTTCTATAAAGCTTACATTTTTATGAAAAAAATACAAATATTAGTTTTTTTGATCTTTGGCATTTATCAAGCGTCTATTGCCAACAAAATTGTTGCTATAAGTTTTAATGACGAACTAATTCGAAAATCGGAAAAAGTCTACTACAGTGATAAAAGTTTCTTAAAAATAAAATCAAGTGCGAAATGGAAGGGGGTTTTTGCAGAATATAAAAACCTGATTAACTTAAAGAATATTGTTCGGTATTATTCTACTAGAACCGATGTAACAACTTTGATCATCCCATTTAAATCTATAACTGATAAAAATAAGAATATTGCTATTTACGAAAATAAAAACAATGAATTCATTATTGTGTTATCAGAAACCAAGTACTTAAAAGATGGATCTTTGGAATTTAAACAACTAAATCTTCAAACTAAGCAAAGCAATAACATAATTATTTCTGTTGATGGTAAAGTTAGAAATCAAAATAAAGTATTTGAAAAATTTAAATTTTTAAGTACAACAAATCTTGGTGATTCTTTAAACGTCAAAGATATTTATAACCAAATGAAAGAAAAAACATCACTTACTGATGAGCAAATTAATCAAGGTAAACTAGAGATGGAAAGAGCAGCGGCTAATTGTACTTCGTTACCATATGCGGATTGTCTAAATTGTTCTTCAAATCAATGTAGTAATAGTTGGGGATGTAGTATTATGTGTGGTGCGATTGGAGAAGGTGCGTGTATAGTAATTATTGCAGCAGGTTGTTTATAGTATTAAATATCTTTTTATGAAACGAAATATGAATTTTATTTTAATTGGATTAATTTTAGTGAGTATTTTTTTTATCTACCTTGGATTTCATGAATTTAATTCAGGAGGAATATTTTTAAACTTGAAAATTATAATTGCTTCTTTAATAATAATTAGTTTAGTAATATTTAGAATTTTTTATAACTCTAATAAAATTATTTAAATAAAGCATTATTTTCACCTTTCGTTTGGGTTACATACTTAGTAATCTAGCCTATGGATTACTAAGACTTTAGCAAACAGAAATGCAAAAGTTTAATGATTTAGATTATAATGACTTAAATTAAAAAAGGTTTTGCACTAAAAATGCAAAACTTTTTTTAATAAAATTTGAGTATCGTTACTTGTTAATAAAAACCGCCTCATCTACCCCCTTATTAATCACATAATTCTTAAAGGTTATTTCTGCCCTACCCTTCTTCCCTTCGCTCCCGTTGGTAAGCCATAACTACCAATCATGAGAGCCGAGACCAGGTCTCCGACCAGCAGACCCAGCAAAAGAAGAGAAGCTACATTTCAAAAAGAAAATATTTTACAAATAGGCTTTGCTGGTCGGGAGACCAGGCAAAGGCTTGCGAGTGTGAAAAGGAAATAGCGAGCTTCTTTCTAAAAATATTAGCTGCTATTAATTGGAAGTATTAACGTTTTAAATATTTAAAGGATGAAGCTATTACGATAGAGGAATAAATTACTTAGCCGTAAAAACCGCATCACTCACCCCCTTATTAATTACATAATTTTTAAACGTAATTTCTGCTCTACCTTTTTTTCCTTTTAGTGGATCTTTTGGTGCAGGTGGTGGCGCAGTGCCATCATCAAAATCAAAGGTTACACCCTTTGGTAGTTTATAATCTTTTGCATTAAAGGAAAAAATAATTTTATCGGGTAAGCCATAAGCAGCATAACTGCTGTAGGTCATTTCTAATTCGTATGTACCATTATCTCTGGTGGTGGTTTTGGCTTTTTTTATGAGCATGGTAGCTTCTTCAATATAAACTGTACTAAGCACTACATCGCTATTGTCGTCTGTAGGCAAAAGCTTTGCTACACGCAGCATTTGTCCTTTTATGTTTTCTGTACCTGCATCTATTACGGTAAATTTATTACTGCCTGTTAGGTTATTTAAATTGAGACTTACTGCTCCTTTTGGTATAAATGAAATGCCTTTTTCACTTTTCACTTTTAGCTTATTTGGTTTTTTAAAATATACTTTTACTCTGGCAATGGGTACTTTTAAAAACGCTACATTGGTTTTCATTACGCCATCTGCTTCGTAGTCATTTACGCTTTCTATTTTTGCTTTGGCTTTATTTAATAATGTATTTATATCTGTTTGGGCAAATGCTGCATTTGTAAAAAATAAAATGGCGGCAGTTAATATTGTCTTCATAGTGATATGTGTTCTGGTATTTTTTCTATACTTTTTGTTGGGTACAAATATTTTAATTGTGCTAAAGTACGTAGGGTTATTAATAATGGTTTAGTACAAAAGTTATGATTTTAATAAAGTTGTTTTTTTCTGCTTATAAATAGCCACGAATACACGAATAATATATTACAAAAGAAATTTTATAGCATTTGCGAATTAGTTTTTAATTTAATGAATCGATTTAATAAGCAACTAAACAAAATTATTCGAGTATTCGTGGCATAGCTTATTAAAATTCCTTTCGGCTGTGTATTCGTATTAATAAAGTTGTTTTTTAAGTTGCATAATAAAAGCTAAATATATAGTTGAAGATGAAATGTGATTGTTTTTTTCTTTTTCCCAAAAAGAAAAAAACAACAAATAACAATTGCCACCAAAGCCAAATCAAGGCTTCTTTAGTTCGTAACCAAAGGTTACGAAACAGTATGTTTTCTCAACTCATAATATCTTTTCTTCTAAAAAAGTAAACAGCTGCACCAAAGAAAATACCAATATGTGCTAGTAAAATAAATAAACTATTTCTAATGGCGGGCCAGTTTTCTATACTTCGTTTTATAGGTACATTATCATCATCTACAGCAATGTAAAAAAAACCTTTCCAACCTACTAAGTAAGATGTAAATAAAAATGGCTTTATCGTTTTATCGATAATGGGTACATTAATATTAGAGATAATAGTACATACAATAACAATACACACCGTAGCAATGATGGGGCCAATAGAGTTTTCTGCAAATACAGAAAGCAATAATGCAAGTGCGGCTATTACGGTAAGTGCTATCGCTGCATAGCCAAAGGCAGCAAAGTATCGCCACATTACATCATCTTGTGTTATTTGTAGTATTTGAGATTCTTCCCCTTTTACCCTAAAAATTAGCATATCATCTACACCAAATATGAGCATGCTTATAAACAATGCCATAATAGCCATAAATACCAATAAGGCTATGGTGAAAATTACAGACGCAATAAATTTTACGCCAATTATTTTTGTACGGCTTACAGGTTTGGTAAGCAATAAGCGTAATGTACCCATGTTAGCTTCTCCACTTATGGCATCGCCGGCTACTAGGGCTATTAATATTGGTATTTGAATAAGCAATGTGTTTAATATAATGTAACACATAAAATAGCCGTTAATGGCTTTTGATCTATCTAACTCAAAAGTATCGCCAGCGCCTTGTAGCATGAGGTTCATATAACTTTCTCCATCTGCTTTAAAAGCAAATTGAAAAATAAATACGATGGCAGCAATGGCAATAAAAGCTATATACGTTCTAGCTCTTTTAGATATTTTGTATAACTCAATTTGTAAAAGGCTCCACATGCGTATCGTTGTTGGTAAGTGATAAAAAATAATCTTCTAATGAATGGCGAGGTGTTACAGATAATATATGTACGTTCATTTGGGATAGATTGGATATTATTTGTGGTACGTCTTTTCTATCCATTCTAAAACGAAGGCTTTTTTTAGAATCCTCCAAAAAAGTTATCCATTGGCTATTTTGTAATTTGGCCAAAGCTTCTACATTATTAGTGGTATCTATTTCTACCAAGGTATTGGCCGGGTCTAAGAGTATTGCCACATCCCCTTCTACAATCTTTTTCCCTTTGTTTATAATAATCATTCTATTGGCTATCACTTCTATTTCGCTTAACAAATGAGAAGATACAATAACCGTTTTGCCCATTTCTTTGCTCAATCTCAATATAAGATTACGCATATCGGCAATGCCTTGAGGGTCTAAACCATTGGTAGGTTCATCTAAAATGATGAGTTTTGGCTGATGCACGAGTGCAATGGCTATTCCGAGGCGTTGTTTCATGCCCTGGCTAAAGGTTTTTGCCTTACTCTTATATTTATCTGCAAGGCCAACCATCTCTAATTGGTCCATTATTACCTGTCGGGTTACCTTTATACCGCTCATTTTGGCAAAAATGTACAAATTGTCGTAGGCAGATAAATATTTGTATAAATCAGGGCGTTCTATGATGGCTCCAGTCTCTTTGAGCATCGTATTGTCCCCTATTTCAATTTTTTTTCCAGAAAAATAAAAATTCCCTGTAGTTGGGGTAATTAATTTTAAAATCATGCGCAAAGTCGTAGATTTACCTGCCCCGTTTTGCCCAAGAAAACCATACACATCTCCTTCATTTACAGTGAATGAAAGGTTTTTTACTGCCTCAAATGTTCCAAAGTTTTTAGATAAATTCCTTACCTCTAGCAATGATTTCATATAGCAAAATTACGCTGTAAATTGGGGGGATTAGTAATTATTTTAGAATTTGTAGAAAAAATACTACGTACAACACAATAAATAATTCTTTTACTACGTTTAGTAGAAAAGCTACTACAAACAGCAGCTAAAAACACCAAAAACTAACAAACGATGAAAACTTTATTTACAATTATTCTTAGCGCATTAATCTTCACTACTGCATCTGCTAACAATTTTGAAGGTATCAAAATCGGTACTACTGGTAAATCATCAATTGAGGCTAAATTTTCTTCTGCAAAAGCTACTACTGCTACTATAACTATTACTAACCAAGCTGGTGTGGTTGTTAATACTCAAAATGTAACCCTAGTTAAAGGTAACAATGCTGTTGCTTTGTTAGACGTAACTACCCTAGAAGAAGGTACTTACACTATCTCTTTGATAGCTAACGGTACAACTACTACAACTACATTTGTAAATTTTAAAGCTACTGAAGCGCTTTAATTGGTTTTCTTAAAATATAATTTGCAGCCACTTCGAAAGGAGTGGCTGTTTTGTTTTAGAGCAATTTATTCTACATTCTATTTGCAGAAATCTTACTGCACAAGCATTTTATGGTCTTAGGTAACAAATAACCATTCTTACAATGTTGCTCATTTCTGGCTGTATTTTCTTAATAAAATATGTTTTAAAATTATTTATTGGTATAAAGTATTGATAAATAATATTTTAGAAATTTTCTTGAAATTTTCTTGAAAAAAAGCAGTAAAAATACGGTGCAATTCAAAAAAAGCCCTACTTTTACTACACGAAGTCGAAGAGTTACTACAGACGATGAGTCAAAATAACCTTCTCACTTTAGAAACTCTTCTAACCAAAGAGACTTTAAAAAAACCAAAACTAACAACAATGAAAGCTTTATTAACTATTTTTCTTAGCGTATTTTTACTTGCTTCTGCAACCGCTAACTCTCAAGACGGAATTAAAATAGGTACAAACGGTAAATCTTCTGTTTCGGTTAAATTCAATTCAAAAAAAGCAACTACTGCTACTATTACTATTACAAACGAAGCTGGTGTTGTTGTAAGCACACAAACTTCTGATGTAGTAAAAGGCGATAACAATATTACACTTGCTGATGTTTCTAAACTTGCTGAAGGAACTTTTACTATTTCTCTTACTGCAAATGGTAAAACAGAAACGACAAAGTTTGTAAACTTTAAAATGGATGAGCAAGCACTTTAATTTTTCTTTAACACAACACACACATATACAAAAAATGCCGCTTCAAATGAAGCGGCATTTTTTTTACTTTTTATTTATGCATGTAAGATTGTAAAGCGTTTACATAATCTTCAAAAGCTTGCACGCCTACTTGTGTTATTTTAAAAATAGTGAAAGCGTAATTATTTTTACGGATATAGTTTAGCTGTGTAAGTAAGTGATTATACCAATTCAAAAAGAAAAAGAACTAATTGCAATTTTTATTATAGCAAAACTTAACTTCGCAATACAATATTTTACTATTGAGTGCCGGTATTGGTCAAGTAACTTTTAATAATTTTACACATATGAGACTTCAAGTTATAGAAGACAGCAAAGGCAAGGCAACGGGAGTTTTTATTCCAATAAACGAGTGGAAGGAGCTAAAAAAACAACACAGTGATTTAGCTTTTTTAGAATATGAAGAGCCTAGCAAGCAACAACTTTTACAAGAACTAAAAGAAGCTGTTATAGAACTGCAGCTAATTGAAAAAGGCAAATTAAAATCTAGGCCTGCTAAAGCTTTATTAAATGAGTTATAAAGTAGATACCATTTTTGTTTTTGATAAACAGGCTAAGCGGTTGAGTAAAAAATACCCCTCACTTAAAAGCGATTTGAGCGTATTGATTGATAGCCTTGCTGAAGAACCAGAACAAGGCAAACCCCTTGGAAATAATTTTTATAAAATAAGATTAGCAATTGGTTCTAAAAATAAAGGCAAGAGCGGTGGCGGCAGAATCATTGCTTACATAAAAATTACTGCCACTACCGTTTACCTTACTTCCATTTATGATAAAGGAGAAAAAAGTACCATCACAGATAAAGAACTAGCCATCATTTTTAAGCTGATACCATAAACTAGTTCCCTAATTAATTAATAAATACCATCACTTCTAATTTTAAGTGCGTGTGTAGGATTGTAAAGCCTGCACATAATCTTCAAAAGCCTGTACACCAACTTGCGTTATTTTACAAATGGTAAGAGGATAGTTATCTTTAAACTGTTTGGTTACTTTTATATAGCCTGCTTCTTTTAGTTTACTTATTTGCACACTCAAGTTGCCAGCACTAGCATTTGTTTTTTCTTTTAAAAAAGCAAACTCCGCTTCCTTTACACTTATGAGCAGGCTTACGACTGCAAGTCGTAGTTGTGAGTGTAATATGGGATCGAGTTCCTTAAACATGTGCCGCTTGGTTTTTCTTATAACGATTCCAAAGAATAATGCCAGGTATAAGCCATGCAAAAAGACCACAAGCTGCCATGAGTAGCATATCTATTTCTACATTTGTAAAAATAGACGTTACACTTGCTATCCAACAAAAAACACCTCCCAAAATCATAGGCGTAAATTTATACATGCCACCTATAATAAATGTGGGAAGAGCATACAGCATCATAATAATTGGAATAGGGCTTACACCTTGCAACTTTCCAAAATATGGCGTCGTTATAAACATGGATACAGTAAATGCTATCCATATATAATGTACGGTTGTTTCATTATGAGAAACAAAATTTTTGCTTCTTCTCTCTTTAATGGAAAAATAAATTTGAGGTATTAAAGCAAATAGGGTCAATAACCACACATCTCCAAAGTCAACCTTAAAATGTATTTCATACCAACTTACTAATCCACAAAAAGTAATTAATGCGCCCCACACAATAGAGGCAATGCCTTTTGTAACATAACTTTTCTTTGCCTTGCTTATCATTTCGTTGATAAGTTTTAGGCTGTCTTGTTCTGTAAAATTTTGTTCTTGCATGATTTATTTTATTTAGATGCTTCGCATTCTTTTACCATTATTTCCGTGTAGGTTTTTCCCCAATTTGGGGCAATATCTGATGCTGGTTTAAAAGTTGCATATTTTTCAACAGCAGTTTTTAATGGAGCCAATGCTGTTTTACAACCGCCGCCAAACGCTTCTGGTGTAAATTTTAACCCTTGCCCTTTTAGCATGTATGGGCGTGGGTTTGTAGGATCCTGCTCCATAGCGGCTGCCATTGCTTTTTGGCTTATTGGACCATACTGACCCCAACGTGCTTGTGGGTTTACCATCATTTGCAAACTAGCTATCATGCTTTTTATGCAACTTACTTCGGAGTTGTTTGCTTGCAATGAATCTGCTTTGTTTATTAAGTTGGTGGCATACTCTGCAATAGCATCGTTGCCGCTAGGGTTTGCTTGCATATATGCATAGTTTATTCTACAATACGCTGCATAATAAAATGGAAGCCATTCTTTTTTTTCTGATGTAGCTATTCTTTCAAAATTGTTTGCAAGACTAATAAACAGATCTGGCTTTGTAAATGCTGAATCTATTTGGGTGATGTTTTTCTTCATAGCTGCTACAAATTTTTCGCTTTGTGCAAATGAAGAGAGAGAAGTGATGATGATGGCGGAAAGGATGATTAATTTTTTCATGTTTGTGTGTTTTGCCCCCTCTATCTCTCCGCCATAGGCGGAAAGAAACAGCGGAGATTCATTTGAAGATTAAGTAATGTTTTTTATTTTTTATTAATATTTTTTTTCTAAAAGTCAAAAGTCTAATATCTAAAAATTTTTTGTCTAATATCTAACTTCTATAAATTATTATTTATCGCCTCTTGTGTTCTATCTATTCCAAAGCTTAAGAAACAACCAATAAATAAAAATCTCTTTGATGGCGGCAAAATAGCTGCTTTGTTATCGTTTAGCTGAGAAAAATTGTATCCATAAACTTGTTGTTGCCCTAGCACATTTGTAAGTGAAAGAACCCACACTGAAAATACCTTTGCTTTTGGTTTACCTAGGTTGGGTAAGTAGTTCATACTAAAACTTAGGCTATTATAATTTATTGTTTTTCCTTCTTCTTTTATTACATATTTGCTTTGCGCATTATCGTATTTAAAATTATAGTACGGTCTGCCAGTTGCAAAATTATAGCTCAAATTAAAACCTGTTTTCCATTTTGTTACAAAACGTTTTGATACAAATGAAGCCGTATGTGTGGCAGCAAAAGAAGGTGTAATTTCTCCCGGGTAATTGATATAATTTCTTTTGGTATCTAGGTAAGAATAGGATAACCAATAATCGAAATCCTTAATGGTTTTTTTATCTCTCCAAAATACTTCAAATCCTTTAGCATAGCCATTTCCATTATTATTTGCGGCTACTTCTCTGCCATTTGCATTTGGAGCGGTTTTAAACAAATCGTTGTATTTTTTGTAAAACAATTCCGTGCGAAATAACCTATCTTTTATGGAGCGTTGATATTGCCAAATATAATGCGACGCTTGAGAGTATTTTAAATCAGTAGTTAGTGCAGGTAAATATTTTCTTTCAGGGTTTTGATAAAAAATACCATAGGCAAAACTCATTTGGCTTTTATCTTTAAACTTATAAGCTATAGATGCACGTGGTGCAATATTCCATTTGTTCATAAGTGTAGAATGTTCTAATCTACTTCCGGCTTTTAATGCAATATCTTTTGTAAGGTACAAATCTGTTTCAGCAAATATTGCATTCAAATGATCGGATGCTATATCGTCAAACTTACTTCCATTAAATAAAGTATAAGTCGTTTTTTCTTTGCTGTAAAAATAATCAGAACCAAAGCGTACTACATTTATTCCCTTTAATCTTTTATCTATTACAAATCTTGCTTGTGCATATTGTGCATTGTTTATAAGCGAAAAGTTTTTTGCAGCATAACCAAATGGCGTAAAAAATTGTTGCTTTACATTATTACCATCTTGCAATTCATTGTCTATATCATCTTTGTTGGTACTATAACTAAGCGCTGTACTTATTTTCCATCCCTTGCCAATATTTTCTCTCCAACTTATGTTTTGAAACGTGTTTACATTTTTAATGGTAAAGGCATCTTTTAAACTTAATGAATCAATATCCGCATTGCGAATACCTGTAACGTTCCAACTTAAGTACCCATAATATTTTATAATGCCGCCCTTTGTTTTTATGCGAAAGTTTGCATCGCCTTGGTGATAAACTGGTGTTTTAAAAAAATCTATATTCTGTTTTATAACGGCAAAAGCGGGAGCAAGGTTTGTATAATTATAAGATACACCCCATGCTGCTTTTTTATTTTTAGCCAATTTTTGTACACCTCCGCCAAGCCCAATGGCCGAAATGCTTAAGCTAGCTTCAGTTCTATCTGGCAAGTCTGCACTTTCTAAAATAAGTGCTGCGGATAATGCTTGCCCGTATAATGCTGAGTAACCACCAGTAGAAAATACCGTTCCTTTAAAAAGGAATGGATTAAACCTACCACGAGTAGAAACACCTGGCAAACTGCTATAGAAAAAATTACTTACTAAGCTTCCATCGATAAAAATCTTGCTTTCTGTAGCAGAGCCTCCACGTACAAAAAGTCCTTCTGCCTCGCCCACCTGTTGTGTACCTGGGAGTGTTTTTAGCGCTCCTGTTATATCTCCTTGGCTGCCTGCCGTTGTAACCACGTCTAATGAGCTCAGAACAGTACCCTTTTTTTTATCGCTAGCCTCAAATGCACCTACCGAAATAACTACGGCATTAAGTTCCGTTATGAGTTCATTTATGGATATGCTTTGGGTGATATTGTCTTTGCCTAGAGCTAACGTCTTTTTATACTCAGTGTAACCTGACATAGTGGCACTAATAATCTTTTCACCTGTTTCGGTGGTTTGAAAGGTAAAATTGCCTAAAGAATCGGTTGTAGTGCCATCGTATGAGTCCACAATTGTAATACTAGCTCCACTTATAGGCTTGTTCTTCGTATCGGTCAGTTTACCCGTAATCGTTATCTGTGCACTTACTGCTAAACTGGCAAAAGAGAGCAATATCATAAACAACTTTTTCATTGCTTGCTAATTTTTCACAAACGTAAAGTAGTTTATTGTATAAACCAAATATTTTTAATATTTCTGTTCATAAAAAAATAATTTAGGTGATTTTTTGACTTTTATTTTAATATTAAGGCATTGATTGTTAATATTATAGAATGTGCTTCGCTCGTGTACTAAAGCAAAAAAATTTGTGACGTGTAAAAAAATAAATTTTTTGTTTTGACTGCGTTTTGTACTTTAGTGGTAGAATTTAATGGGTTAGTAAGTACAAATGGCTGTCAGAAATGATGGCCATTTTGCTTTTTATTCGTTAATGAAATTTGTTTTGTGTGTGACAATAAAATTACAAATCTCCATTTTTATTTTTCTGTTTTTTCATTGCTATCTATTCTTTTGAATAAATAAATTTTCTATTTTATTATTTTTTAGAGAATAATTTTACTGCTTAAAAATATTTTCGATTTTTATTTATAAAATGCTTTTCATTTTTATTTTTAGAACAAAATGACAGTGCCTCACCCTGCCCTCTCCGAAGGAGAGGGTGCAACGTCGCATAGATTAAAATATTATTTAAACTCCTTTTATTTTTTAAGAAAATTATTTTTATTGATCTATTGGATAATCTTTTCCATAATCTATTGCATAATAAAAGATGAATAAAGATATTCCGATGAAGTGAGTGACACAACGATGTTGCCCATAGCTGCTTCTTTGTTTGGACAATAAAAAATATCACACAAATAAAAACGATATTTCAAAACAGTTCTCCGTAATTTTATTTTATGAGTAAAACAAAATCAACTTTTTTTTGTCAGAACTGTGGGCAAGAAAGTGCGAAGTGGGTGGGCAAATGCCCGAGCTGCAATGAGTGGAATACTTTTGTGGAAGAAGTAATTGTAAAAGGCAGCGATAAGACTGTAAAGGAGGATTGGCGGGAGTTTAGCGGCACATCGGGGTTAAAAACAATTTCTATAAACGATGTGGTGAGTGGCGAGGAAAAAAGAATTATAAGCGGCGATGTAGAATTGAACAGGGTGCTTGGTGGCGGAATTGTAGCAGGAAGTATTGTGTTGGTTGCGGGCGAACCAGGAATTGGAAAGTCAACATTGTTTTTGCAAATTGGATTGCAACTTTCACACGTGCGGACATTATATATAAGCGGTGAAGAAAGTGAACAACAAATAAAAATGCGTGCAGATAGAGTGGGTGCAGAGAGCGATAATTTTTATTTGCTTACCGAAACGAACACACAAATTATTTTTAAAGAGATAAAAAAATTACAACCTGAGTTGGTGATTGTTGATTCTATTCAAACATTGCAATCGCCATTTGTAGAATCATCGCCGGGCAGTATTTCGCAAATAAGAGAATGTGCTGCTGAACTTCAACGTTATGCAAAAGAAACCAACACACCTGTTTTTTTAATTGGGCACATTACAAAAGATGGAACGATAGCTGGACCAAAAATTTTGGAACACATGGTAGATACTGTTTTGCAATTTGAAGGTGATCGTCATTATGCATATCGCATTTTACGTACGCTAAAAAATAGATTTGGTAGCACATCCGAATTGGGTATTTATGAGATGACGGGTGAGGGAATGCGGCCTGTTTTGAACCCATCTGAAATCTTAATTACCCAAAAAGAAGACGAACTGAGCGGTATTGCCATAGCAGCAACAATAGAAGGCATGCGCCCGCTTTTGATAGAAACGCAGGCTTTGGTTACGCAAAGTGTGTATGGAACGCCGCAAAGAACAGTTAGTGGCTTCGATTTGAGGCGTTTACAACTGCTTTTGGCGGTATTGGAGAAGCGGGGTGGGTTTCATTTTGGCGTAAAAGACGTGTTTATAAATATTGCTGGTGGTATAAAAGTGGAGGACCCGAGTTTGGATTTGGCGATAGTTTGTGCCCTTTTGAGCAGCTATGAAGATGTGCCGCTGCCACAAAAAGTATGTTTTGCAGGCGAAGTTGGCCTCAGCGGAGAAATAAGAGCCGTGAATAGAATTGAACAACGCATAGCTGAAGCGGAGAAATTGGGGTTTGAAAAAATTATTATTTCTAAATACAATGCCAAGAGTTTGGGTAAATTAAAATTTGGAATAGAAGTGGTTACGTTGGGGAAAGTGGAGGAGGTTTATCAGTATTTGTTTTAGGGGGGCTAAGAGAAGCTAAGAGAAAAGGAGTAAAAGAGGAAGAAAAACTAAGAGGAGCTAATAGGAAAGGGGTAAAAGAGAAAAGCTTTTTAATTTAAGATAATAATGTTAATCTGCTTTTGTAAATTTATATTTTAATGATGTTGGAATTAGGAAAAAGACTTTCGTGAAATCAAACTCCTTTTCTCTTTTGAACTCTTAGCCAAAGATAAAAAATATGCACATAGATGAACTTACAGGATTGGTAATAAAACTTTGTATAGAAATACATAAAAGAATAGGTCCAGGATGTTTTGAAAGAGTGTACGAAGAAATTTTATATTACGAATTAACTAGGATGGGTTTTAATGTACAAAGGCAATTATTGATGCCGCTAGAATGGGACGAATTGAAAATAGAAAACGCCTACAAATTAGATTTACTTGTAGAGAATAAGTTGGTTCTAGAATTAAAATCTATAAACCCATTACCTTCTGTCTATTTTAACCAAATAAGAACTCACTTAACTTTGATGGATTTAAAGTATGGAATGATTTTAAACTTTAAAGAAAATTTAATGAAAGATGGAATACATAGAGTTTTTAATAATGGAGGGAGGGAACAAGGTTAAGAGAAAAGCTAAGAGTTCAAAAGAGAAAAGGATGAAAAGAGAGGAAAGAGATTTTAAGAGACTATTTAAAATTCAAAACATTATTCATTCATTCGTAAACTAGCTAAAAGAAAAAAGGAATGCTCTAAACTCTTTTTCTCCTTTTCTCATAGCCTCTCTTTGCAAAAAACAAAACTATGCCCAGCCTCAAAACCCTCTTCCAATCTGCCACACACTTATTTTACCCACACATATGCACGGGTTGCGGAAGCGATTTATTAAAAGTAGAAGATTTACTCTGTTTACAATGCATACACGAACTACCACACACCGAATTTGAAAAATACTCAAACAACCCTATAGAAAGAATATTTTATGGAAGACTACCTATAGAAAATGCAAATGCAGGATTTTATTTTTCTAAAGGAGAATTGATGCAAACACTCGTTCATGATTTTAAATACAAGGGCAATAAAGACATTGGCATTTACCTCAGTAAAATGATGGCAGAAAAAATGATGCTTAGCGGGCGGTTTAAAAATATAGATTACTTAATTCCACTACCCCTATTTGCAGATAAAGAATTTAAAAGAGGTTTTAACCAAGCAAAAATTATATGCGATGGCATGAGTGAGGTAATAAATGTGCCTGTGCTTGTCAACAATGTAACACGCATTCGTTTTACCGAAACACAAACCAAAAAACACAGAGCAGAACGGTGGGATAATGTAGCAGAAAGCTTTACTGTGCATAACTCCGAGCCCTTGCGCAACAAACACATTATGTTGGTAGATGATGTAATAACCACAGGTGCTACTTTGGAAGCTTGTGCACAAAAAATAGCAACTATTGAGGGCACAAAAATTAGTATAGTAACTTTAACCACCGCCACTAAATAATTTCATTGTAGATTTGTTTTAATGAAATATATATTTACCATATTCGTCGTGTCTTGCTTTTTTATTTCTTGCAAAAAAGACAGCTTTATCACCAGTGCAGATGCACGCCTTAGCACATCTATAGATAGTTTAAAATTTGATACTGTTTTTACCACCACAGGTTCTATTACAAAGTCATTTAAGATTTTTAACAACAATGAGCAAAAGCTGTTGCTAAGCAAAATAAAACTCGGCGGTGGAGCCACATCCGCTTTTAAAATGAATGTAAATGGTATAGCAGCTGCAGAATTAAACAATGTAGAAGTAGCAGCCAACGATAGTATTTATGTATTTGTAACCCTTACCGTAAACCAAACCGCAGCAAACCTTCCTTTTATAATTAGTGATAGTGTGTTAATTGATTTTAATGGTAGAAATGCAAAAGTGAATCTAGAAGCCTTTGGACAAAATGCAAACTTTATTCGAAATGGGCTAATAATTGGGAATGTAAATTTTACTAATACATTACCTTATGTAATTCTTGGTGGCTTGCAAGTGGCAAACACAGGTACACTTACCATAAATGCAGGTGCAAAAATTTATTGCCATGCAGATGCGCCTTTAATAATTGGTGGTACACTTATATGTAATGGTACAAAATTACAGCCCATAGTTTTTGCAGGCGATAGGTTAGACGACCCTTACAATGGTTTTCCAGCATCATGGCCAGGTATTTATTTTAGAAGTACAAGTAAGGATAACATATTGCAGTTTACGAATGTAAAAAATGCTTATCAAGCTGTGGTAGTAGATGCACCAGCTACAAATGCAAACCCTAAATTATTATTAAAACAATGTATTATTGACAATGCACTCGATGCAGGATTATTGTTTACCAACACAAAAGTAGCAGCAGAAAATTGTTTGGTGAGCAATTGTGGTAGAGGTATAGATGTTAGTTACGGCGGCAACTATTCTTTTATACATTGTACCATTGCTTCTTACTCTAATAGTTATGTGTTGCACAAAAAGCCTTCCATATTTTTAGCAGATGCCAATGGTAATAATCAAACCAATGCTTTAAATACTTTACTACAAAATTGTATTGTATATGGTGATGCAGGTTTTGTGCAAAACGAAATACAAACAACTAAAGTGGGTGGTAGTTTTGCTGTAAATATTGATCATTGTTTGTACCGAGCAGTGGCTGACCCAACAAATGCTACTATAAATGTATCTATAAAAAATATTGACCCATCTTTTGATAGTGTAGATAACAGTAGAAGATTTTACGATTTTAGAATTACAAAAAATACCACAGCCGCAGGTATAAATAAAGGAGTAGCAACATCTCCGCTTTTATTAAAAGATTTAGATGATAAAAATAGAAATGTAGGCTTACCAGATATTGGGGCTTACGAAAAACCTTAGCTTAGAATAAAACGTATCTTTACAAAAAATGAAACAAATGATAACATTAATTTTAGCGGCTGCATTGGCAAGTTGTGCAGGTCCAAATCACGACAACAAAACAAGTAATATGGAATTAACCACCCCGAAAGATAGCGTAACATCTATTCATAGTTTTTCTGTAAAAGCGCTTGATGGTAGCACCATCAACTTCGCCAATTTTAAAGGCAAAAAAATATTAATTGTAAACACAGCATCTAAATGTGGTTACACAGGCCAGTACAAAGACTTACAAGCCTTGTATGAAAAATACAAAGAGAAATTAGTAATCGTAGGTTTTCCTGCAAATAATTTTATGAGCCAAGAGCCAGGCACAAGTACAGAAATACAGGAATTTTGTACAAAAAATTATGGCGTTACTTTCCCAATGGCAGAAAAAATTTCTGTGAAGGGAGATGATATGGCACCCATTTATCAATGGCTTACAACTAAAGCAAAAAATGGTGTGTTAGATGCAAGCATCAAATGGAATTTTAATAAATTTTTATTAAACGAAAAGGGTGAAGTAATTGCAAAATTTGATAGTGGTACAAAACCGATGGATGATGATATTGTAGGGAAGTTGTAAAAATATTTTTAAAGAAATTTAAATCCATCATAGCATTTGTTATGGTGGATTTTTCAGTTATAAATTAGCATGAAATAATTTCTTAATTTGCACACTTGCACATTTTCACATTTTCACATTTTTTGTATGCAATTCTCCCAAGTAATAGGCCAACAAGACCTAAAAACGCAGCTTACCCAAATGATACAGCAAAACAGGCTTAGCCATGCGTTGTTGTTTTTGGGCAAAGAAGGCAGTGGCGGTTTGCCATTGGCGCTTGCATTTGCACAATATATTACTTGCGAAAATAATCCCTTGCAAGCAGGCAGAAAAAAAGCCGCCGCACCAGTAGCCGAAGCATCATTATTTGGAGACGACCCCGCACCAGAAGATTCTACTAATAACAAATCAACTAATAACTTTCAAGATGCATGTGGCGTATGCTCCGCTTGTACAAAAGCTACCAAGCTCATTCATCCAGATATACATTATTGCTACCCCGTTATTCCACGCAAAAGTGGCGACAAACCTATTAGCACCGATTACATTGTAGAGTGGCGAGATTTTATCAACAAAACACCTTATGGCAATGCGTTCGATTGGCTGCAAAGCATCAATGCAGAAAATAAACAAGGCAATATCACTTCTGATGAGTGCAATGATATTATCAGAAAAATGAGTTTAAAAAGTTTTGAGAGCGCATATAAAATTCTCATTATTTGGATGCCCGAAATACTTGGCAAAAACGGAAACAAATTATTAAAACTCATTGAAGAGCCACCACCAGATACTTTATTTATACTCGTAGCAGAAAACGATGCGTTGATTTTACCAACCATTTTATCTCGTACGCAACTCATAAAAATTCCCATTTTATCGCCTGCAGATATTGCCAGTGCATTGTCAAATAATGAGGCAACGCCGAGCCACAAAGCCGCACAAATTGCCGCTACATCCGAGGGCAATTATCATGAAGCGCTGCAACAATTGCAACATACCGAGGACGATTATGAGGTTTTACTGCGAGATTGGCTCAATAGCATCATAAAAAGTGGCCCAGCCGCTCAGGTAAAATGGATTGAAGAAGCCGCCAAGCTCGGGCGTGAAAAACAGAAGCAATTTTTAAAATATTTTACCCATATTTTGCAGCAGAGCATTCGCCTAAGCATAATACCAGCGCAGGATACAGACGGCGCTAACATCGATTTTGCCATCCGTTTCAACAAGTTGTGCAGCATAGAGCAGCAGCAAGCCATAGCCGAAGAATTGGACAAAGCAGCCTACTATATTGAGCGAAATGCCAACGCAAAAATGCTTTTTCATGCCCTCACCATCCGATTATATCATATTATTAGCAACAAATCGCTAATTTTGATACAATAGGTTAAAAACAAATTTTACAAATTTGATTTTTGTTGACCAAACAAAGAAGCAGCAATATTCAGCTTCGGTGGCGTCTCACATTTCATCTTTGGTACTACTATTTAGCTTTTTCCACGTAGTATGGCAAATTCAAACCGCTACAATTAATAGGAAAATGCTTTTTAAAGGAAAATGTTTACCTGTTATATATTGCAATATGAAATTCGTAGATGTAACAAACGACGTAGCTTTCCGTAAAATATTCGGGAATGAAAATAGGAAAGAAGTACTCATTTCTTTTCTAAATGCTGTTTTATTATTTGAAAATGAGAATATCATAGTAGATGTTGATATTTTAACACCCTATCAACTTCCTGCTATACGAGGTGGAAAAGTTACCATTGTAGATGTAAAAGCAAAAGACCAAAATGATAAAACTTATATTGTAGAAATGCAAGTAGCCGATGTAGAAGGTTTTGATAAACGAGTGTTATATTATGCATCAAAAAGTTATTCGGCACAAATAGAAAGAGGGGATGATTATGAAAAATTAAACCCAACTTATTTTATTGGAATTTTAGATTTTACAGTTACCCAAAACCCAAGTTATATAAGCAGGCATTCTATAACAGATGTGGTTACAGGTGAGCAACTCATAAAAGACATTGAGTTTAATTTTATAGAATTACCAAAGTTTAATAAAAAAGAAAATGAATTAAATTCGATTATTGAACAATGGGTTTATTTTATAAAAAATGCTGAGAATATAAATGTAATTCCAGAAATTACTCGAGATAAAGGTTTAAAACTTGCTTACGAAGATGCAGATAAACACAATTGGACAAAGCTAGAGTTAGAAGCTTATGATTATGTTTTTATGAGAGAGCAAGATGAAAGAGGAAAATGGGCTTTGTTAACAAAAAGAGCTTTGGAAAAAGGGAAAAGAGAGCTAGAGGAAGAGCATAAAAAAATGCAACAAGAAATGCAAGAGAAAATAGCAAAAAACCTTTTAAAGTTAGGAATTTCCTTAGAAGATGTAGCCTCAAGTACAGGACTTACAATTGAAAATATAAAGAAATTAGCAACAGAATAAATATATAAAAGCACATTTTTTTGATTGGCAAATATGTGTCTAAGATTAACAATTTTTCATCAACTTATCTCACTCAATAACAGTGAGATTCAAAATATATAAAATGGCTTGTGGAAGTTGCGGAACAGGAACACCAGGCGGTTGCCAAAGCAAGGGCAGTTGCAGTACAGGTGCTTGTAACAGAATGAATGTACACGATTGGTTGGCAAACCTACCCTTTGCAGACCCCGAAAGTAATTGCAGAATTGTAGAAATAAGTTTCAACAATGGTAGCCGCAAAGATTACTTTAAAAATACCACCCTACATTATTTTGAAAAAGGCGAAATGGTTGCCCTAGAAGGCGTAAACGGTTTTGATGTAGGTATGGTAAATCTTACCGGCGAGCTAGTACGTTTGCAATTAAAGAAAAACAATATCGACGAAAAAAGCCCCGATATAAAAAAGATACTACGCCGTGCTACTGAAAGCGACCTTGCCAAAATGCAAGAAAGCAAAGCCCGTGAAGCGCAAGTGCTCATACGCAGTCGTGCTATGGCTCGTGTATTAAATTTAGAATTAAAAATGGCAGAAGTAGAAGTACAAGCTGATGGCAGAAAAGCCACGTTCTTTTACATAGCAGACGACAGGGTAGATTTTCGTGAACTCATAAAATTATACGCAGGAGAGTTTAAAGTAAAAGTAGAAATGCGCCAAATAGGTGCACGCCAAGAGGCAGGAAAAGTAGGCGGCATAGGCTCTTGCGGCCGTGAGTTGTGTTGCGCTACATGGCTTACCGATTTTAAAAGTGTAAATACAAATGCAGCCCGTTATCAAAATTTAAGCATCAACCAAACAAAATTAAGCGGCCAATGTGGGCGTTTAAAATGTTGTTTAAATTTTGAGTTAGATACATACATGGATGCGTTACAATTTTTCCCTACCGATGCGGATACATTAGAAACAGCAAAGGGTAGGGCATTTTTGGTAAAGAAAGATATTTTTAAAAACCTCATGTGGTACTCCATGGCAGGTGGCGGAAACCATCATCCATTATCGCTAGAAACTGTAAAAAAGATAAAAGCACAAAACCGTGATGGCATAAAACCAGAAGAACTAGAAGTAGCAGAAGTAGCCACCAGCAAGCCAAAAGAAATAGAACCAGAGTATGCAGATATTGTAGGGCAAATAAGTTTGAAAAGTTTGGAAAAAACTACCCGTAAGCGTAGAGATAAAGAGCGTAGCCAACAACAAAAC
>JANOZW010000293.1:0-10363 GCA_031429575.1 Ferruginibacter sp.
CAAAGTTCAATTAGAATGTAAAGTGATAGAAGTAAAACCGCTTGGTACAGAAGGCGGTGCTGGTAATTTGGTTATTTGCGAAGTGCTTTGTATGCATATAGACGAAAGTATATTAGATGAAAATAAAAAAATAGATCAAACAAAAATAAACCATGTAGCTCGCCTTGGTGGCGATTGGTATTGTAAAGTAGATAATACAAATCTTTTTAAAGTAGCCAAACCAAATGTACAATTAGGTATTGGTGTAGATGCATTGCCCGCTGCTATTCGCAATAGTAAAATTTTATCTGGCAATCACTTAGGCCAGTTAGCCAACGTACACGATATGCCAGTGGTAGATCCAAATTTTGAAAACGATACACTTAAACAAATTGTACAGTATTTCAGCCTAGACCCACAAGAAATGGAAACTGAAATACATAAACTTGCAGCCATTTTATTAAATGACGGTAATATAACGGATGCATGGCAAGTATTGCTGGCAAGCGATGTTATTTAACGTTATTAAAACAGTATCTGGCATTTACATTAGTATTTTTGCGCACATGAAAATACTTTTATTTCTATTATTGCCCCTTTGCAGTTTTTGCCAACCCCTTACAAGTTATAAAAACCTTGCCTTAGAAGGTGGCGGCATAAGGGGAATAGCTTATGCAGGGGCTTTTAAAGTATTGGAAGAAAAAGGCATTTTACAAAATATTGAAAACGTGGCGGGCTCATCCGCTGGTGCAATTGGCGGATTAATGGTAAGCGTTGGTTACAATGCAGCAGAAATAGATAGTATAATGATGTCGCTGCCTTTTCAAAACTTTAATGATGGTAAAGGAGGAATTATAGGAAAGTATAGAAGATTTAAAAGAAAATTTGGTGTGTACAAGGGCGATAAATATGAGCAATGGCTTAGACAAATGTTGCTCGCTAAAACAGGAAATGCAGACCTTACTTTTAGTGAGCTACACAGCATGAAATTGCAAAACAAATCATACAAAGATTTATATTGTACAGGTACAAATATTAGCAGACAAAGACTAGAAATATTTTCTTATAAAAACACCCCTAATTTTTCATTGGCAACCGCTGTACGTATTAGTGGCGGCATACCACTTTATTTTACACCCATTGCATTAAACGATTCTCTTCAAAAAATTGAAAAAGGAGATACAAGTTCTTTTATAAATTATTATGTAGATGGTGGTATGCTTTGCAATTATCCTATTTGTATGTTTGATAGCTGTAAAAAGGGTGGACAGCCACTACTTTCCAACGACCTTGTTTTTAATAGTCAAACTTTGGGCATAAAATTGGAGCGCCAGGCACAAATAGATTCTTTTAAAATAAATTCTTTAGATATAGCGCCTTATCGCCCTAAAAAAATAGGCGACTATATGAATGCTTATGGCAATTTAATGATGGAGGGCATGGAAAGAAAATACCCTAATTTAGAAAATGAAAAAGGCAGAACAATATATATTAGCTATGGCGATATAAGCCCTGTAGTAAAAAAGATGAGCGTAAAAGAAAAAAGATTTTTGTTTGACAATGGTGTAAAGGGAACAGAACAGTTCTTTGAACAGCCTTTTAAGATGTCATCCAATTAAAATATTTACCCTGCGCCATTATTTAAGATTTTACGTAATAGCAATTTTATCTACCCTTGTTGCATGTCTTCCACCTTCAAATGCGGTAGCAATAAAATTATCTATCATTTGCTTTGCTACTTCTAGCGTCACAAACCGAGCAGGAATACAAAGTATATTTGCATCGTTGTGCATGCGTGCAAGGGAGGCTATTTCGTTTTCCCAACAAATAGCTGCACGAATATGCGCATGCTTGTTGGCAGATATAGCCACACCATTGGCACTACCACACAGTAAAATACCAAAACTATATTCCTTGCTTTCTACAGCATTGGCTAAAGGATGAGCAAAATCAGGATAGTCAACAGAATCAGCACTGTACGTTCCAAAATCTCTCAAGGCTACGCCTTTTTCATCTCTTAAATAATTAATAAGTTTTGCTTTATATTCAAAGCCTGCATGGTCGCTGCCTATGGCAAGTGGTTTAGATAAATCGAATAACATGAGTAATAGATAATTTAATAATTGATAATAAATAATTTAAAATCTAAAAAATTTAATACGTTTCTGTAAATGTAATCATCAATTTGCTAATAAAATATTTCTAAAAAAAGAGGGTGTAATTAAAAGTGTCGCAGTTTGCAAATAGGGTTGTCAACCTTTCTGCAATGCATTTATTTTGAAATTACCATCAAGGTTGACAACCCTTGCGACTTTTTTAAATGTATCCAAAAGAGAAGCCCCCGTAGAAACGGGGGCTGTTTACCAAAACTAACTGCTTATGAGAATCTTTAATTATTTATTTCGTTGTTATATAGACCTATTTGCAAATCCGATGCCAAAAATGGCATTTCAATGTTAAATATTTGATAATGGCAATATTTATTGTACTAAAAAAGCCGCTAAAAGCGGCTAATTATTTGTTTATAAGCGAATAATATTTTTTAAAAATAAAAAAATACTTATGAATCTTGTGTGGTTAATTTTTCAGCATTTTCAGCAAATTGCAAAGCTTCTATAAATTCACCCACTTCTCCATTCAAAACTGAATCCAAATTATACACCGTCATACCAATACGATGATCAGTTACACGCCCCTGAGGAAAATTATAGGTTCTTATCTTAGCACTCCTATCACCCGTGCTTACCAAGCTTTTACGTAAATGAGCAGTAGCTTCCTCCACTTTTTTCACTTCTGCTTCATACAACCTTGTACGAAGCATTTCCATGGCTTTCAATCTGTTACCAAGCTGTGAACGGTCCGTTTGACACATTACCACAATTCCCGTAGGTTTATGGGTAAGAAAAACTTTTGTTTCTACTTTGTTTACGTTTTGCCCACCGGCACCACCACTTCGGGCAGTTTCCATTTTCACATCACTTTCTTTTACTTCCACATCTACTTCTTCCGCCTCGGGCATAACGGCCACCGTAACAGCACTCGTATGTACACGTCCGCTGCCTTCCGTATCTGGCACACGTTGTACCCGATGCACACCACTTTCAAATTTCAAAAGACCATACACATCATCACCAGTAACTTCTACTTGTACTTCTTTGTAGCCGCCAACTGTTCCCTCACTTTCGCTTAGCAATGTGGCTTTCCAGCCTTTTTTCTCAAAATATTTCAAATACATGCGCAGTAAATCGCCACTAAAAAGCGAAGCCTCATCTCCACCAGTACCTGCCCGTATTTCCAAAATAGCATTCTTTTCATCAAACGGATCTTTTGGTATAAGCATATTGCGCAATGCCTTTTCTTGCGCTTCTTTTTGTGCTTCTAATTCTGGCAATTCGAGTTTGGCCATGTCTCGCATTTCCGCATCGTCGCTATTGAGTACTTCTTTGTTAAACTCAATATCATCCTTCGTTTTCAAGTATGCATTACGAGCCAGCACTACTTTTTCCAGACTTCTGTATTCTTTGCTCAAAGCACTAAAACGCTTATTGTCGCTCACAATCTCAGGGTTTGTAAGTGCTACACTTAAGTCGTCGAACTTTGCTTTTATGGCATCTAATTTATCCAGCATAGTATTTAGATATTAGTATTGAGTATTAAGATTTACGCCTAATAATTTCAAACTATTTTTGTTATTAATAATTTTTTACAAAAAACTATGTTTTATTGTCCAAATAAAAACATAGCTATTTTCAGCTTCATTACTTATCCCTATGTTTTCGTACGGGGCGTCGTCCCGAATGCTTTCGGGATACATCGTATCTTTGCTTGTCCCTATGTTTGCGTAGGGATTCATCTTTAATTCTGCAACTTAAAAAGAGCGCAAAATTACGTTTTATCAAATTACCATGCAATACAGAAAAATAAAAGGCCATAATATTTTTGATGGATACCAATTTGTAGGCGCAGATAAAGTGCTTATAACCCAAGCCGATGGCACAATTGAAGCTATTATTAATGAAAATGATGCGGGAGAAGATGTACAGCATTTAGATGGAATACTATGCCCAGGGTTTGTAAATGCACATTGTCATATAGAGTTGAGCCACTTAAAAAACCAAATTCCTCAGGGTACTGGCTTGGTAGATTTTATTTTAAGCATTTTAAAACTCCGTGGCGCAGATGAAGAAATAAAGCAAAATGCCATGCGCCTTGCCGAAGAAGAATTGTACAACAGTGGCACAGTAGCTGTGGGAGATATTTGCAATACCACCGATTCTATTTTTTTAAAAAAAGACAGCAAATTGCACTGGCATAATTTTATAGAGGTAAGTGGTTTTAATGAAGACATTGCACAAAAAAGATTTGATGAAATAAAAAATGTTTATGAGCAATTTTCGAAAGAATTACAAGCTACAAATTATTCAGACTCCCAATTCCCACTCTCGGAGGGATTTAGGGGGGCTTTTACCCCCCACGCCCCATATTCTGTTTCCTCAAAATTATTTCAATTAATAAATGAAAATTCCATAGGCGAAATACTAAGCATACACAATCAAGAAACACTTTTTGAAAACGAATTTTTACAAAACAAAACAGGCGATTTTTTAAGATTGTACGAAAATTTAGGTATAGATATTTCAACTTTTTCACCAACCAATAAAAGCAGTTTACAAACATGGTTGCCACAATTGTACCATGCAAAAAAAATAATTTCTGTACACAATAGTTTTACAAATGAAGAAGATATTGCCTTTGCAAATCAATTTTCTGCCACCCAAGAAATGTACTTCTGCCTTTGCCCAAATGCAAATTTGTATATTGAAAATACATTGCCACCAATAGAACTGATGATAAAAAACAATTGCAATATTATACTCGGTACAGATAGTTATGCAAGCAATACACAACTCAATATTTTTGAAGAAATAAAAACGATACAAAAAAAGTTTCCAGATATTTTGTTAGAAAAAATACTGCAATGGGCTACGATGAATGGTTCAAAGGCATTGGGGTTGGAGGGTGTATTGGGTAGCTTTGAAAAAGGGAAAAAAGCGGGAGTTGTTTTGATAAAAGAGATGGAAACCAAAAGAGTTTTTTAATAAAATTTTAAATTGTTTTCATAATTTCAAACTATCATTCAAAAACTAACTATGGCTAAAACAGTAAAAATTTCTCCAATCCTTGATGAAAAAGTAATAAACAAAATATATTTATTGAGAGATAAAAAAGTAATGCTTGATTTTGATTTGGCAGAACTTTACAATGTAGAAACAAAGCAATTGAAAAGGCAGGTAAAAAGAAATATGCGCAGGTTTCCCAAAGACTTTATGTTTGAACTTACGAAAAAAGAATTTGAGGACTTGAGGAGCCAAATTGGCACCTCAAGTTGGGGAGGTACTAGGTATATGCCAATGGCATTTACTGAACAAGGTGTTTCAATGTTATCAAGTGTTTTGGGTAGTGACACCGCAATTGATGTGAACATTGAAATAATAAGAATTTTTGCAAAAATGAAAGAAATGATTGCTACCAATAAAGACATTTTACTCCAAATGCAGAAAATAGAGAAGAAACTTACGGCCCACGATGAGGATATAAAAACAATTTTTAGTGTGCTGAAAAAACTAATAAACACACCTCAAGAACCAAGGAAAAGAATTGGGTTTAAACCGGATGATATTTAAAATTAAAATGAGAAAATTAAAAAATATTCACCCGGGAGAAATTTTAAAAGGAGAATTTTTAGATGAAATGGAAATTTCAGCATATAAACTTGCCAAAGATCTAAAAATTCCTCAAACAAGAATTTCAGAAATTGTAAAAGGCAAAAGAAGAATTTCTGCAGATACAGCCTTACGCCTTTCTCTTTATTTTAATAACTCTGCAAAATTTTGGATTGGCTTGCAAGATGATTTTGATATTGAAGAAGCCATGCAAAAAGGTAAAAAATCTTTTAAAGAAATAAATTAATTTGTAAGTGTAGCAGTTTGATGGGTACTCATACTTCTCACCTTGTAAAAATGTGTAAAGCACAAATTAAATAATTGCTTATTTAATCCATCGTAAGTATAAACGGTAGCATGTTTTTTATAAAGTGTCTGTATATATGTCCCGTTAGGGACTACCTATTTGTAACCACTCAAACAATGAGATACCATTTGCTCCGTAGGAGCTACCAAATAGTTATTTGCTAATAATAGTTTATGACAGATATCAAGTTAAAATCTTTTACGGGTTGTTACATTGATTTATCAAAGTTTAAAGCCTTCCTCAATACCAAGGGTAGCTCCTACGGAGCAAATGGTACATAGTGGTTTATTTATTACAAATAGGTAGCCCCTAACGGGGCAAAATAGCTACTTACAGAAATAAACAGCAGAAAATATTTATAACACGAACAATGTTTTAAACTTTAAATGCTATAAAATCTTTAAAGCTAAATGATTGCTCATTTTTATGAGTTGTACAGTATAAAAGGAAAATCGAAATGTTTTTCAATCTTCATTTCGGTCTCGTATATTTCCCTTTCCTTCGGCAAGGATAGGTGGGGCTCCCTACCCCAACACCTCCTGCATCACCACCAGCGTCTTCATCACCCCAAAATCATGCATATGTAATGCATAATATTCCATATATTTTTGTAACAATTCCCTTCGCTTAAGATGGTTCAATTGTAGTTCATTCAATTCTGAGGGTACCATTATTTTTAATAACTCTGCGGTAAGTTGTGCATTCTCTCCTTCTAAAAAATAAGTATGATGCGGTTTTTCTGCTACAAAATTGCCTTCTTGCAAGTCCAAATACGGCGTGTCTTCAGCATAATTATCATCTATTTTAAAACCAAAAAAATGACTGAGTTGTAAGGAAAAAAATAAAGGGAAATTGGCCGCTACTTTTGCAGGAGCTTCATCTAATTGCAACAACACATCTTCACAAAAATAAAATAAATCGCTGTTCTGCTCAGGTTGTTTTAATAGTTTATTAAATAACTCCATCATAAAAACGGCAATGCTATTTTTCACCACATCTGTAAGTATATGTGTAAATACATGTGCACGGTTGCACTCTCTAATACGATGCATCGTACTTTTTTCGTTGTGATATACTTCCATATCTACCACAGATGCAGGCTGGTATAAAGAAGCTTTTAGCCCAGTTTTTTTTGAAGTACGCACACCATTTACCATATAGGTTTGCACGCCAAATAACTCGGTAAATGCGGTTACCACAAGGCTAGTTTCCCCGTACTTTATGCTGCGCAATATAATAGCTCTTGTTTTAAACATGGTTTTTTCTATGTGTTTCTATGTGCCTATGCTCCTATGTGTTTAATTTCTACGCTATTTATTTATTTTATTCTTTCTTTGCAAAAAATTTACAAAAGATAATATTATGTGGCATCAACTAGCAAAGTTTGTAATAAAAAACCGATTTATCTGTTTAGTTTTTTTATTGGTTACCACAATTGTAATGGGATACTACGCTAGCAAGGTAAAACTGAGCTACGAATTTTCTAAAGCCATACCCACTGAAAATGAAAAGTATCAAGACTATCAACTCTTCAAACAAAAGTTTGGCGATGATGGAAACATGCTAGTGGTAGGCGTTACAACCAAAGACTTGTTTACGCTTGCCAATTTTAAAGCCTACCAACAATTATACAAAAGCCTTAAAAACATTGCCGCAGTAGAAGATGTATTGAGCGTACCAAGCTCATTTAATTTGATAAAAATTGTAGAAACAGAAAAACTAAACACGGTAAAAAACTTCCCCGAAGTAATAAATACACAAGAAGAATTACACAGTGCTCAGGCTGCATTTTACAACCTGCCTTTTTATAAAAACAGGTTGTACAATAGCGAAACCAATTGCTATTTAATGGCAGTGCGTATAAACAAAGATGTGTTGGCCACAAAAGAGCGCACACAAGTAATAGCACAAATAAATACAGCTTTACAAAGTTTTGAAACAACTACAAAAATAGAAACGCATGCCAGCGGCTTACCACTTATTCGCACCATGGTAGCCGATAGAATACAAAAAGAAATGAAACTGTTTTTGTTTGCATCGCTTGGTTTAAGTGTGTTGATTTTGCTTCTCTTTTTTCGTTCTGTAAGTACAACATTGCTCTCACTTGCGGTTGTTTTAATTGGGGTTATTTGGACAGTAGCCACCATTTATTTATGCGGTTACGAAATTACATTGCTTACCGCATTAATACCTTCATTGGTGGTGGTAATTGGCATTCCAAATTGTATATATTTTATAAATAAATACCACACTTCGTTTGTAAAAGATGAAGCAAATATATTACTAACCGAAAGGAAAAATAATGCGCTGATAGCCATGGTAAGCAAAATGGGCGTGGTAACCTTGTTTTGTAATATCACCGCTGCTATTGGGTTTGTGGTATTTGCATTTACAAAAAGTGCCGTGCTAAAAGAATTTGGTGTAGTAGCAGGTATTAGTATTATGATGATATTTTTTGTTTCTTTCTTATTGCTACCATCTGCATTAAGCTTATTGGCCACACCTGGTAAAAACCAACTAAAATATTTGTACAATAATACCATAGCAAATGTTTTAAATACATTAGAAAAATGGGTATTTGTTTATAGGAAAAAAGTGTTGATTGCAACAGCTGTTATTTTATTAATTGCGGTTGTTGGTATCATGCGGTTAAAAACGGTAGCATATATTGTAGATGATTTACCAAAGAAAGATAAAATATATACCGACCTAAAATATTTTGAAAAAAACTTTAGAGGCATAATGCCATTGGAAATAATGGTGGACGCAAAAAAACGAAGAGGCTTGAGCGGCATGAAGGCATTACAAACTTTTGAAAAAGTAGATTCACTCTCTCAATTTATAGCTGCGCAAAAGGAAATGAACAACCCACTAAGTTTAGCAGAAGGATTAAAATTTGCAAAACAAGGTTTTTACGAAGGCGATAGCATAAATTATGCTTTGCCCAATATGTACGACGGTGCATTTGTAGGTGAATATTTACGCCCAACCAAAGACAGTGCTGGCACACAAAACAATTTTACAAAAACCATGCGCTCTTTTATGGACAGCGCTTCGCAGAGTACACGCATAAGTGTGAACATGGCTGATGTGGGTACGCAAGCCTTACCAATTCTTCTTAATAAAATTGAAAAACGCAGCAACGAATTGTTTGATAGTAGTTATAAAGTAACCCTCACAGGTACTAGCATTACTTTTTTAGAAGGAAGTAAGTACATTATTAATGGATTGAAAGAAAGTATATTTTGGGCATTTTTATTAATAGCCATTTGCATGCTTTTTTTATTTAAATCATTTAGAATATTGCTATGCTCACTTATACCCAACCTTATCCCTTTACTCATTACTGCGGGTATTATGGGCTGGGCAGGTGTACCACTTAAACCATCTACCGTACTTATTTTTAGCGTAGCACTAGGCATAGCTATAGACATTACTATTCGTTTTTTAGTAAACTACAAGCAAATACTACCCGAAAACAACAACGATGTAGACAGTTCTGTAAAACAAACCATATATCAAACAGGATTAAGCATTATATATACATCGTTGGTTCTCACTGCAGGTTTTATAATTTTTTGCGCCAGTAGTTTTGGCGGCACATTTGCATTAGGCTGGCTTACCTCAGTTACATTGCTTACCGCTACGGCAACCAATTTGGTTTTATTACCGATATTGTTATTGTTATTTTCAAAAAAATAACGCTACATTCCTTACCAAACGCAGCATTTGTTAAAAAAAAGTTGTCATAACCTTATCATAATAACAACATGTATTATATATTTGCGACACTTAACTAAAATTAAACAATGAGAAAAGTAATTTTAACCATGCTGGTTGCACTAGGCTTTGTACTAGGGGCAGGAGCACAAGATCGTACCATTAGTGGGCGAGTAACAGATGAAAAAGGAGCACCGATTGAAGGGGCTTCGGTAACAGCCTCCGACAATAAAGGAGGTACAAGAACTGATAAGGAAGGTAATTATCAAATTAAGGTATCTGAAAATGTAAAATCCTTAACCTTTAGCGATGTAAATTTTGAAACTAAAAAATTGTCAATACGCGGTACACAAGTTTCTGTGATTCTTGTAGGTAGAGACAAAACTTTAGATGACGTAGTAGTAACAGGTCTTAGTAGAGTAAAAAAATCGGAGTTTACAGGTGCAGCATCAAAAATTTCTGAAAGACAATTGAAAAACCAACCAGTTGGATCATTTGATCAGATATTGCAGGGTAGAGCTCCTGGCTTATTGGCACAAACTTCAAGTGGTCAACCAGGAAACAACACTAGTGTAACAATAAGAGGCACGGGTTCAATTTCTGGAGGTTCTAGTCCATTATATGTAATTGATGG
>JANOZW010000294.1:0-15275 GCA_031429575.1 Ferruginibacter sp.
TACGAATAACCGTTTTATCGCCCAATGGCTGCATAAGTTTATAAGGAAATCTTGTAGCGGCATATCGTGCCGGTATCATGGCTATGATTTTCATGTGTTCATTTTTATTGTTTTTAGCTCCCGAAGTTTCGGGATTATTCGCCTATGAACATTTTGGTTAGTATCAACTTTTTGTTATGGCTCATTTCATGTGCTAGATTGTAAGTGGAAGTTCTGAAAATAAATTATTACAAGTACTACAACGATACAATTTTTGATAGGTTTCTGTTTGTCCGTAAGCTATCTGATTTTTTAGTTTCCCCCAAAATGTTGTTGGGTTATTTATTTTTTCTTCCATTGTTAACGTATTCTTCTTACAAATTTTACAAGGTATTTGTTGTATGTAATTCGTTTCTGCATCTTTTAGTATGGTAAGGGCTCGCTCATATTGAACATCAGCCACCATTAGCTTTATACCGCCAACTGCGGGGTTTAGCAATGGGTCTATGGTTACAATGTTTTCATCTTTTAAATGACAGTTTATGCCATTCTCTTCCAGCATACCTAATGTCATATTGGCCACCATAAAATTATCGTAAGAAGCTATTTTTTTAAAATTCATATTTATAATTTTTGGTGGGGTGCTCTATTTAATGTTGGAAATAAACTTGTATTCTTGTTTGAGGAATTGTATAAATGAAATCATAAATTTGAATTGCTACTTACAACAGAGCTACTTCTTCCAAATTTTGTCAATAAATTGTAAAGACCTTTTTCTTGCTTCCTCAATACTTATTCCTCTCTTCCAATCTTTTTCAAATTTGGTTTTCTCTTTTACACTTAGTTGTGCAAGCATGGGCGCAACAAATTCTTTATGCTTTTTTACATCTATGGTAATGTGTGTAATTTCTCCTTTTGTGTTTTTTTGAGTAGCTTCTCCTGCAATGCGTGGCATAAAATTATTTTTGTATTAGCAAGTTAGTATCTTTATAGCCACTATCGTACTAGTTTTCAGGTATAAAATGCACAACCCATATTAATAATACGAAGTGTTTTTATTTAACAGAAAGCTCAACTTTTTTTCCTAAACCAAACTCGAGAAGTCTGTATAAAGTTGAGAGTTGAATATCTGTATGTCCATTCTCAATTCTAGAAATAAAGCTTTTCTTAGAACCAATTCTATCGGCAAGTTGCTCTTGTGTAAGCTTTGCTATTTTTCTTTCATCTTTAATAACTTCACCAATTAAAAATGCCTTGGCCTTAATTTCAAACTCGGTTCGTTTTTGGGTACCACGTTTGCCATATTGCTTTTCTAAGTGCTCTTCAAAAGTTGTTATATTATTTTTTTTCGTTGCCATGGTAATATTATTTATTATCAAAATATTCTTTCATTAATTTATTTGCCATTTCAATTTCTTGCTTAGGTGTTTTTTGAGTCTTTTTTTGAAAGCTATTAAATAAAACAACAATCTTTCCTTTATCAAAGCAGCAAAAAATTCTAAAAATATTATTGCCTACTTCAACCCTTATTTCATAGAGTCCTTTCTCAGTTTCTATGTGCTTCAAAAACTTCTCGGGTACTCTGTCAGCATGTGTGAGTACAAAAAGCACGTAATCAATTTTTTCTTTAGTCTTTAATGTTTGTGCATCAAAAAAAGCTTGAAAATAGTGTCGGTAAAATACAAGTTCTCTTATTTGTTCCATACTTACTTGTTCTGGACAAAGTTAACTTAAAATGGAACATTGGCAAAATGTTTTATTTTTTTTAGCCACGAATTACACCAATGTTCACAAATAAAATGCATAATCTATCGCATAATAAAAGTTGAAAAAAGATAAAATGCTGAAGAGCTGCGGTGGACTGAGCGATGTATATGTGTGCATGCGTGACCGAGATAGCGGGCGTACGCATGCACATATATACGGAACAGCGAAGGAGACCGAACTATTGCTGATACTTGCTTGATGACGAGAGCACAAAAAATATTGCACAAAAAAATCCGCAAAACAATTACGCTTTGCGGATTTTAAAAATGTGTCAGACACCTGGCAACTGTCTAATACTTTTTAGTATTTTTATTAGGTGTTAGACACAACCTACATTTTAATTGTTCAACATCAAAGGCATTACCAACATCAATAATTCTTCGTTTGGCTCTTGCTCGCTTGGCTTAATGATACCTGCTTTTGTAGGCGTGCTTAGCTCTACATTTATATCGGCAGTTTCTGCACCGTTTAGCATTTCTATTAAAAATTTTGCGTTGAAGGCTATGGCTAAATCTTCGCCATCGTAGGTACATGCCATGCGCTCGTTTCCTTCAAAACTAAAGTCCACATCTTGACTTGCCAACTGCAGCTCATTGCCGCTAATGGTAAGTGCCACTTGGTTTGTACTCTTGTTGCTAAATACACTCACACGACGAAGTGCACCTTGAAAATCGCTGCGATTTACGGTAAGTACATACGGATTATCGGTAGGTATTACTACTTTATAATCTGGAAAACGTGCATCTATCAAACGACAAACCAACTCTGTACCACCATGTTTTACAAATAAATGATTGCTGTTGTAAGAAAGCGTTAATTCATCTTCGTTATCTGGTAATGCAGATTTTAAAAGGTTCAATGGTTTTTTTGGAACAATGAACGTATCTTTTTGTGGACAGCTTACATCGGTACGAGTATATTTTACCAAACGATGCGCATCGGTAGCTACAAAACTAATTCCTGTTTTATCTAGCTCAAAAAATACACCCGTCATAGCAGGGCGAAGATCATCGCTACTTACCGCAAAAATGGTTTTGTTGATAGCGGTTACCAATCCTGTAGATGTCATGGTAAAACTATTGGCATCATCAGCCGCTGGTTCTTTTGGAAAATTATCTGGGTTTTCGCCCATTACTTTATACTTACCATTATCGCTCGTAAGCTCTACACCAAAGTTTTTATCTATATTAAATGTAAGCGGCTGCTCTGGAATATTTTTTAGTGAATCCAACAAAATTTTTGCAGGTATGCAAATTCTACCGCTTTCTTTGGCTTCAATATCCAAATGTATTTTCATAACGGTTTCCAAATCGGTAGCCGTTACGGTTAGTTTGCCTTTGTCTATTTCAAACAAAAAATCTTCTAAAATGGGCAAAACGGTATTGGCATTAATAACGCCACTAATTTGTTGCAGTTGTTTCAGCAGGGCTGAAGAAGAAACGATAAACTTCATATTATTCTTTTAAGATTGCCAAAGATAAAAGATTGAAACCAAAAAAGATTTATGTTTTACCCCATTAAATTCACATTTTTGCCTACAAATGGCATTTGAAACAAAAAATATAGGTACAGAAGCGGCTTTTAGAAAGATAAAACACTATTGCGCCTACCAAGAGCGTGCCCATGCCGAAGTGAAGCAAAAGCTTTATGGATATGGCTTGTATAAGAATGAAGTAGAGGAATTAATAAGCCAATTGATAGAAGAAAACTACCTAAACGAAGAGCGTTTTGCCATTGCCTTTGCTGGGGGCAAATTTCGCATAAAACAATGGGGTAAAACCAAAATAAAATATGAGTTGGCTCAAAAGCAGGTAAGTGCCTATTGTATAAAAAAAGCACTGGCTAGTATTTCGGATGAGGATTATGAAAAAACACTTGCAAAACTTGTTTCCGATAAACTAAAAACCTTGAAAGGGGAAAAAAATATTTTTGTAAAGAAAAGTAAATTGCAAAATTATTTGGTGGGTAAGGGGTATGAGTTTGGGGTGGTGGGGAAGGTGGTGAGAGGGATTTGAATAATTCAATTTTTGCTATAATTTTCTGTTGGTTTATTTTATTGTTAGTGCAATGCAGACTACATTGCACATTTCAATTTATTGTTTTAAAACACATCTAACGCCTCGTATAAACAAATAATACCTTACTGTTTTATTTTATTGTTGAATAAAAAAATCGATTATTTATTATAAATGTTAAATTTTTGTCTTGTAGTGTTTTACCTAAAAATTGTTTAAAAACTTCTTCATAATATTGGTTACTAAAAAATACGTTCTTAAATTTTTTATAACTTTTAAAACAAATCAATATGAGAGGAGTACCAGACAAATTACCAATTAAAACAGAATTGTTCAGTTTTATTACTTACCGTAGTCCCGAACATTTAAAACAAGAAGAGAAAAATATTCGTTTTGTGATAGACGATAATTTTTTGGAAAGTAAAACAGCCTCGTTGCTTACCAAAACGGCTAGCAAAAAAAGTGTAGAAACTTTTGAAGATAAAATAGCTACGCTTAGCAATAGTCTTACTTACCAAGAGCTAAGAAATGTAAATGCTAGTTTTTATGATTTTGCCAATAAAGTTTTTAAAAACAAAAGCACTGTACAAGAAGTATACAACCAATCGGTAGAACTTGTAAGTCCGCTCACACAAGTAGAAGTGGCTCAACTTTTTCAAGAATTGTACTACCAAATTTTTACACAGCAGTCTAGTTATGTAAGGCAGGGTGTAACACAAATGCTAATTGTAAACCATGTTATAAATAATGTAATAGCACTTGCAGAAAAAAGAATAACAAAACTTACGGATATAAAAATTGAAATACCGGCAGCTATACTCGAACAATTGAGAAGAAATAAATTTGCTGAATGTGGTGCAACCATGGATGGTGTACAAAACTTAGGTATAGCAGATTTTAGACGAGTAGAGCAAGAAGTATGTTGCTATGTGCCCGGCGAAGTATCACATATAGAAAATGTAATGGCCAAAGAATATAAGGAACGTTCTACTAGAAATTTTATGCGAACAGAAAATACAGTAGAAACGAGTAGGGAAACGGAAGTAGAAAACTTAACCGATACAACTACCTCTAGCAGAAATGAAATAAATACAGAGGTGGCATCGGTATTACAACAAGATAGGAGCACTAGTTTTGGGGGGTCTGTTGGTGTTTCAGGCAAAATAGGCAATGCAAGAATAGATGTAAATGCTTTTGGAAATTTTGCAACAAACAATTCTTCTTCAAATGCTAATAATGAAGCAAAGACATATGCCGAAGATGTTACCAAAAGAGCATTAGAAAGAATATTGCAAAAAACATCTGAGAAAAGAACATCGAAGATTATAAAAGAATTTGAAGAAAATAACAAACATGGTTTTGACAATAGACTTGGAGATAAACACGTAACAGGTATTTACAGATGGGTGGATATTATTTATAAAAACCGATTGGTAAACTATGGCAAGAGATTAATGGTAGAATTTATGGTACCCGAACCAGCTACATTTTATAAAACCATACTTAAATATGTACCAAAAGATGGCACGCCAAACCCTAACCAACCAAAAGTAAAACCAAAATCGCTACCAGATTTTGCTATAAACTCTAAAGAAAACATAACCAGAGAAAATTATGCTAGCCTAGCAACGTATTATAATGTAACACTTGAAACTCCATTAGAAGAAAATAAAATTGTAAGCAAATCTATTCTTCCACCAATGCCAAGGCCAAGCGATAATAATTCTAAAAGCTATAGCGAAACCATGGCGATAGAACCATTTTATGAAGCCAATGAAACGGTAACCAATGTAGATATGAATTATACTCGAAGCTCTGGTAGTTCTGCTTATTTTAAAGTAGATGTTGGTAGTTTAAGTTTTTTGATAGATGGTTTGCCTAATGGTAGAAAAAGAGATGTAAGTCGTTCGTTTAACGGCGTTTTTTCTACAAAATATACCAATAGTATCGATATAAATTTTGATTACCGAAAAATAAATAGCTGTACCACTTATGTAGAAATAAGGTGCAAGCTTACAGTAGCAAAGTTTGATGAGTGGCAAGAAATCTGCTACCAAAAATTAGAAACTGCTTACAAAAGTTTATTGGCAGATTACAACGATTGGCTTGCACAACAAACAAAAGATGATGTAGCTGGTAGCAAAGAAGTAAAAAGAACCAACCCTGCAATGAACAGGCTTATAGAGGAGCGTGAGCTAAAGCGCATATGCATAGAAATGATAATGAAACCATTTTGCAGAGCACAAGGGAAGAAAAATTATACTGACCAAAATGCGTGCGATTTATATAAAATACCACAGGTAAACCAAACGCCAGATTTTGCTGCATACGCTGCACAAGTAAAGTTTTTTGAGCAAGCCATAGATTGGCAAATAATGTCGTACTTATTTTATGCATACTATTGGGCAGATAAATGCGATTGGGCAAGCCTGATGCAAACAGAAAGCGACGATATGATTTTTCAAGCATTTTTGCAAAGCAGCATGGCAAGGGTAGTAGTACCCATTCGCCAGCAGTTTACGGAGGCTTTTGCTTATTACTTACAAAGTGGTGAAATATGGCTAGGCAACGAACTCGTAGCTGGCGAGGGCAACGATTTGTATTTATCTATAGCAGAAGAAATGCAAACGATAGCAGGCGTAGTAGAAGATGAATGGGAAACTAGGGTGCCAACTACATTGGCTATTATACAAGGCAAATCTGCTTATTTAGAAGAAGAGGGCTTGCCATGTTGCAACGATATACAAAGAGATTACACTACAAATATTATTGGTAGTGAAGATACGTTGCAGATAGTAACGCCTACAAAATAATGAAATATACAACTGCCCATAGTACAATGGGCAGCTGTTTTTTTTAAGCAAAACATTTTTATGGATAATATAGATGGCATTCCCGTAGTGTGGGACGATGCAGATAAATTGTTTGGAAGTTTGTTTCCTGATGGGGTGGCGCAGGGTATGCAAGGGTTTGCGGGGGTGCAGCTTGGTGGGCAAAAGCCAGAGTATGTAAGCCCGTTTATGGAAATGAATGGCGTAGCAACTGATACAAATTCAATTACCAATCAAGCTACCTCACAATTTGCATGCACAGGTGCCGACCAAGATGGCAATGCTACTTACCAATATCTTGTAGCTACCATACCTTGCGATGATGGCGCAAAAGTATATTCCACCTACGAAAGTACATCTGTAGAACCACACGAATTATATTTGTTTTACGAAAAAGAAAAACCCGATAAAAATAATTTGTTTGGTGATTTTTATATCGCTAAAATGGGAGACTCTTTTAGCGGTATTATCAGAAATTTTTTAGATGCAGATAATAAATACTCAATACCAGGTACGATAAAAGGAGAAGCCAAAGCAACTGCCATAAGTAGTTATGGTACCCTAACGACTTATGTAAACAAAGTTGCATTAGGACGGCATGCAGATGAACTATATTTTAACTCTACCCACAATGCCATAGAAAGAGAGTACCTTTCAAAAACGCCAACAGGTAAATTATACGAAGGGCTAAATAGTATAGATGAAATAATAGCCAAAGGTTTAGGTTGGTGTGCCGATGGGCTTGAGGGGCTTATGATACAAGAAAAAAGTTACATACCATCTAGCAATTACAAACCAATAATAGGGCAAAGTAGAAATAGCATTGGTGCAGAAAACTTAGTAGTTGATTTATTTGAAGAAGCGGTAAATAGCCCTTTTGGAAAAGAAGCAGAAGCTGCTATTAGCGAAGCGTATAGCTATATTGTAACTACACTCAACAACCTTGGCAAAGCCATATACGACCAACTACCCGAGCCCGTAAAAAATGTAATAAGAAAATTGCAACTACTCGTGCAACAACTTAAAGCAGGGTTAGATACTATTTTGGAATATGTAGGTAATTTTTTAAAGCTAGTAGGGGCTTTAGTAAAGGAAGTGTTACAATTAATAAATGCATTTTTGTGTGGCATTATAAATGGTTTAATAAGTACTGTGCAAGTTATTATTCGCATATTGGCTTTTTTGGTAGATATGACAGGTATGGACAATGACTACAAATCGTACCTACGCAGAAGAGATTTAGGAGAAAAGATAGAAAGCGTGTTTGATTTTATAACAGAATCTTTTTCTTCGATGGTGGAAGGGGTTATAAATTTGTTTAAGCCACCTTACAATACAACAGCAGCAGATATAAAACGTTTTATACAATCTATAGGTAGTTTTTTTGAGAAGATAGCTGATGGTGCTGTAGATTTTTTTAAAAACACCTCAAGGTTTAAATTTGCGTATTGGGCAGGTATATTTGTATTTGAAGTTATAATAAATGTATTGCTAGCTATTTTTACAGCAGGTGGTGGTAATGCTGTAAAGGCAGCAGGCTCTTTTACAAAAATATTAGGCAGAGAAATGATAAGCGTAGCTACCCTTGGAGTGGTAGATATTTTAGCATTTTTTAAATCATTAATAGGTGCATTTGTACGGGCTTGTAAGAGAGGGTTGAAAGGCTTTTTGAGGTGGGTGGAGGAGTTGATAAAAGGAATTAAAAAAGGTAATGCAAAAAGTGTGGATGAGTTGTTGGAGGATGCGGAGAAAGCAGTGGGAGGAAGAGGGCCGTTAGGGATTGGAGAAATAATTGGCGAGTATAGTAAAAGAGCTTTCAATCCTGAAAAAGCTGGAGGAAAAATTTTAAATCTTTTTTGGCAAGATGCAAAAATTACAAAAGATGGGATTGCTATTGTTAAAAAACATATTAGTAGGTTTGATGATGTAGCTGCTAATAGAAAAATGATTGAACGTTTAGAGAAAATTGAAAAAGGAGAGCTTCAAATTACAGATTGGGATAAAAGATTTTATACACATGAGACTCGGGAATTTGAAAGATATAAGAACCTTGGGTATGAGAATACAAAAAATGATTTAATTCCAGATGAAGTATGGAATGATGCTCATTCAGCAACATTAGAAGATTATAAATTATTCGAATTAGATTCTGAAGGGCAACTTAATCTTTACCATCCCGATATAAAAGACATTGATTTTCATTATTAACATTCAAATTATTACATATGAGTATAGAAATTAAAATTTTACAGCTATTAAAAAATTCTATGGATTTTGGCAAACAAAATATGCAAATACAAAATATTGATTTATTATTATTAAGAAGTGGAGAGACAGAATTTCTTGGCTCTTTTCTAATTAAAAAATTAGATGAACTGATAAAAGAAGAATTAGTTTTAAAAGAGAAATCGAAATATTCTATAACTCAAAAAGGATTAGACTATCTAAAACAAAACTCAAAATAACATCTTTCTTTTTTGCCTTTTCGCCTTTGTTGGCGTGTGCTAAATGCTTCCTATTCCGCCGTTGCACCATCTTAGTGCTGTTGTTGTTGGTATGCAGTGCTTACTTAGTAGCCATGCGTACCAACAACAATTGTAGTACTCACAAAAAATATTTTTTCCTTTGCAAGCTGCGGCGAAGCCGCAGCTTGCAAAGGGTTTTCGTTTTTACTCTCGCCAATGGCAGAGAGCTACAAAGCAGCTCACGCCGCAACCCCTTGTGAAGAAATGGGGGCTGACTTTACGAGCTTTTTGAGCTACGCAAAAAGTAACCATAAATATTTGGGAAAAAGGTGCTGTAAACGAAAGTACTTAGTACTCAAAAGAAGAAGACCATAAACAATGGCCAACATATATGCAATTTAACCCCGTTGTAGGAGGTGTTACAGATGGTGTGGTAGATCAAGTTGTAGGAATTCCTATGGCATGTAAAAGTGTTTATCAGTTGGCTACTGACGGAGAAAAAAGAAAAGCCTTGGGTAAAGTATTTACATCAGAAGGGTTTACGCAAATGCTTCAAGGGTTTAAGCAACAAGCCATTGATATTGCAAATGATGAAGATAAGCTTGGGCATTTTACAGGTCAAACTACTGTTACTGTAATTTCTATGATGAGTGGTGTTGGCTTCATTTCTAAAGCAGGAAAAGCAGATGAGTTATTAGATGTAGCGGAAAAAGTGGTGAAAAAGGTAGATGATATACCCGACCCAAATTTTCATAAAATTAATGACTTATTAATAAAAGCAAAAAGAACTGTAGCAGATGAAAAAATACTGAGGGAGCTTATTGAAGAAGTGGGTGAAGATGCTATGAGAGAAGCCTCGTCTGAATTATTGGATTTGGCAAAGGCTGCATTATCGAAAAAGCGTAAATTTGACTGGGAGGAGGTAAGGACTTTCTTTAAAAGAGGGAACGATTATAATAAAAAGGTGAGTAATAAAAAACCACCAAAGTATGATTTTCATGAGGTTACTATTGAATCAACTTTGCCGGATGGCAAAATTAAAAAATACAGATTGGATTCCTACAATGAAGGATTAGAAATTGTTTCAAGAAAGGCTACAAATTTTGATGATATTCAGCTATCAACATTTGAAGGATACCTAAAAGAATTAATAAAAAAGTATCCCGAAGGCGCTAAAATAACTGCGCCTAAATATGGAACAAGATTGGAAAATAAAGCCTTAAAAGGAAAGTTAAAATTAGAAGTTCCTGAAACAAACAAACTGTCTTCAAAGTTGCAAGAATTTAAAAATTTAGCAGAAAAATATAAAGTAGAAATTATATTTGAGGCGGAATAATTTAAACCACAAAATAAACACTTACATGATACCAGATATTGAAAAAAAAATTTTTGAAAAATTGGATTTTATGAATAGGCAATTAACAATTTACAAAAAATACATAGATGATGGTATTGATACTCCAATATTTAAAAAAAGTGAAATTATTCTAATTTTTAATGAGCTAGGTTTTCCTTGTAAATATACAATTGGAGGGTCATATCTTATAAAAAAAGTAATATCAAATTACAAGTTCGAATGTAATTTCATCATAAATAAAAATTCGATAAATGTACATTATGAAATATATTACGATGATAAATTTATAGAAGATAGAGTTTCTAATATTGGATCGGTATTAAGATATTTACCCTATGACGAAATGCTTATTAATAATGATTTCGATTTAAATTCTTTAAATGATTTAAAAAATTATATAAAAGAACACATTTTACTTTTTGAAGATTTTGTTAATGAATATATTTTAGAAATTGAAGCAGGAAATAACCCATGATACTGAATATTCAAAAATTGGTTGCATCTGTTAATAAATCATCGCATCCAATCATGAGCGCCTGGTCCGACCTGCCGACTAAATTAAATGGATGCCATTATTTAACAGCATTTTTTTAGGAAAAGGTTGTAAATTATTTTTGGTTTTTTTGAAAACTATTTGGATTAATTTTATTGGTCTATAATCAAGGGCCGGCAGGTTAAAGACCAAGGCTAGGCGTGTGCTTAATAGGAAAGGGGCTAGCACCAACGAAGGCAAGAGAAATGTGGGATGGCTTGTACGCAGGTAGGAAGGGTATGAGGTTGATATGGTGGGGAGGGTGGTGAGTGCACTTTAAATTACTTATCACTCCATGATGTATTCCAAATAATTATTTTTATTTAAAACAGTTACCGGCACATTGGGATAAAACTTTGCAAACGCTGCTGGTATTTTTATTTTATCTTTTGAAAACTTGCATTCATACGCTTCTATTTTATCTCCTTCTACTTCTATAAAATCTATTTCTTGCCCATCATACGTGCGCCAAAAATAATATTGTACATTTCTTTTTTTGTACTCATTAAATTTTATTCTTTCGTTTAAGCAATACTGTTCCCATAAAGCACCTACATCGTTTCTAAACTCTAGCACATTGTAATTTTTTATTAAAGCATTTCTCAATCCATTATCGCTAAAGTACCATTTTTTGCTTTTTACAATTTCTTTTCGCTGGTTAGTGCTGTAAGCAGGTAATGGATAAATTACAAATACTTTTGTTAGCAAATCTAAATATCTATCCACCGTTTTTTGTGAAATACCAAGTGTATTGGCTAGTTCATTGGTAGATACTACGCCACCTATTTGAAACGCTAATAACTGCAATAGCTTTTTTAAAATAGAAGCATCTTTTACATTTTCCAACGCCAAAATATCTTTTAACAAATAGCTGTTTACAATTTCTTGCAAGTACCTTTCTTTTTCTTGTTTTGTTTTTAGGTAAACCAATTCAGGGTAGTTTCCATAAATTATTCTTTCTTCAAAATTGCCTTTTGTATCTAATAAATTTTCTATTTGCTTTAATTCTTGCTGCGCAAAAGGGTATAAACGAAATGTATAATTACGACCTACTAATGGTTCACCCGTCGCATTACTCAAATCGAATGATGACGAGCCTGATGCAATAATGGTGATACCTTTAATTTGATCAATCATTAATTTTAAACACAATCCTATCTCCTCTATATATTGCGCTTCGTCAACAATAATTATTGTATAATCACCTACAAATAGTTTATAATTTTTAATGGTTCTATTCTTAAAAATGGCTTGTACATCTAAATCTTCTCCCGTAACATACAGCGCCTTTTCGCCATACCTTGCTTTTATGTTATCTAAAATATTTGTTTTACCCACCCTACGACTACCATAAAGCATCAATACTTTTTGTTTGCCTATATCAGCTAATATTTCAGACCCTACAAAGCGTTTTACATCTTCCATACAGCAAATATAGGAAACAACTACTTAAAATAACGGTAATTTTTGGAGTTAATTCCAAAAATTAATGGTAAAATTAGGAGTTTTTATATTAAAATTATCAATTAAAAAATAATAACTCTATGAAAATCAATTTATAATAAAAATGTGTTTCGGGGCAAAGTAGATACTGCCCAGGTTTGCGAACTTTGTGCGAAACCCTGTCTGCCATCAAGCAGGCTCGAGGTGGAAAAGAACTATAAACATTAGATAGCAAAACTAAAAGCAAGTGTAATGAGAGCTTTATTAAAATAAAGCTTTCATTACAAGTCGGGGTTTCGCTGCAAGTACTTTTATAATTTGAAGACTGTGATGGCGAAAACCCCGCCTAAAAAGAACCATTGAACATACATTTTTCTTGCAACATTCTTATTCATTACTCCTACTTCTTTTTTACAGTTCCCTTTACATATTATTTAAATTTATTATGATAAATTTATTGAACAAACACAATAAAATACCACTAACTTCAATATATAATTTTTATTACCTATTTTGAAAAAACTGCTTATTCTCCTTTTTATTTTTGCCAACTTTCGTACTCATGCGCAACAAAAAAAATTGGATAGCCTGCTAATGTTAAGCGATAATTACAAAAAAGAAGATTCTGTAAAAGTTATTTACCTCATCAATGTTTTTAGGCAATATACAAATCTGAATGATTTTAATAATGTGGAGCGATATGCTACCAAAGCAATAACCTTAGCAAAAAAATTACCACAAACATTTTCTCTAACAAAAGTGTACGAAAAACTAGGGCTTTGCTACCATGGCAAAGCAAAATATTTGCAAGCCATTGATGCATACAATAATGGTATTGCCGTGGTAAAAAAAAGAAATGATAAAAAAGCAATGGCTGGTTTTTATTTAAATCTTAGTGCTTTGTATGGTAGCATTCCTGATTATAATAAATCGTTGGAAGCCTTACAAACTGCTATTGCTTTATTTACCGAAGTAGGAGCTACAGATGATTTGAGCAGTTGCTATATGAATATGGGAGATATTTATAATAGTATGAATAATCCGATACTGGCAGTTGCTTACATAAACAAAGCCCTTACGCTATTTAAAACCTTTGATAACGGCTTACATTATGGAACTGCTATAGCTTACAAGGGCATTGCATACAGTTATAAAATTTCAACTGATATCGACTTAACTGCACTACATTTAAAACCATCTGAAAAATATAATCTATGCTTAGCCTATTTAGATAGTGCTTTAAAAATAGCTGAAGTAGCTGAAAGTGCTAATTCATTAATAGGGCCTATAAATAGCGATATGGCTGTCATCTATGAAAAGATAGGAAATAATACCAAGGCATTAAATTATTATCGAGCAGCACTTAAAATCGATTTTACAAACGATAAAGAAGGTTTTGGAAACTTATTGTATGCAGTTGGTAATTTTTATAATAGCACAAATGATTTTATACAAAGTAAAAACTACTTACGAAAAAGTCTTGCCATTGGTAAAGAATCGGGGCTTTTGTTATTACAACAAAATTCTTTAGAAAAACTAAGTTCCATATTTCAAAAGACAAAACAGTACGATAGTGCATTCATTTTTTACCAACAAGCTATTGCTATAAAAGATTCTATTTTTAATGCTGATAAAGAAAAAGAGATAACCCGAAAACAACTACAGCTTGATTTTTCTATTAAAGAAAACGATTACAAATTAGTACAGCAAGTAAGCGATGGTAAATTAAAACAACAAGAATTACAAATTGGTTTCGATAAAAAAGTAAAAATGTTTTTGGCCTTTGCCACAGCATTGCTGTTGTTTATTGGAGGGTTGATTTTTTATGATAGACGCAAAACAAAAAAACTAAATACCGTTATCAATAGCCAAAAAACTGAACTAGAGAAACTAGGGCAAGTAAAAGATAAAATATTTAGTGTAGTGAGCCATGATATGAGGGCACCCGTAAATTCCCTCATGTCGTTTATACATATTTTAGAAGAAGGCAATATTTCTCAAGAAAAATTAGCTATCTATTCAAAAGATTTAAAACAAAGTCTTACGCATACTTCTGCTTTAATGAACAATTTGCTTAACTGGGCAGCATCACAAATGCAAGGCTTTAAACCTGCGTTTGAAAAATTTGATATATCGCTATTGGTAACAGAAGTCACGAATACTTTGCAACATCATCTTGTGCAAAAAAATGTACGCATCCAAAATAATATTGCAGCAAATACTTTAATATATGCAGATACAAATATGATGGCTGCTATATGTAGAAATTTATTGAGCAATGCTATTAAATATTCTTACAAAGATGGTATAATTACAGTAGCCATTTTGAATAGCGAAACCGATTATACTTTCCTCATTAGCGATGAAGGCACTGGCATTCAGCAAGCTCAGTTAGATGAATTTAATAACAACAATGATTTACAACAAGCAGAAAGTAAAAAAGGTACAGCAAATGAAAAAGGTACAGGGCTTGGACTAATGCTTTGTAAAACTTTTGCTATACAAATGGGAGGAAAAATTACCGCCTTCAATAATGAAAAAGGAACAACTTTTAAAGTGTCGGTGCCACAAACAAACACATTATCGTAATAATGTTTTTTTACTAATCACTTCCATTAATGCTGCTTTGTAAGCCTGCCCAATAGCCACTTTATTATCATTCGTTAAAAGCATGTCGCCATCTGCTGATAATGAAATGATGTGTTGCAAATTAATAATGTACTGCTTGTGTACCCGTATAAAATCAGGAGAAATTAATTGCTCCTCTATATTTTTTAAACTAACTAGGGCTAGGTGTTTTTTATCATCGGTTGTGAAAAACTTACTATAGCTTCCCATACTTTCTATAAAAATAACATTGGCGTTATTTATTTTAATGTGTTCGTT
>JANOZW010000295.1:0-3534 GCA_031429575.1 Ferruginibacter sp.
ATCATTCCAAACCCCTCTACTTTAACACAACGAACCGTAGCGCCAAAAAAACGACCCATCATACCAAGGCTGCTTGTACCGCCTGTTGATGATACATTTGGAAATTTTATATCTGGCGTAAACCATACAGCCAAAGAATCTTTTCTTAACAACTTATCGGTAATGATGTACGCTTTTTTACAATTGTAACCAGCTATTTTTTTTGTTTCTTCTGTATATGCAACAGTCGATTCAAAATCTACAGTACGGGCGGTTCTGCGTCTCATACTTGTATCCGTTTTCATGCGTTCTGCTATCATACTGTCCATTCTTTTCTTCATTTCCACTTGGTCATCGTCGGTAGATCTTACACCACTTACATTACCCATCATTTCAGTAATGGTAGTTGTTACTTTACCAGCATTGTCTCTATAAATAGTCCCTTTGGCAGTTTCAGATTTAAAACTTGTTTTTACCATATCATTTTTAATGTAGGTAGTTGTTTTTATTTCGCCATCTAACATTGCTCTAAAATTAAAACCACCACCACGCCCTTCGCCCTGTGGTTGTATTTGAGATACATCTTCTTCTTCTGGTGCAATAATATTTGTGCTTGTAGATATAATAGCTTGATTAACCAATTTTGGTTGTGCTATCGTTATTGATGTTGTTGAAATAGCCAATAGTAAAAATAATGTTTTCATTCATGTTGTTTTAAAAAGTGAACTATTTATCTAATTGCTTTGTCAAAATTTTAAACCAATAGATAAGTGAAAGTCAAAATTACGAATAGTTTCGTAAAAATCTTAGCCCATCTTCTGTTTATTCGTAAAAATTAGTTAAAACAATTTTAGTAATTAAAATTTACTTCTTACATTCATTGAAATATTTAAACCGAGCAATGGAAATAATTCATGTAAGTGCAGAATGTTATCCGATGGCAAAAGTAGGCGGCCTTGCAGATGTGGTAGGGGCATTACCAAAATACCAACAAAAGCAGGGGCATACAGCTAAAGTAGTTGTGCCCATGTATCGTACCAAATTTTTGTACGATAACGAATGGGATGTGGTGCACAAAGGAAATTTTTCTATGAGCAGCATGAATTTTGATTTTACCATCATCAAAGAAAAACACAACAAGCTTGGCTTTGATTTGTACTGTGTGGATATAAATGGATTACTCGATAGAGAAAAAGTATATGGCTACGATGACGATACAGAGCGGTTTACAGCGTTTCAAATAGCCGTACTCGAATGGATAAATAAATGGGAGCACCAGCCAGATATTGTGCATGTACATGACCACCAAGCAGCACTTATTCCTTTTATGATGCGGGAGTGTTATGGATATGGAAAATTGAAAAATATTGCTACTGTACTTACCATACACAATGCTCAATACCAAGGTTGGATGGGCTGGGAGAAAGCAGTGTATCTCCCCGCATGGAATACATGGCGTTGGGGTATGCTAGATTGGAGTAATACCGTAAATCCTTTGGCATGCGGTATTAAATCTGCAGACAGAGTAAATACAGTAAGCCCTGGCTACATGCAAGAACTGATGGATGATGCCAATGGGTTAGAACCATTGTTTCGAACGGAGTATGCTAAATGTAGCGGCATAATAAATGGTATAGATTACAAAGTATGGAATCCTGAAAAAGACACATACATACTTGATAATTTTGGCGTGAAAGATGCTGAAGAAGGAAAAGCTTTGAATAAGAAAAAATTGTGCAAAGATTTTAATTTAGATATTAATTTGCCATTGATTGTTTTTATAGGAAGATTGGTGGGCGAAAAAGCAGCAGATCTTTTACCAGAGGCAATAGGAAATGCATTGACTTATTACCCTAGTAAAATTAATTTTTTAATATTGGGTAGTGGAGATCCGGCAGTAGAACATGCTCTAACAAATATGCAAAATAATTTTGTAGGATATTTTAATACACAGATATCGTACAACGAAAAGCTTAGCCACCTCATGTATGCAGGGGCGGATTTTTTATTGATGCCCAGTAGAGTGGAGCCTTGTGGCTTAAACCAGTTGTATGCGATGCGTTATGGTACTGTGCCCATGGTAAGGCGTACAGGAGGCTTGAGAGATACGGTAAAAGATATTGATGAAGAAAATGGTTATGGCTTGTGTTGCAACCATGCATCGCTTGCTGATATTGATATTTCAATACAGCGTGCTATTGAATTGTATGCCGACAAAAAGAAAATGAAACAAATAAGAAAAACAATGATGGAAATAGATAATAGCTGGACCATAAGTGCTCAGCAATACCTTAATCTTTATAACGAAGCAAAAAAATAAATGTATGAAAAGTAAAGAAGTAGTAGCCGTAATTTTAGGTGGTGGTGCAGGTAGTAGATTATATCCGCTCACTGCCACAAGAAGCAAGCCTGCTGTGCCTATTGCAGGAAAATATCGCTTGGTAGATATCCCTATTTCGAATTGTATAAATAGTAATATTAACAGAATGTTTGTACTTACACAATACAATTCTGCTTCGCTAAACAAGCATATAAAAAATACCTATCAGTTTAGTGGTTTTAGCAATGGCTTTGTAGATATTTTAGCTGCCGAGCAAACGCCAGATAGTTTAGGATGGTTTCAAGGTACGGCTGATGCGGTGCGCCAGTCTTTAAAACATATTGAAAAAAATGATTTTGAATATGTTTTAATATTAAGTGGTGACCAACTGTACCAAATGGATTTTGCAGAAATGATAGACAATCATAAAGCTGCTGGTGCAGATATTACCATTGCCACCATACCTGTAGAAGCAAGAGAAGCTACAGAATTTGGATTGCTAAAAACGGATGCCAACAATACCATTACATCTTTTATAGAAAAGCCTGCTGCCGCATTGTTACCCAACTGGGAAAGCAATACAGGCGCTAGTATGCAAGCAGCTGGTAGAAACTATTTAGCCTCTATGGGTATTTATATTTTCAGCAGAAAAGCATTGTTTGATTTGCTAGAAGTAGAGAAAAAAGATGCTACAGATTTTGGTAAAGAAATTATTCCCGATTCCATTACCAAGTACAAAGTAATCAGTTATCAGTATGGTGGATATTGGACAGATATTGGAAACATTTATTCTTTCTTTGAAGCCAACCTTGCATTGACCTTAGATATTCCGCCATTTAATTTATTTGATAGCAACCAAAGAGTTTATACACGTGCTCGTACGCTACCACCTGCAAAAATTAGTGGTACAACTGTTATACAATCTCTCTTTGCAGAAGGTTGTATCATTCATGCTAAATCTATTTCTAATTGTCTAATTGGTATAAGAAGTAGGATAGGAGTAGGCACAGTATTGGAAAGCTGTTACATAATGGGAAGTGATTTTTACGAGACGATTCCACAAATTGCGCAAAATTTTGAAAAAGGTATTCCAAAAGTAGGTATTGGCGATAATTGCGAATTGGAAATGGTAATAGCTGATAAAGATTGTCGTATTGGTAATAATGTAAAAATAAAGGGCGGTAAGCATTTGCCAGATAGCGATCACTCCTTGTTTGTAATTAAAGATGGCATTG
>JANOZW010000296.1:0-14827 GCA_031429575.1 Ferruginibacter sp.
AAAGAAATGAAAAAATTAAAATATTATTCTTTTGGATTAGCTTTCATGATACTAACAGGAAGCTGCAAGAAAGAATTAAACAAACAACCTACAGATTCATTTAGTGATACAAATGCTTTTCTTACTTTAAGTGATGTTCAATTAGGAACAAATGGCGCATTTGGAAGATATGGTGCTTATCTCAATGATATTTACACTAATGCTCTTTTATCTGACGAAGCAAAAATAGGGTCAGGTAATGGTGGGCAAGGTAAATTGACATTTCAATACCAATACAGCTCCGACGCTACCACAGGAGGTGATGTAAATGCAGGCTGGAGTGGTCACTATGCATTAATTGACCAAGTAAATAGAGTACTGCCTTTTGTATCTACAGTAACTGCTACAGCTGCAGAAGAGCCAAGGCGAAATATTTTGAGGGCTCATCTTCTTGGATTAAGAGGCATAGCATATTTTAGTTTACTTGAAATGTATTGTAAAACATATAATCCTTCTGATGCCAGAGGTGTTCCTATTGTATTGGTTTCTGACCCTTTAGCAAAGCCGGCAAGAAATACGATGGGAGAAGTAATGGCTAGAATAGAAACAGATTTAGCAGACGCTAAAAATCTTTTGCCCGCTGTTACACCTGCTACTTTCACAGATACTGTAATGAATAAAGTTAATATTGCCGCATATCAGGCTCGTGTTGCACTATACAAGAAAGATTATGCTGCTGCTATTACATTTAGTACAGAAGTAATTGCTTCTGGAGTAAAGCCACTAGCAACTGGAAGTGCATTTACTGGTATTTGGACTGATGCATCTATTTCTGAAACTTTGTTTAGAATTCGATATGCAACCGCTACTGCACTTGGTGCCCTATGGACAACAACCGGTGGACAATATTATATTAATGGATCAGATAAATTATTGGCTACCTATGCTGTAGGTGATATTAGAAAAGCTGCATATTTTGGAACTGCTGGAGCAGATAATTTTGTAAATAAGTATTTTACATCTTCTAGAGGGGGCAGAGTTGTAGATATGAAGGCTTGCAGAATTTCTGAAATGTATTTGATTCGTGCTGAAGCTTATGCATTACAAACTACACCTAATTTAACATTAGCAACTGCTGATTTAAATGCTTTAAGAACTCAGCGTATTACTGGATATGTAAATGCAACTTTTGCAACTTCAGCAGACTTGGTAACTGCAGTTTTAGAAGAGCGTTATAAAGAATTATGTTTCGAAGGATTTAGGTTTTTTGATTTAAAAAGGAGTGGTCTTCCTGTAACTAGATTAGCAAGTGATGCTGCACCAGCATGGCAAAGTCTTCCAGCATCTAGTTATCTTTTTGTATATCCAATACCTGCATCTGAAAGAGCAGCAAATCCTAATTGTGCACAAAATGATAATTATCCACAGTAATAAAAATTAATTAATCATATAATAAAATATTTTTTATGAAATCATTTTCTAAATATCAGGTCTTTATAGCGTTTATATTTACAGTATTAATTTTTGTTAGCTGTGATAAAAATAAGTTGTATGAATTTAGCTATCCAACATCTGAGGCTCATTTCGTAGGAGCAAAAAATCAGTCATTACAAGTTTTGTCTGCCACTCAGGCACCACAAAAAATAGAATTTGGAACAACTGATGTTGCTACAACTGATAGACTTATAACATACAAATTAACTAGCCCAACAGGTGCAGTTGCAGGAACACATTATAATATTATTGGTGGTTCTGGCGGTTCAATAACGATGCCAGCTGGCCAATCAATTACTAGTATTTCAGTACAAGGTATATTTGCAGCATATAATGCAACAGGTAGAAAAGATACATTAGTATTTACAATTGCAGAACCTTCTTTAAAGTCTTCTACTTTTTCTGATACTGTAAAATTGGCATTAAGAGGAACATGTTTTGAAGGAGATATAGTTTTAACAGAATTGCTAGGTAACTACGCAAATACAAGAGAAACATTTGGTACAAGCCCATATGGTCCATATCTAACAAAAATTACAGCGGCTACAAGTACAGGATTAAAAACAGCAAGAATTACTGTAACTAATATTTGGGATAATGGTTGGGGACCTCTACAATTTGATTTAGATTGGAATGATCCCGCAAATACAATGGCAACCGTAGTGCCACAAGCAGCAATTGCAGGAAGTAATGCAGGAGATTTAAGTGCTACTTACGCAGGACAGACAATCGCAGTAAGGGCTCCTTCCGCTGCATTAGCGGTTACTCCACCTACATATTCATATTGCCTAGGTAAGTTTACTTTAAAAATGCAACTTGGAGTAACTGGTGTGGGTTTCTTCGGGACTTTATACACAGTAAATATGGCACGATAATTTTTGACAAATTGAATTTAAAAAGAGGTTGTTCCAAAGCATTGGGATAACCTCTTTAAATTTCTCCCTACCTCTCCTCCCCAACCCCCGCCAAAAAATCCTTCACACCCGCCACAATTTTCTCTGCCATCTTCTGCTGAAATGCAGAGTCAAGCACCAGTTCTTCCTCAGCAGGGTTGCTAAGAAATAATGTTTCTACCAAGGCATTTGGGTATTCTGTTGGGCTATTGAGCATAAAATTAAAAGCACCAATATTGCCATACTCTCTTAAGCCAAGCTGTAGCATGCGTTTGTTTATATAATAGCTAAGGTTTCTAAACCCAATGTGTTTGTACAAAGAACTCGTGCCACCTGCACGTATAGGATCGCCAGAGGAGTTTAGGTGTATGCTAATTAAAAGGTCAGGCGTATTGTCTCTAAATATTAAAATGCGTTCTTTATTATCTACAAATTTTTCGGTGGTACGAGTCATGATAACTTTTGCACCTTCGTTTTGCAAAGCTTGTTGTAGCTTTAATGATATAGCCAATGTCAATTCTTTTTCAGAAGAATTTGTTGGCCCACCTGCACCAGTGTTGCTACCACCGTGCCCAGCATCCACGGCTATGGTAAGGTTTTTTAAAGCAAGGCTTGCAGGCTGTTGTTTTATTTTTATGGTAAGCAAATTGCCTTTGTAATAAATGCTATGCCCCCAGTGTTGTTTGTGTTTTAAAAAAACCGTTATACGAAAAATACCATCTTGCACTTGCTCATAGGTTACGTTTTTTATTTCTTTTACGCTTTGCAATTGTGTTATCCAATTGGTATTGTTGGTAGCGCCAAATACATCTACCATAATACGACTTGGCTCCAGCTCTTGCATAGATTGATAAGGCAATTTACTCGTGAGCCCAAGGGTTACATAATCATACGCACTATCGCCAAACACTTGCCAGCGCTCAGTAAGCGCTGTGCTGGCAAATGTGCCCTTGGGTGCAAGTGATACTACATCATCTGGTATGTATGCCGTTTTGTAAGGAGCCAATTGTACTTTATAATCGCCACCTACTTTGCCAATAATTTTTAGTGGTATCATGCTATCGATATAACCAATTTTAGCACCGCCCAATCGATCTTCTCCCAAGCCATAGAGTAAATGTGCTAGCCTCCCTTTTGTAATACATACATCGCTACTTAATGGATTTAAAATGGCAAATGTATTATTGGTTTCTTTGGTAATTTTTTGTCCATCTTTTGCTACAATGGTAATGGGTATTTTTTTAGATGAAAAACTGTCTGTAGCTTTTACAATATACTCACCTTGGTAAATACCTGCCATACCTTTTGTAGCACTAGTGGGCATTTCATACAATACAGTCCCATTTATAGTAGTTACGTTGCATGCTGGCAATGCCTTTACTTTAAATTGTATTTTATCGCCAGCCATCAAAACCAAGTTGCCTGCGGGAAATGTTTGTATGGTTTCTATACCCAATGTTTTTACCGGCTCTGCGGGCTTTGGAGGGGTATAAGAAAACCCCATTGTTTTGGTGGCCGTTTTGCCGGCTGCATTGGTAGCGGTTATTAAAAAACTAGTGTCGCCGGGTTTTAGATTAAGCTCAAATGCAAATGCACCAGTTTTATATACCCTTACTGCGTTATCGTTTATAGTAAGCAAACATGTTTTGCAAGTACTACCAATAATAAATTGCCGGGCAGTGGTTACAGCATTTACTGGTTTGGTAAGTTCTACCAAGCGTATAAAAGGATTGTCTTGGGCATGTGCTTTTGTAGATATACATGCAAGTAATAAAAAAAAATATTTTCTCATAACGTTTTATCTAGGGAATAAAAATAAGTTATTGGCCACAAATGGTACTAATTTACACGAATAAAAATACAATTGTAAAATAGGAAAGGTTTATGAAATCGTTTTATAAAAATATTTCCCATCATTTTCAAATTGCATTACCTTAAAAAATGCAGCATATTTTTTAGCAAGTGCATTGTCATACAAAATTCTTTTAATACCCTTGGCACCTAGCTCTTGTTGCTTTTTTTCAAACAAAAATTTGCTTACTTTATAATCTCTAAATCTTTTTATGGTGTAGTTTATGTGTACCAATGCATCGCCATTTTCCAACACTTTTGCACTAAAAATATTGGCTATCACCAAATCCCTTAGCACAATATAATTGATGTTGCCATGCAATTGGCTCGCAATAAAGTCTGGATAAAATTCCCTGATATCATCTTTGTAAAACGCTATAAATTTTTCTATCAATTTTTCATCGCCACTTATTTCTATCAGTTCAAAATCTTCTCTATGCTTATACAATTTATTAATGTAATAAATATTTATGAAAAGCAGTATGGTATTGGTAAGTATTACTGGCCAGGCATTAAAAATAAAGCCATAAAAAATAAAACAAATGCAGCCGCAGAGGTTGTATATTCTAAATTTTATATCGCCATTTACACTAAGGGAAATAATAAGAAATAACGATGCTAAGTAGCCTACGTATGGTGCTATTTGTTGTAACATAATATGTATTTAGAATGTAGTGAAGTTTAATTGTGCTACAATGAATGGGTTTAGAGGATTAGAAGTTTAGTTGGACTACTACACTTAAAGCTCATAAGTAAAAAAAATAAAAAGTTGTAAAGTAAAAAAGTTTCTAAGGCGTAAGCGTAATAGAACCCGAAACACTTGGCTTGCCAGCCATAAAATAATAAATGACAACAAGCCCATTGCTCACCGTATCTTTTTTAAAATAGTAAGATGTATTGTCTGCTATGCCTTGTTTGTTTAAAAAAACACTATCGTAAGAATAAATGCCCTGCGCTGCGCCCGATTGATTTACAAAAGTAAAAGAAGATCCCTTTACCGCCGTAATAGCAGCAGGCGAAAAAGAATTTGCTTTGATGGTAATATAATTGCTCGGCAACAAACCACCTTGTGCTTCTGGTATGCCTGCGCCTTCTTTATTGCAAGCGGTAATGCAGATGGCAGATAAAATGATAAATAAGAATGTGTATTTCATAAATGTAATGCTATAATTGGGTTACAATGTAGTAAAATTTGGGCAATTGGAGAAAAGTGGGCGAGGCAATTTGTTTATCGAACTCAGTGATAGAGGGATTAAAGGTTTTGTACACGTTGAAGGGGTTGATTGACAATGTGGATTCACATGGAAAGATTCAATAAAAATATAGTTTTATTGATATAGCTCTATTTTAACAAATTATACTTTTTTAAAGTAGGTATTAATTTACAAAAAAGGTATTTAGCAGTTTCTTTTGATTTATTTGAGGGGATATCACCCTCCATAGAAATTGCAAATGTATAATTTTGATTAAAGCATACAAAACAGGAAGAATAATTACTAGTAGAATTTTTTTCAGCAGTCCCTGTTTTACCATAAAGTTGATTACTCAACCTTAAACTAATTAACTCATCGCCTACATCTTTTGCGGTACCACCCATTATAACAGCATTTAATGCAGTTTTTAAATTACTATATGCTGCTATGTCATATTCGATTGGTGTACTTGAAGTGGTATCTTTAAAGAACAACTCAGATGTCGGATTTAGGCGTCTTAAAGCAGCTATCCTAGCATACCACTTCACCGGAGTGCCAAATTGGTATCTTTGCTGAAAACCTATAGCTAATCTTTCTATTTTACCTTGCTTGTACAATCGCATAATGGTTAAAAAATCTGTAATAGGGACGTCAGAGTAGCCATTAATTTGGTTACTATAAAGAGGAAGGTCAAAATCGTTTTTCAGAATATCTTCAAACGATACTTTGTGATGTAGAAGTAAATCTAATAATAAACTTTCGGCATACTTATTATCGCTATTAGATAAAAAATATGAAAACGAAACCAATGAACCATTTTCACCTCGATACTTTTTTTGAAAATATTGGGCATCAATCTTCAATGCGCAAAATGCAAGTAAAATTTTCTTGATACTACCTATAAAAAAATAAGGAGTAACAGGTTCAATACTTTTTGTAAAAGGGTAAATGCTATTGCAGATAATCTTTCCCGAACTATTATCAACAACAATAAGCTGGCTAGTATTTTCAGGAATACCCATTCCAGTCATATGGTTTTGATTTATAAAATTTACTTCTGCTTGTAAATCAGGAATAATACAACTCTTTGGATAATATCCAGAGTATAATGGATTAGATATGTTGTATTCACTTTTACCATTTACATTTTGATAGAATCCAAAGACGCTAGTACCGAAAGGAGAAAATGTAGAATTTATAGGTTCCTTTTTAAAGGCGAATAAAGAATCGTAATTCATTCGATTAAATTGCCTAAGTGTACTATTTTTATAAGTTGGATTATCAAAAGTAATTTGACTATATTTTTTATTCGTATAATAGAGAGAAGTTAAATCAAGTAACGAACCTTTTATTTTATTAGGTATATCTACTACTGCTTTTTTACTTATGAGTTCAGCTGCCAAGTTTATTAAAGCCTCCTTATCCTCTGCATCTATTTCTGTAATTTTGGCATCTACTTCACTAGCGCTAATATGTAATTTCTCCCATTCTACCTCATCACTATAGCTGCGCAATGTGTAAAATTTTACGCATAAAATTGCAACAATGAAAACTCCAAATAAAAATAAGGAAGAGAGTATAGATTTTTTTAAGTCAATTAAATTATAGCCTTGGCCTTTTGTTTGCTTGTAATACTTTTCTGTATTAAAAATTGCTTCTAAAGAAAAAATTAGTATAAGAAAAAATGCGCACTCAACAGACGAAATTGAAAGCCCCGGAACTGAAATACCAACAATAGGTGCTGCATTAAAAGCGGATAAAAATGGAAATAGATAGCTAATAATTGTAAAAGCTAGTAAAAACTGTATAGCGCCTGATATTTTTGAAATAGGATAAACAAAAGCTATCTCTTTTTTTACCCTTGTAGGTCTAATTGTACAAAAAAGAAGAAACAATAAATTATAGAGCATTAAAAGCAAAACGAGAGAGTAGATACTAATAAAGAAATACCCTCCTAAAACAATGCTAAAGTGAGTGCTAAAGTCACTAAAAAAAGTTCCTCTATTCTCTTGTAATATTTTTATATTATTAATATTATCAAATGAAGTTTCATTAAAGTTTTTTATACTAAAAAGTAAATTTTGTACAGTTTGTCTATCCCCTTCGTTACAATTTAAGCTTTCCAAAGGTTGCTTTACAAAAGCCTCTACCCTATAAAATTTCCTGTCCTTAAAAAAATTAAAAGAAGGTTTAATGTCAAATTTAATCGCTAATATAAATAAAACACCAAAAGGTAAAACTAAAAAAAGTAGTCTTTTATCTTTAATCATTAAAATAAGTAACATGGATAAAGTAGAAAAAATTACATTACTAAAATCACTTGACATTAAACTGATACATAAACTATAACCACAAATTATAAAGAATAATAAAATAGCCTTAACGTTTCGGTTTTTTATGGTATTAAAAAAAGCAGTATTTGCTAAAAAATAAAAAAGTACAACTATACAAAATTTTGCTAGATGAAGTACGGGTATCGGGATTAGACGTAAACTTTCATTTTTTATACCAAATAAAAATAAAAGTGGGGCTACAACAAAAAGTAGTAAACCTGTAAAAATATCAAATCCTTTTTTGGCTGCTATTCTTTCAAAAAAAGCTTGAAAAATATCTGTAGAAAAATAAAAACTAATATTTAAAAGTATAGTAAAAAATAGAAAATAAATGCGTTTACTATCTGCTGGAAATGCATGTAAAAAAAGCGGTATAGAAAGAAAAACTATAGCATTGAAAAGTATCCTTACGGCTATAATAGCTGCAATCATATTTTGTTTAGCTTTTTTTTTGTAATTAAAAAATAATAAAACTTGAAAAATAAATATTGCAAAGTAGAGAGATAAAATACTTAATATTGATATAAGGTTTATTCTTTCTTTAAACTCAAATAAAGCATCTCCAATTACTATTTTTTTATCAGTAAAAGCCTTATTTACTAAATGTGCATTCTTATAAATAGAATAAGATAAGTGATTAAAACTACTATAGATATTTACGATGTAATTACTAGTGTCAGTATTTAATTCTGCAAAAGAAAATACATTCTTAACTAAGTCAGAATTATTGTTTGTATTAAATAAAATTTGAACTTTAGATACACTATCACTTTGAAGAAGATAACTACAACCTATACCTTGGTCAGCTGTTTCCAAAAAAAATGAATTTTTATACTCTTTTATTTTAATATTTACTCGAGTATTACCAACTCCACCTCCTGCTACATTAAATTTTAAACCCTCTTTTAAATCATTTTCATTTATAGTAGATAAGGGTCTATAACAATCCTCAGACACTTTGTTGACACAAAATGGAGCAAGTGGATTTTCATTTGGATTATATAAAGTAGAGCGTAATTCGTTGGTCAAAACGAAAACAAACTGTTTTGAAATACTATCAAATCTTAGCACTCCCAAACCTTGCAAAGGGGCTACAAACACTGCTTTATTATAATGGATTTGGATAGTGTCTACTCCAAACTTTCTTTCAATATTTGAAAAACAATAAATTTTATTTTTATTTATTTTCAGCCCTTTACATTCCATGGTAAAATGAGCTTTATTCTTAAAGCCTATTTTATAAAATGCAAATGCACCATAAACAATACTACTAATAACGGCAAAGCCAATTAAAATATTTTTCATTTTATTATTTTTATTTGAATAATTCCGTAACAAATCTTTCGTTTTCACACAAAAGCTCTTCAATGGTGGTGTCACTTAAACGCTGATAAGCAGGCGAAAGCCTATCTAGCAAAGCTTTACTCTCTTTTCTTTTAGGCTTCTCGCCTACAGAAGAGTTTTCTTTATTTTTAGAAATTGGCTCTTCATTTTCTTGAAAGTCATTCTCGCTCCATTCTAGATTATCTTTCCAGTTTCTTTTAAAAAAGTTCCATTTCATAAGTTGTAATTTTAGTTTTTACTAAATGTTATTGGTTGATATGGCGGCTCTTGTTTAGGTTCATTTGGGCTTTCTTTAATTGAGCCTAAAAGTTTTTTATACTCCTCAATTATATTTTTGGTAATTGCATAATTAGTAGTATCTTTTTCATCAATACCTTTTAATAAATCAGCTATTAATTTTTCAGTTGTAAAACTTTGCTTTATTTTATTTTTAAATAATTCTATTATTTTTTCATTGGTCGAAATAATATTTTCTTCATATTCGGCTTTTGACACCAAAGATTTTTGTTTATTAGTATTTATAGAATAATCGTCTATAAGTGTGATTACATTTTGTGATATATTTTGCGCAAGTTTTTTCAAAAGTAAATTGTACTCATCTTCGGCATCGTTATTTAGGCTGTTTTTATAAACTAAAGCAGTTGTTTCCGCAATAAGTAAAAACGTCAAAATTGCAAAGAATACTAAACCTATGTAAGGCTCAGTTATAGCTAGTTTAAAAAGCATTTCCACCTTAGTTACATAATCATTAAAGCTAACTTGTTCCATAACAAGTTTAGTTGCTAGATGCTTTTTTTCAAGTGCTGTAACTGTGCTATCAGCAATAGATTGTTGCTTAACGTGTGTTATACTATCTCTTTTAAAATTATCATACTTAATATCGTAGTGCGGTCCTTTGCCAGTCAAACTTTCTTCAACAAATGATTGTTGGCGGATATTAAGTGTATCGCTTGCTTTTTTTATTGGCATTACTATTTCATTTACTTGAGCCTGAAATATAGAATCTGCTAAGTTAATTTGTGTGCTTTTCTCTATATTCAAAGCGGCATCAACCTTAGCGTGAGATAGCATAAGGGGAACAGGTGGTGCAACTATTAGTGCTATAGCCAGAGAAGCTATAATTCTTAATCCTAGAAGCAACTTAGATTTACTCTTGCTGAAAGCAATAAGCATGAAATCAAATAGCATAATAATAATACTCCAAACTATCCCAGCACTAATTCTAACTACACAATTCTCACTAACTTGTGATGCGATATCAATACCACCCCAAAATGCGAGAAAACCTATAAACGGAATTGTTAAACCAATGCAGGCATATTTAATTCTGTTGTGCTGCGCACATTGTATAGCTAGTTCAAAATTAAAAGAGCCTAGGAAAAACAAAATAACTTGTATATTTTTTATAAATTTTTTCATGTGAAATATTTTTAAGCTACCAAAGAATAAAATAACTTTCTTATAACAAAGATTATATCGAGAACAGTTATCCAAAGTTTTTTACTCTTTAGGTATTCTAATTTTTAAGTAAATATTTAGTTGAGGGTAGTTATCCAAAGTATTCTGCTTTTTCATTTTGCTGTTTGATGAACACAAATATTTACACCAATGGAGTTATCCAAAGTGTATGTAAACAAAAAAGCCGACTTCAAAACGAAGTTGGCTAAGTAGAAATGAAAGCTTGATTATTTTAGAATGTAATAAACTTGTGTCTTAGAAACAGATTTCTAAAATTACTGTTCTCAACTTCTCTAAATGGGGATGTTTGACTTATTTCATTGATTATATTATTGGAAACATCAATTGAAATTACTTCTGATAACATTTTGTCAAACCTTTCAATTTTTGGAATACAATCGTTGTCAAGAATAAATTTAATCCTTATTAAAGTATTTGGTATCGGTAAACTCTTATTTACAAAAACCTCCTTAATATCATTAACAATTTTCAGAAGACGATAATAATCTTCACCTAAGTCGTCAATATCTGAAATGCTTTCTTCTAAAAATTCTGCTTTAATAAAATCAAATTCCTCTTTCAATATATTTGGAGAATTATTTTTTCCTGCCGCAAAATCAGAGATTACATTTACTATATTTTCAAACTGCATTGATATTTTCAAATGAGTAGGAAACAATTGTTTTAAATCATTTTCTGTAGGGGCTTTTTGTGATGGATAAAGAGAAGTATAAATTCTTTGTGGTTTAATTCCTTTATAAGCAAATAGCATTGCCAAGACTAGTCTTCTACCTAATATTTTTGTATATCTAAATTTATCTAATTCAGTTTTATCAATTAGCTCTGAATGTAAATTGCATCTCCAATTATTTGGAAAATCAACATCTCCTAATGATTTACCATCCTTCACAATATGGTTTTCAATAAAATCTAAAACCTGTTTATTGATTGTGCTTTCCACAAAAAAGTAATCACTATTTGGTGATTGCTTATGATGCTTATAATAGGTCTTGTATGGATAAATGAATTTAGGTTTTCCTTTCTTTTCGCTTTTGCGTTCTATTGAACCATTCCAAGAAGACAAATCAGGTTGATAAACTTTATTGCTATTGTAGTTATCCTCAGCATAATCCCTTACTGCTTCAAAAAAAATATTGAATGAGTTTTTGTTGCTTAAAACATCTTCTTTAGTAAACCACAAGATATCATACTTGCCTTTTTTCTGAACCCTCTTATTGATAGAGCCTTTCTTGCTTGTAAGAACTGAATAAACCAATGGATAATCATTTATTCGGCTAACTTCTTCTATTACATCATAACCCTGTCTGTCAAACCAATTTCCGTTTGCTTCCTTCAAGCGAATATCTGAAATAAAAAGAGAAATTAGTTGTCCATTCTCTTTTAGTATTTCATAAACTTCTTTCTCGTTGGCTGCAACATGGCATTTAACACCTTTAGCATCAAAATATTCTTCAACAATTATTCTTATGTCATCCTCATCATCATAAAACAATACCTGCCAATTTATTTTTTCATCTTGGGTATTTTCCTCATCTTCATTTGACTTTGGTGCTAAGGCAACGATTTGATTAGTAAACTTGGAGATTTGGTTTCCAGCATTGCTGTATTTGAAACTGGTCTTATCCTCGTTATCTATCCAGTGTTGTTCAATATCTGCATTGGTTTCAGATACCAAAGAGGAAAAGAGGTTATTGAAATCAGGAATATTTTGAGGGTCAATTTCTCTTAGCAACTGTTTTTTGTAATCCTCAAACTTGTGGTTTGCACTCTCAATTATTTGGATCATGCTGCTCTCTTTAGCAACACTGGTTAGTTCGTTTTTTAAATTGTGAAGCAATTCGTGAAGTATTCCTTTCGTATCAAAAACATTGCAGTGAATATCGTCTAACAAGTCCTCACTAAGTTTAGGAACTTTTTTATCTCTTTCCGAAAGCCAATTCTCAATTTCAACTTCATCAATTCCATTTTTAGTAAACCGTCTTAACCTTGTACCTGATGTAAATAAGATTTTTGCATCCTTCCTGTTTCTAAAATGGTTTTCGGTGTAAGTTGAATAAGCTACAATCAGCCCTTTGTATCGTTTGTCTTTTCTAAGTGTTTTGATTAATTCTATTCCATTAAAGTTTGTTCTGTGTTCTCCTTCAATGTTGGTTTCTAAAAGAACCACAATACAATCTTTAGTTTCTAAGTATTTGTTTTTGTCAAACTCCGAAATAGAAAACACAACATCATCAGGATATGAAATGCCTAAGTCAGCACTAAGTTTTTCAGCGTAACTTTTATTGTTGTCCCAAATAAGTAAAACGTTTGCCATTATCTACAAGCTAATAAAAAATTAATAGAATGCTCAATATAATCTAATGTAAAGTTTAAATTATCTTTTCCTCTCTTATTATGAACCTTATCGTTTCGTTCTCCTCGATACATATTTTCAACAGTACTTATCTTAGTATGTTCGCTTTTTTCCATAAAAGCAGGTAGTCGAATTTCTATTAAACCCCCTACGTTCAACCAAAAATCAGTGATTGAAACATCATTGACTTTATAGATTGCGGTTTGAATAAAATCAAGCATATACTGTAAAGATTCTTTTACACGAAGTAATTTATATCCTTCTATAGTCTTTGTTTGAATTAGTGCGTGGTCTAAATTACTGATGCAATAAAGTTGTTTTCTATTTTCAACTAAAAGTACTTTATAATACAAATGTTGTACATATGTAATAGTTCTCGATATTGTTATATTCTCTTTCTTATTAATTACTTTTTCTGGTAATTCAAAGTTTAGCCCCCTATATATACTTTTTTTCAAATCAGAATAAGAGGAAACACCTTTTATCCAATGATTTAATATTCCATAACTAATTAAACGCTGGTAAGTATGAATTTTATTACTCGCAGAGAAAATTAGTACAGGAATAAAGGGATTAATTTTTTTTATGCTCTTAAGTAATTTAATCCCGCTAATCATTTCAAAATCTAATGTATTATCTTTTACTCTGTCCAATCTCAAATCAAGAATTATAAGGTCGTAAGGAAATAGGTTAAGTAGTCCCTCAATTTTTATATTAATATTTAAAGTAGAATTTAGAATACTGAAGATATCTTTTTCATGTTTAAAATCGCAACTTATTTTCTCATCTTCATCTCTAAAATTATTTAAAATATTGTTTTGTTTGGCTTCAATACTTTGAAAATAACTTTTTATCTCGTTTAAGTTATTCTTAATTTCCAATTTAGCGCCATTAAAAATTTTGCTAATATCATTTTTCCATTTGTCGGCTTCATCATCAATGTATAAAATCTTCTTCCCTGCAATTGCTTTCTTAAATTCTTCATCAGTTAGTTTTTGTTTTTCCGAAAACAGGTTGGCTTCTTGTTGCAGGAAGTGAATTTTTTTTTGCCAAAGTTCTAAATCAAAAGTGCTATCCGTTTTGTTTTCAATTTCCCGTTTCAATTTCTCTGCACCTTTCTCATTTCTTATATCGTGTTCACTTTTGCCTTCATCAATTTCGTTTAGCAAAACATACGGTTTGAGAATTTGTTTGTTGAGTTGTTCAGTAGATTTGAAAAATGAACTGTGTTTTATTTCATGAATATTTTTAAGGTGGAACAAGTGTGTTGCAGGTGAACACAAAAGTGTGTTTTCAGAATTGCGAAGCAATCTTTCCAAAGGGTAGGAGTAGCCCAACAGAATAGGGAGAAACTGGAAACCGTTTAACTCGGTTGTAAGGCGAATGTGTTTGAACAATTCCAAACCTTGCAAGGTTTGGCGGTGTGTGTCTTGAAATTTTAATTCAAGCGGAAAATAGATTTGTGTAACGCCTTCAAATCCCTGTAATCTCTTTAGCGTTTCTGTCAATTATAAATCGCTAACATCTAAAAATAAGTTTTCAGATGGTAGATACTGGTGGATGCCTTCGTTATTTTCTATTATTAAAAGCATCTTCGTTTACTTGGCTTGTTTTACTTTCTCCTTTAAATAATTGTCTCTTGTCGCAACTTCTTTTTCAATGGCAGTTTCACTTTCGTTTGTATAAATTGATTTGAAGATTGCTTCGGTGAAATCTTCTTCTTTTTGGTCAAAGGTGAAAACCTTTTCAAAAATTCTTTTCACCTTATCGCCTTTCTCGTCTTTCAAAATGTCAACTACATCAGGGTATATTTCTCCTCCAATTTCTCTGCTTGCATTCATGCCTTTGGCTAAATTCTTAAACCCTGTTACATATTTAGGTTCGCTGTGCAGAAGAATGTAAAAGTTT
>JANOZW010000297.1:0-3613 GCA_031429575.1 Ferruginibacter sp.
AAATTCGAAAACGTAAGTAAGATAGTGGATATTGAAAAAATTAAAAATAAAATATCGAAAAATAAGATTGTACAAAACACACAAAACCTTTTATCGAACAATAAAAATATCAAAGTAAAAAAAAGCAAATAGCAAAACAAATATGTTAATAGATACAATAGTAACCGACCCTAAAACTGTCAATGTATTTGTCGATAAAAAAGTAAAATCTGAAAAATCATCTACTCAAGCGTTAAAACCCTACAGTGTAGAAAAGAAAACTACTAATGTAGATTCCTTGTACATTATATGGTAATGTATTTGCCAAAAAAGCCATCTGCAAATTGCAAATGGCTCTATCTAAATTTATTTTGTTTGTATTAATGAAACACTGCTTGTTCTAAACTCTTTGCTTGATCTATCATTTTCTGTAATTGCTCTTCTGATGGTACACGGCCGCTTATATTTTTTGTTTCATTTACTTCTTGCATTTTAGCTATCAGGTTAGTTGCATTTCTTGTAGCAAATTCTTTTACGGTATCTACGCCAGCAGCTTCTAGTAATTCAGAAAACTGCCCAGCTACTCCATCTAATCTATGAAGATCGCTGTGATTTACCCATGTAAGAATTTTGCCTTCATCAATACCTGTATCATCCGCTAGTTTTTTACGACCGGCTTTAGTGCCACCAGTAGTTAATAAATCATGTGTGGTTTTAATACCAGTTGCGTGTAATTTTTCTGCGTAAGCAGGACCTACGCCTTCGAGGTCGATAATGTTGTATGCCATAGAGTGTGTTTTTAGAACATAAATGTAATTATATTTTTTACACAACAACAGAATGAAAACCTATTTTTTTTATGCTAATATGTTGCAAGCGTAAAGATTATCTAACCAGTAAAATAGTACCTTTTAATATGGGCGTTCCATTTTTTAGGTCAATTACATAAGTATAGGCGCCAGTTGGCAGCGCTTCTCCTTTAAACTTTCCATTCCAGACATTAAAGCTTTGTTTTCTGCTAAACATTATTTGTCCATAGCGATTATACACCACAAGTTCGTGCAGTGGAAAAGCTTCTAATGCAGGAATATTCCATGTATCATTTTTTGTATCGCCATTAGGCGTAAATGTATTGGGTATGAAAATGCCTTGGTATATTTTTACAAACATACTGTCAATGGTAATTCCACAATCATTTGTAGCTGTTAAGTAATATTTTTTATCAATAGGTGGATTTACTATTGGTTTTAATAAATTTACACCATTTATAAATTGTGTAGGCGACCAAATAAAACTATTTACATTTCCAACAATTGTACCTTCTAACATGGTGCTTTTATTTGCTACAATTATTTTATCTGGCCCTGCATCTACAAGAGGTCTCTCTATAACTTTTACACTGGTGTAAGCAGTATCGGTACAATTAAATTGATTTGTTACTATTACTTTATACTCGGTTTCTATTGTTGGTTTTGCCAAAGGATTTGCACTCGCTGCATCATCCAATGCTGTGGCAGGTTTCCATTGATAAGTGCCACCACCGTTCGATAGAAGTGTTAATGATTCTCCCAAACAAATAATACTATCAGCAAAGCCAGTATTAGCTATAGGTGTAGGGTTAATTGTCACAATGGTAGAATCTAGGTTTTCGCAACCTGCAGCATCTTTTACCAAAACATAATATTTACCTGCATTAATTTGTTGTACATTGTTTAATGCAACTGCATTTCCACTTGCTGAAAAACCATTTGGCCCAGTCCAATCAAAAGTAGCGCCACCTGTGGCTGATAATTGTAATATTTTACCCTCACATAAAACACCATTACTGGTAGCTGTCGTAGTTATTTTTGGAACTATATCTATCGTAATTGGCTCGGAAGATATGCGGCATTGAATAGAATTTAAATTGCCAGCTTCTGCTACCGTTAATCGGTATCGCCATACTCCAAAACTAGCAGATGCCAAAAAACTTTTTGAAAATGTTGGACTATTTTGCCCATTTATATCTGTGTAAGGTATGCCATTAAAACTTTGTTGCCATTGATAACTTGGGTTGTTAAACCCAGCAGATAAAGAACAAGTAAAATTATAATTTTTTGCAATGCCTTCGCAATGCGATGCGCTAGTAGCAGGCGAACCGCCAGTAATATTTGGCGTAAGTAATGGACCACATGCTCTAAAAGTAATATCATCTATGGCAAGGTCATTGCCACAACCACCTGCTGCATTGTTTGTCATTCGTAAAACAATATCTGAAATACCAATTGGTGTAGTAAAGAAAAAGGCTTTTGGCTCCCATTGTGGAGATGCATTTGAAGAGATATTTCCGGTGTTACTTGTTTGTAAAACCGTTCCATCTAATTTTTCAATAGAGAAAGTAATATTTGGTTGAATACCATTTGAACCACAAGCAGAGGGTTTTAAAACATTTGCAATCCAGGCAGAGAATTGAAATGTAGTGTTGCTACACAATCCCCTTACTGTATCTATAAAAAAAGCACTAGGTTCTACCTTTGCATTTACAAGCATAAAATAACCATTGGCATTATTACCTGTATGGTCTGCGGTAATCGTATGCCAAGTATTACCAAAACAGCTATTAGTATTTGTAATTACTGTGTAAAAACCATCTGGTGGGCAATCTCCATTTTTATATTGGTATGCTGTAGTAGCTGCGGATAGTGGAGCACCGGGGTTTGAGCCTGCCCCAAAAGTATTGTTTATAATAGGATCACCAAGGCTGCCTTGACATTGCTGTGCTTGTGCTTTTAAACAAATTAGAGATAGAAACAGAAAGAATATAAGTATTGTAGATGACTTCAAAGTATATATTAGAATTTGAATATTTGTAATATAATAGTGAAGTTAATAAAATTGTAGTTTTCTTTATTTAATACGGCACTTTATTTTATATATTATTTCAGAACATTGGATTAAATAAAAAAATATTTGAAGCACATCATGACATTTTTTTCGCAATTCACTCTCTTTTTTATTTCTGCGAATTTTATTTCGCCATTTTTTATTTTTAACAATAGATAATCAATACCCTTTGTTGTGGCATCGTATTTGGAAATTATGTTTCATCAAAAAATGAAATAGATATTATTAACCGAATAAAATTATATGTATGCACAACTTAAGTAATGAATATTTTCAAAATGAGTTTGAAACTGGCAACAATGAATATGTCAACGAATTGTCACCAGAATTTGAATTTGAAAATGGGTACAACAACGAATCATCGTACGAACTTAGTTCAGAGTTTGAATTTGAAAACCAGGAATTTGAAATGAATGAATTTGAACTCTCTCAAGAGTTAATGGCCATTTCAAACGAATTCGAATTTACTTCTTGGTTAAAAAAAGTGGCTAAGAAAGCCGCAGGTGCGGCAAGCGGATTTTTAGCTAGCCCTACAGGGCAACAAGCCATTGGAGCCTTAGGAAGCATTGCAAAAAAAACATTACCAGGTCTTGCATCAAAAGCTGGGGCGTGGGCGGGTGGTAAAGTGGGTGGTGTTTTTGGTAAGGCAAATTATGGCAGCCAACTAGGGCAAAGATTAGGAAACCAAGGAGCACAAGCAGCAATAGATCGTTATCCAGATTTTGTAAAATTTATTACTGAGGCATTGGGT
>JANOZW010000298.1:0-8424 GCA_031429575.1 Ferruginibacter sp.
CTCATTATGACAGATAAAAGAGATGTAACCTCTGTTTACTTCTTTGCTATTGTAGGCGGATTAATATCTCTTACGCTACCATTGGGCATACAAACTATTATAAATTTTGTAATGGCAGCCACACTTTCTACATCTATTGTGGTACTTATTGGTATTGTACTATTTGGTGTTTTTTTAAATGGCTTTGTACAAGTAAGACAGTTACAAGTAATTGAGCGCATAAGGCAAAAATTATTTACAAGGTATTCATTAGAATTTAGTAGCAAAATACCTCAGATTAATTTACAAGAAATAGATAACTATTATTTACCCGAGGTGGTAAATAGTTTTTTTGATATACCTGCATTGGCAAAAAGTATAGAAAAATTATTGGTAGAAATTCCTACATCTGTTATACAAATTTTGTTAGGACTTATTTTACTTTCATTTTATCACCCAGTATTTATCGCCTTTGGCGCATTTGTTTTAATAGCAATTGTTATTATAATTAGCATTACCTCGCCAAAAGGGTTTGAAACCAATATGGTTTCCAGTGAGTATAAATATAAAACTGCAGGCTGGCTACAAGAAGTGGCTCGTGGCTCAAAAACATTTAGGTACAGCAAAGGCTCAGCATTGCACATGCAAAAAAGTGATGAATTAATTAGTGAATTTTTAGAAAGTAGAACTGCACATTTTAAAATACTAACGACACAATATTGGAGTTTAATCATATTTAAAATATTAATTGTAGCTATAATGCTTATTGCAGGTACATGGCTATTGCTTAATCAACAGATAAATGTAGGCCAGTTTATTGCTGCCGATATTGTGATTATTCTTATCATCAACTCTGTAGAAAAATTAATAGCTACCATGGACAATGTGTATGATAGCCTTACTTCCATTGAAAAATTAAGCAAAATCGTAGATTGTAAGGTTGAAGATAGTGGCAGTTTAAAATTTGCAAATACAGATGGCTGTTCAATAAATTTTAAAGATGTAGGGTTTATTTATCCAAATGGAAGTGTCGCATTTAGCCATGTAGAATTTACACTTGGTAACAATGAAATATTGTGTATAAAGGGTCAATCGGGAGTAGGGCGCTCTACTGTTATTAGACTTCTTACTGGAGCCTACACTGGGTTTAGTGGAAGTATTTTAGTAAATAAAATTCCGATTGGCAATTATGATTTACGAGATCTAAGAGCCAATACAGGCATTATGCTCAATGAGCAGGATATTTTTAGAGGAACAATTTTGGAAAATCTTACCATGGGTAATACAGATATACCAATGATTGATATTACAAAGCTTGCCGATAAAATTGGCTTTACAGATTTTATTGTAAGCAATAAAAATGGTTATGATACAATATTAGATCCAACAGGTAAAAGACTTAACGAAAATGTAAAACAAAATATAAAACTATTAAGGGCATTACTTGGTAAACCTACATTGTTGTTGTTAGAAAAACCATTGGAACATTTGGGCAATAAGCAACAAATAGAAATGATGAAATATTTACGTACTGAAAGTAATGCTACAGTTGTAATAATTAGCAATGATAAAGATTTACAAGAACAAAGCGACCAAGTATTGGTTTTGGAAAATGGCGTAATAAAAAATTGATTGTTCAAGGTTCAAAATTCAAAGTTTTGAACCTTGAACCTTGAACTTTAAACCTTGAACTTTTATAATGGAAACAACATACAAATACTTACACCAATCATTAGATAATACACCTGAGGCTAATAAAGTAAAGGCATTTTCTAACATATACAGAATAGGGCGTACTCGTAGTGGTAAAATTTGGTTCATGGGGGTTTTTACTTTACTACTTGTACTCCTATTTTTACCATGGACACAAAATATACGTGCTAAAGGAAATATTACCGCTGTAAAACAAGAGCAACGCCCACAAGAAATAAACAGTGTAATAGCAGGAAAAATTGTAAGGTGGTTTGTAAAAGAAGGGGACTACGTGCAAGCAGGCGATACCATATTACAATTGGGAGAAGTAAAACCAGAATACTTTGACCCACAATTATTGCAGCGAACACAACAACAAATTATAGCCAAACAAAATAGCGCATCAGGGTATGAAAGCAAAGCCGCTACAGCACAAACACAAACAGCGGTGCTGGCTGCAGGTAGAGATTTAAAATTATCATCGCTGGATAATAAAATACAACAACAGCAACTTAAAGTAAATAGTGATGAGATGGATGTAGTAGCCGTAACAAATGAATTAGGTGTATATAAAAGGCAAATAGATGCAGGTAAAACAATGTTAGATAGCGGCGCTATTTCTTTAGTAGATTTTGAGAAAAGAAAAGTGAATTATCAAAATGGTTTGGCAAAAAAAAATAGCGCAGAAAATAAACTATCTCAAAGTAAACAAGAGTTGATAAACCTTCGGATAGAGCAAAATATTGCTACGATGGATTACAACGATAAAATTTCTAAAGCAGAAGGAGATCGCTTTGGTTCGCTATCAAACGCAGCATCCACAGAGGCTGATATAAGTAAATTGCAAAATAGTTATAGCAATTATGATATGCGCAATAAACTCTATTATGTAACCGCTCCGCAAAATGGGCAAATAACCAAAGCCAAAAAAGCTGGTATTGGAGAGTTGCTAAAAGAAGGTGACATGATAACTGAGATAGTACCTAACAAAATAGACTATGCAGTAGAAATGTTTATTGAGCCAATGGATTTGCCGCTTGTAAGTAAAGGGCAAAAAGTTCGTTTTATTTTTGATGGTATTCCTGCAATCGTTTTTAGTGGGTGGCCGCAAAATAGCTATGGCACTTTTGGAGGTGTAGTAAGTGCATTAGAAGCAAATGTGAGCAAAAACGGAAAATTTAGGGTATTGGTAATAGAAGATACAGAAGAAAAGCCTTGGCCTCAAAGCCTTCGTATGGGTGGAGGTGCACAAGGGATTGCGCTATTAAAAGATGTGCGGGTGTATTATGAATTATGGAGACATATAAATGGATTTCCGCCAGAGTATTATCAACACAAAGAGAATATGGAAACAAAAAATATTAAACTTACAAATTAAAAATTCGTCAGCCTGAGCTTGTCGAAGGAAGTTCTCTTTTATAAAAACTACATCACAAATAGCATCGCCTTAGACAAGCTGCTAATGACACATAATGCAAGACGCTTACTTTCAAGTTAATAGAAAGTCAGCCTGAGCCTGTCGAAGGCGGGTTTGATTATGCAGACCAGCTTCGACAAGCTCAGCTTGACACCGTAACAGTAGCGAACTTTTGTCATTATCAAAGAGCTTAAAATTTATTTTATGAGTGTCTCAGGGAGGCACTGAAATATTTGAACCGTAATGAAAAAAATAATATCTATATTATGCTCCTCATTATTTATTACAATTTCGTTTGCACAAAATGAAAAAGTATTGAGTGTAGATGACTTTATTGAAAAAATAAAAATGCATCATCCACTTGCAAAAGTGGCCAATATACAAATAGCTAAAGCCAATGCCAATTTGCTTACTGCTAAAGGTGGTTTTGACCCTGTGGCAGAATTTAATGCAACAAGCAAAACATTTGATGCAAAAAATTATTACTATTACAATAATGCATCCGTAAATATCCCATTGCCCATTGGTGATATAAAAACGGGTATTGAAAATAACGGTGGGCAATTTTTAGAAAGTGAGATATCTAGTGGAAGGAGCAGTTACCTCGGGCTAGAAATACCAATAGCAAAAGGATTATTGATAGACAAACGCAGGGCATTTTTACAACAAGCAAAAATAGCGGTACAACAAAATACTGCACAGCGTAGGGCTTTAATGAACGACCTTTTGCTAGAAGCCTATGTTAGCTATTACCAATGGGCTGGTGCATATAGATTATACAACGTTTACAACAGCTATGTACAGGTAAGCAACGATAGGCTACGATTGGTAAAAACACTAAACGCCAATGGCGACAGGGCTTTGATGGACACCGTAGAAGCATTTACACAATTACAAAATTTTCAATTGTTGCAAGGAGAAGCATCCATAAAATTAACTAGTGGTATTTTAGATTTAAATAATTTCATTTGGGATGGAAATGGCATAGCGCAAAATATTGCTATAGATGTAGTACCGGATATAACTATGTTTGGAAGTAATATAACCACAAAGTCGTTGATAGATTTATTACAAATTAGTAATACGCAAAATCCTTTGCTGCAGCAATATCAATTTAAAATAGATATTTTACAAGTAGATAAAAGATTGAAATTTCAAAACTTATTACCAACTGTAAATCTGAAAGGGAATATTTTAAACAAAGATTATTATGCCTTAAAAAACTTTGGTGGCTCATTACTAGAAAATAATAACCGATGGGGAATTGATATAAAAATACCCTTACGTTTTAGAGAAGGGCGGGGGGAATATCGTTTAGCAAAATTAAAAATTGAAGAATCCACATTAGAGTTAAAGCAAAAAAAGCAAGAAACAGAAAATAAAATAAAAGATTATTACAATCAATTTTTTGCATTACAAAAACAATTACAAATAGCTGATGAAGCTTTTAAAAACTATACTAGTTTATTGAGGAACGAAATACTTCGTTTTAATAATGGGGAAAGCAGTTTGTTTTTAGTAAACACAAGAGAAAATAAAGTGTTGGAAATGCAACAAAAAATTATTGAATTGCAAGTAAAATTATTGAAGGCAAAATATTCTTTAGATTGGGCTGCTGGGTTGTTGCAGTAAAATAAATGTTATCATATCTTTGTTGCATGCTAAAAATAAGTAACCGTGGCATTGAAATGCCTGCATCACCAATACGCAAATTGGTACCTTTTGCAGAAGCTGCAAAAAAAAGAGGCACAAAAGTGTATCACTTAAATATTGGGCAGCCAGATATTGTAACACCACAAACTTGTATTGATGCTGTAAAAAATTGTGATGTACATGTACTAGCATACAGCCATAGTGCAGGTAATGAAAGTTATAGAAAAAAACTTGTGCACTATTACGCCAAAAATAATATTGATGTAACATCGGAAGAAATTATTGTAACAACTGGTGGTAGTGAAGCCATATCATTTGGTTTTATGGCATGCCTAGATGCTGGAGATGAAGTAATAATACCAGAGCCTTTTTATGCAAACTATAATGGTTTTGCTGTGCAAGCCGATGTAAAAGTTGTACCAATAGGTAGTAAAATAGAAACTGGTTTTGCCCTCCCTCCTATTGAAGATTTTGAAAAAGCCATAACTCCAAAAACTAGAGCCATTGTAGTTTGCAACCCAAACAACCCAACAGGATATTTGTATAGCACAGCCGAAATGGAAACGTTAAAAGAAATTGTGATAAAGCATAATTTGTTTTTATTTGCAGATGAAGCGTACCGTGAGTTTTGCTATGAAGGCACACACACAAGTGCCATGCATTTAAAAGGCGCTGAGCAGCATGTAATTTTAATGGATACGATTAGCAAACGGTACAGCGCATGCGGTGGGCGCATAGGCGCATTCGTTACAAAAAATAAAGAGGTTTTAAATACAGCCATGAAATTTGCACAATGCAGATTAAGCCCACCTTTTTATGCACAAGTTTTAGGAGAAGCTGCTGTAGATTTACCAGATAATTATTTTGACACTACCAAAGCAGAGTACAAACTTCGCAGAGATACTTTGGTAAAAGCACTCAATGAAATAGATGGCGTATTTTGCCCCAACCCCGGCGGAGCATTTTATGCTATGGCAAAGTTACCCATAGATGATAGTGATAAATTTTGCCAATGGTTGCTAGAAGAATTTTCTTATAATAACAGTACGGTTATGATGGCACCCGCCACTGGTTTTTATGCTACACCTGGTTTAGGAAAAGATGAAGTACGTATGGCTTACGTGCTAAATGTAGAATCTATTATTGCCGCTACTGAATGTTTGAAAGAAGCTTTAAAGGTTTATCCAGGAAGAAAATAGTTTTTTTATACTTTTTTGCTTGAATGCACGAATATTTTTCATTCTTGCATTTATGGTATTTTTTATTCGTGCATTTGTGGCTTTTTTTATTTGTGTATTCGTCGCAATTTGTGAAGCAAAAAAGCCATTCCAATATAATTGAAACGGCTTTTTTATAAAAATGTATTAGCTAGATATTACTTAGCTAGAACGTCCATTACTTTATCTTTATGAACGATAGATTCTTTAAAAGTATAAGCGCCAGTTTTTTCGCTACGAACTGTACGAATTAATTTTGTCCAGTTTTTTGCGTCTGCTGCTGCTTTAAGATCTTTGATTTTTGAGTTTTTTGATGCTGCTTTTGCCATGATAATTTATTTATAATTTTATTAGTATAGATTGTAGTACTGTTGATTAAACGACTAACCAAATCCATTAATTAATTTCTTTGTGTACAGTTACTTTTTTAAGGATTGCATTAAATTTCTTTAATTCCAAACGCTCTGTAGTGTTCTTTTTGTTTTTAGTAGTTATATAACGACTTGTACCCGGTTTCCCGCTAGCTTTATGCTCTGTACACTCCATAATAACTTGTACTCTGTTGCCTTTCTTTGCCATTGTTATTGTTTGATAAATTTGAAAACAAAAAATTAAAAATAAACTTCTTGTAATCTTATTAAATTAATTACTAGATTTTTGATCCTGCTGCACGCATTGCCTTTACGGTAGCATACAAACCATTCTTATTAATGGTACGAATAGCTTCAGAAGATAGTTTCATTACTACCCACTTATCTTCTTCTGCAATAAAATAACGCTTGGTTTGTAAGTTTGGTAAAAACCTGCGCTTTGTTTTAATATTTGAATGAGAAACCTTGTTACCAACAATTGGTCTCTTTCCTGTAAGTTCACATACTCTTGCCATGTCCTTTATTTTTGGACGGCAAAAGTAATGAAATTTATTTATAATAGCTGGAGGATTTTTAATTATTTTTTAAACATGTGTGTATAACGTAGCAAGCAAGGTGAATTTAAGTACAAAATAGCTTAAAATCCTATTTATTTTTAGCTACAAATTGCTGCCTTAATCGCATTACTTGTAAAAACAAGGCCAACATTATTATTATTACACCTATGTAAAACACATTTTTAAACATTTTTCCTTCGCCAAAAAAGATAAAAGCTAAGATAATACCATAAACAGGTTCTAAATTATACATTAAATTACAGGTAAATGCCGATATTTTTTGAAGTGCTTTTAATTGTAAATCAAAGCATAGTACAGTACAAACGACCGCTAAAATAAGCAACCAACCTGCATCTGACCATGTGGGAATAAAATAACTTGCAGGACTAGCTTTTAAATAAAAAGGAAGTAACACAGTTAATATTAGTAAACCACCTCCCAATTCATACAAAGTGAGTATGCGTGGCGAAAATTCTTTTACCAACTGTTTATTAAAAATGGGAAATATGGCTGCTCCTAATGCTGCTAATAGGCCATAAAAAATACCAAGTTTATATTGCGGATGAAAATCGAAAATGATGTAAATACCTGCTATGGCCATTAAACCGAGTAAAAGCTCGGGTATAATTATTTTTTTACGTAAAATAATAGGCTCCAATAATGCGGAGAAAAACCCTGCTGAAGACAAGCAAACTAACGCAACTGATATATTGCCAAATTTTACAGCGCCATAAAAAGTAACCCAATGAAAAGCGATAATACCGCCAACTCCCGCCATACGGAACATATTTTTAGGGGTTTGCTTTACAAACTCTTTTTTATACCATAAAATGGCAGCCAATACCAGAACGGTAATGACTAGTCTGTACCAAACGAGCAAGCCTTCGTTAAGCATAATAAGCCTGCCAAGCACAGCGGTGAAGCCTGCTAAGAAAACGGCGATATGTAGTTGTATGAAGGCTTTTTTCATTGGGGCGAAGATAATGGAAAAAAGCCCCACCTATCCTCCCCGAAGGGGAGAGAAACCAATAAGATAAAGTAGAAGATTGCCAAAGTTTAAAAAATAATGCATAATCTATCTGGTAATCTATTTCACAATAAAAGATGAATAAGGAATTTAATGTTGAAAAGCTTAATTACAATACTTGAATGGAGAACTTATGTCTGGCCTCCCTCTCTTTTGGAGAGAGAATGAAGGTGAGGCTTGGATGAATAAAGGTATTCAGTTGAAGTGAGTGACACAACGCTGTTGCCCATAGCTGCTTCTTTGCTTGGACAAAAAATATGCCCCAATCCAAAAAAATTTACAAAAATTGATTAGTGGCTTCCGCTCACGGGCAAACATCCCTATATTTGCGACCATAATAACTAACAATAATATGAGCTATAAACGCATCAACAACATTACGGGCTGGCTAGTATGCATCATTGCATGTAGCGTGTATATTTTAACCATGGAAAAAAATGGCAGTCTGTGGGACTGTGGCGAGTTTGCATCTAGTGCATTCAAACTGCAAGTACCCCACTCACCTGGTGCG
>JANOZW010000299.1:0-21186 GCA_031429575.1 Ferruginibacter sp.
GAAAAGCTTAGTACTTAGTATAATTTTTCTTTTGTGTATAGCCACTTCTTTTTCGCAAAAAGGGGATGGTGATTCTATGAAAATGTATCACAGAGATTCCATAAGTGTTACTCAATATTTTCAAGATAAGAAAGGAAAAAATACGTTGAGTGTAAAAATTATGAATCCATGTGGGTTGAAGAAGGGGCCTTATGACGGACCATTATCTTACATAGAAGCCAGCTTAAAAAATAAATACACTTCGCAAAATGTATCATACAATTATGCTGATGCACAATCTGGTTTGTTGTATTTTAATAAAAATGAAATATCTATAAATGATGTACAGAGTAAAAAGGCAGTGTTTATTCCTTTCTATTATTGCGGCAATTGGGATAATGAAAATATGGTATCGTATCTTATTTTCTATGACAATAAAAAATACATAGAGCATGTAAAATATTATTGTACAGATAATGGTAAATGTAAGTTGAATGATCATTTAAAATGCAAAGGCATGCCAACAGCTCTAAAAACTTTTTTTGCAAATACATTAAAAACCAAGTATAAAAAAGCGAGCGATTTATACAGAAGGTAAAAATATATAGTAACATGGCTGAAACCGACCAAGAAGTTGCCCCATCATATACCGCAAACCCCAATCAAAAGGTGTACGATACTGCTCATGTGGTAGATCATGAAGTAAATGTGCTGGATATTTATTTCGCTGAAAAAGTAAAAAAATATAAATGGGAAAAGAAGGAGGAGTCTTACACCGTAAAAGGGGGTGGTGCAATTGCTGATGTGGTAAATAAATTTAAAAAGCCAACAAGGAGAAATATAACCACCGATCCGAATCCCACTACTCCTTTAAAAAAAGGGGATGTTATAAAAGTATCATGGGAAGAACAGGTAGAAGATGGATTAGAGTTAAAAAAAATTAAAAGAGTAGGTTTAGGAAAAAAACTTTTTGTGGTAGCCAATTGTGCAGGGGCAAGCGGCAAGCTAGAAATAGAAATACACGAAAACTTACAGACAGAAACAGAAGCTATTTATACAAACCCTGTAAAGTTTTTGATAGCAGATGCGGAAAAGACAAAAATAGAGTTTAGCATTTCTAAAGAGAAAACTCAGTATGAGCAGGAAATAACGCTGCGCCCTAAAGATGATAAAGACTTTGAAAAGCTAGAAGAAAAATTTAATAAAAGAACAAAAAAAGAAGCTTATCTTTTTTTAAAAGCAAACGTAACAGGCACTACTGATACAATAAAGTACCCTGGAGATGTAGCCGAATTTTTAAATAAAGATGAAGAAAGGCTGATAGTGAAAAATTGTGATTGTGGTAAACGTTATAAAAATGATATTGAATGCACAAGGTATGGTACAATATATGGGCCTGTATATTGGGGTACAATGCCATTAGACGGTTATGCTAAATGGGCAGATCTTGTAAGCAACAATACGGTGAGCGAAGATGAAAAAACCATACTCATAGCTATGTCTGAAAATGAAGGAAAGCTAGATGCAGTACAATCTTATGATAGCGAAATAATAACTGCAGGAGCTATGCAAAAAACAATAAACCCCCAAGGCTATGGTGAGTTGCCAATACAAATATGGGAGTTTAAAACGGTATATCCTGAAAAGTATGCTTGCTATGTGGAAAATTGTAAGTGGGTTATTGAAGAAGAAAAAACAGAAACTGTAAATAGTGCAGGCGTGAAAACGATTACTTTAAAGTACAAAGCATCATATGATGGACTTACTGGAGATGCACTCAAAAGCAAAATTAGAGAAGGGTTTGAAAAAAGTAAGTTTAAAAGCAAGGTGGAGTGTAAGCCAATGGAGCCGATAATCAATCTTATGAAAGATGAAGATTATCAAAAAAAGCAAATAACAGACTTTATAAAAAGATTGAACAGTGCATTGGCAAAAACGCCTACTGGTTACTCAACTACGAGCATTAGCGATTTTACAAAATCTAATTTAGGCAAAGCTACCGTGTTAGATCATGATGTAAATAGACCAGGGCATGTTAAAAATTGCTTTGGTGCTGCGCTTGATAGTTTTTTTGCTGCAAATCCAAAAGTTTCTAAAAGTCCTGCAGATTGGGGAACAAATTTTGCTAGTAATGAATCAAAAATTTTAGAACTTTATGGCCCACTGAGAGGAACAGGGGATTATACGATGACAAATGCAACCAAACGGTACAATGATTTAAAAGCTAAATTATGATGATAAAATATTTCTATACCATTTTCATATTTATTTTTTTAAGCACTAGTGTAAGTGCTCAAAAAAAGCAAGCGGCTAAATATGCTTTTTGCCAAAAGGTAGATAATAATTACGCCATTGTATTTTTAAAATTTAATAAGGCTTTTAACTTATACAGTAGTCCCAGAATATTGTGGCAAAAAAAGCTTATAAAAATTAAAGATTTTGATGAAGACAATTTTTCTGGTGTGCACTTAGATATAGCGCCAAATAAAAAGTATATAGTAATGGACAACATCATAAAAGGCTATGTGCAAACAGAGAAGGATAGCACACTCCACGAGAATTATACTTGTGTGATTGTAGATATAAAAAAGGCAAAAGTTATTATGAGCATGCAAACCGATTGTGGAGGTAATTGGAATAAAAATAATGAATGGAAAAATGAAAATAAATTATTGTTTAAGGAAGGAGATTTTTTGGTATCAAAAAATAAATAGTACAGCATAAGCAATAAAGCTAAAGCAATAGAGAAAGTACATGCGAAAATTTTTTAACACAATTGAAGAAACAGCTACCATAAACGTACAGTTAAGTGTAGATGAAGATTTGAGGTCATATCAGTTTTCTATGATAGAAATAACATTAGAAAACGAAGTAAAATATAAAAATGAAATTAATAAAATAATATTTTCAACCATAAAAAAAGTTTCCAATAATGTATTTACTGCGCATATAGAAACATTTGATTGGGATTATAAAAACAAAGGAGTATCGCTAACAGAAAAGGAATTTTTAGCTCGGCTTGCAGAAATAAATGATGATGTAGAACTAAGGATAAATAGTTTGAGTGATATAAGAAGTGTAGATAATTTATTGGCATTACAAGAAAGGGCAAAAAGTAAAATAGCTAAACTTGCAAAAAGCCATGTGGGTGAAGCGGTAGAAAATACTTTTAGATACTATACAGATTTTTATGAAAATGAAAAGCGTGTGATTTTAGATCTGGAAAATTATAAAGAATTGGGCTTGTTGGTAAATAAATTTTATGGGGTATATGCACCAAAAATTATTAAAAAAAATAAGGTGCGTTATTTAAATTTTATGGATAACAGCATTGTAAATATTGAAGAAACAGCATCCATACATAAAATAGATGAAGACAACGGTAGGGTGGAAATAAAAGTAAATGGAGCAATGATTGACCCAATGTATACAAGTATGTTTTTAAAAACTGTAAAAGATAAAGCTATTGTTGTTAATGAACATGTAGATGAAGCGGGTTTAAAAAAGTATGAGGGGTATTTTATGTTTGATACAGAAACTGGTATTGTAAAAAATGCAATACTAGAAATTTTATTTACTTATGGGCAGCATTACAACAAAACAATTACTTATCAGTTAAATGAAATAGTACATGCGGATAACAATTGACGATACAGGGCAAACGGTTACCTTAAACCCCACCAATACGCAAAGACCTGATGATGGTTTACAAAGAATAACCGAAGTGTATTTTGCAAAAAAAGTGGTGGCTGATTTGGGTAGGACTGTAAGTTTTGCAAAAATAGATTCTTTGCATACCCGGCAGGATGGCACCGGACAGGCAATAGCGTATGATACTATTTTAGGTAAAACGGTTTATCTAATTGTGGTTACCAGTAATATGGCAACATTATCTGTAGATGTTGTGCTACGCCCTTCTGATAATACGATGACGGGAAATACGGAAACACTCCGTATCATGAAATATAATGGCACGTCAAGAACGTATGAAGCCACTAATTTATTAAGAGCAGCGATAGGAAACTTCGATGCCTTAAACCCGAGAACTGGTGCACATGCTTATACAAATACTGGTAACTTTTCTAATACAGCTATTTTTAAATTGCAAATAAGGCCCGATACACAAGCACTTTTTAATACATGGGCTACCAATATTGGTAATACCACCGTAAATATAGAAGCAGTGGTAGAGCGCACAGACAATCAACCTTGTGCTTACGGACCAACCAGTACCACAGAAGTAGAGGGCGCAGAAGTTTTTTTAAATACAGATGCAGTAGGCAGGTTTAGACTGGTAAATAGAAATTTTTTCTCTATTTATCATGCTGATAATGCATACAATATTTTTACACTTAATGGCACAAACAGAAGGCGTATAGGCAAAGTGCAAAACAACAATTCTACCGATGTTTGTTATATATATTATGATAGGTACGATAATGAAATGCAGGTAGCTAGTTGTGCTAAGACAAATGTACAAGGCAGAGAAAATGGCAGTGTGTTGCCTTCAATACCTAGGGGGTTTATAAGGCAAGCTCCTGCACCTGGAGGGCAGGCCCGCACAAATTATTATTATGCTGATGATTCAATTGTAACCACGGGTACCCATACAAATGGAATTGTGAGATATCCTGTTTCGGCAAATTTTGTAGATTTAGTTAGAATGCCAGATGGATTAACAATTAGGCAGAATGAAATTATAATTTTATATGCCTTTTCGGGTACTCAAAGACAATTTTGTAACCCACAATGTTTTGCTGCATTTGTTGGAGCATTAGCACAGTTTGGACAACAGATGATATCTGGCGGCATGTGTTTTGGGGATGCTACAAGCTACCCTAGCGTTACACATCCTAATGGAGATAGCGTAGATACAAATTATGCTTCAACATTGGCAGTAGAACAAAGAAAAGTTAATGCATTTCATGAATACGGATTTACAAGAATCTTAAGGGGGCAAACTTTATTTTACGGGCAGTTAACAAATTCAAGATTTGCCAGAAACCACGAAGGTCACTTACACTCAGGAGATTTTGATGACAATTTTTTAGAACCACTTTATTAAAAAAAATAATGAAATCTATATTATTTATTGCACTTTTTTCAGGTGTTATTAATTTTGCTGATTTTAAAAAATCAGTTATTAGCCAATCTGTTTGCAATGTTAAGCCCAAGGCAATAAATGAAAAAGACCCATTAAAAAGTTTTATACAATCTCTTGCTAAAGCTCCGATGATAGATATTCCACACGGCAATAAAAATTTATTAAAAATTTTTTCTGCTGAGTGGAATTTAGCTGGCAATAAAAACATCCCTCAAAACAAGGTAACCCGAACCTTGGAAAGCAATTACAATAGCTTAGATAGTACTTTTTTTGCAGATATTGAAAATAGAAATCAGTTAATTATACAAGCAAATTACGCTGTAGCTCAAAAACTTTTTAGCTCTAATTTTATTCGTTATGACGATTCCCTAAAGCTTAATAAAAAAATAAGTATAAAAGCAACTGCTTTTCAATTTGGTAATTTATTTAAAACATATTCTTTAATTGTGCGTGGAAATAGAAGATGCAACGATTGCGAATATCCTATCCATCAAGCAGAAAATATTTTAATAAATATTGACAAACAAAATATTGTGATTGATAAATTGATTGTATCGTCTGTAATTGGAAGTGACCTTGGGAGTACATGCAAATTCTTTTTTATTGATAAGGATAAAGTCATTCATATAAAAGATTTCGCAAATGATGAATTAACCGCAGGGTTTAAAAAATATAAGCAATATAAGGTTTCGCCCAATGGTCATTTTATTGAAAATACGAAAAAATGAAAAAGGCTTCGAAATAATCGAAGCCCTTTCTAATATCTAATAATCTAGCATCTATATCTATATCGGCAATCCCCTTTCCCTAGCACCAGCTCTAATAAAAGCATCTGCAGCTTTTTTGCCATCTTCACAAATTTCATTTATCGGTTTTCCAAAACGCCTGCTTAGCGGATGTGTATTGTCAATCACCATGGGCATACCATCTACATAAATAGTTTTTTCTGCTGGCTGTGGTATGCAAGAGCTATCACCAGTTATACTTGCTTTTTTTGGGTCACTATTGTAATCTCCACCACTACCGCCATGCGAAGTATAAAAACTTTTTGATGTATAATTTACATCGCTTGCATGCTTGGTAGATGAATGCCCAAACGAACCACGAGAACGCATTTCATCGCTACGCATGGCATGATACACGTATTTTACGTTTTCAATAGTAGTGCTATCAAAGCAAGCATTTCTATCTACAGAATCATATAAGCCCATGAAATAAACCTGCACAATAGGGCTAAGCATTTTTGCAAGCACTGTTGCTGCAAGGCAGCCTCTACTGTGTCCAATTAATACAATTTTTACATCGTTTGTAGTTAATGATTGGTGCTTTTTTGCATCATTTACTCGTACAGGAATTTTCAGTTGATTAAAACTAGAACCAATGGTATAGTAATTTCCATGGTCTCTTTGCATGTTGTTGTAGTACTCCGATTGTTTGCAACTGTTCACATCAAACATTTCCATTGGGCGCATATTGTTAATAGACATGCTCGGAAATTTGAGTTTCAAACTTTTCATTATAAAGTCCAAGCCTTCTTGTACAATTCTTTCCGTCTGCCCGTCTATTACAACTTCTGATGTGCCTGCCTTCCATAATTTATTTATGCCAGATGTTGTAGCGCCTTTAAAATCTTGTATAAATTTATAAGTATGGCTGTTGCTACCATCTGCTTTCATCCACCCATCGTTTGCTCCTGTGCCCGAGCTAGTACCATCTATACCTAATACAATATATTCTGAGCTAGTATTTACGGGAATATTATCAGCCATAAAACAATGATTTCGTAAATGATATCAAAATTTGAACCAATTTTTAAGATTACTTCTTTTTGTTAATAAATATCATTCAACCACACTACATATCTTTGCCAAATGGCAGAAGATTTAATAAAAATTGAAGGGAATAAAGCGGAAATATACAAATCTCTTAACGCACAAATATTTGCATTGATAGATGGTGAACCAGATTTAATAGCGAATCTTGCTAATATAACGGCAGCACTAAAAGAACAATTTGGATGGTTGTGGGTAGGGTTTTATTTGGTGAAGAATGATGATTTGGTGCTTGCTCCTTTTCAAGGTCCAATTGCCTGCACAAGAATAAAAAAAGGTAGAGGCGTATGCGGATCAGCTTGGGAAAAAGCAGCAACATTAATTGTACCCGATGTTGAAAAATTTGCTGGCCATATTGCATGTAGCAGTTTATCAAAATCTGAAATTGTTATACCTATTATTAGAAATGAAATGGTAGTAGGCGTGCTAGATGTAGATAGTGAATTACTCAATCATTTTGATGAAGTGGATGCACAATATTTAGAAGAAATTATTAGCAAGATTGTATTTTAGGATTTATGCGAATCAGTTCCTTACTAAATTTTTTATTAATATTTATCAAATTAAAAAACCTCAATCGTATAAAGACCGAGGTTTTTTAATGAAACAAAAATTGTTATTGTTTTATAAAACTAGTATTCTTTATTTTTCCATCTTTATTAATTTGAACAATATACGTACCTGCAATAAGTGCTTGTACATTTATACTGATTATATTCCCTTTTACAATTGGTGTTACAGGCATTTGCTTGCCCGTTACATCTAACATTTTTATTGCCAAATTTTTATTATTAATTATTTCGTTTCCACCAATAGAAATATTTAATACATCTGTTGTAGGGTTTGGAAATAAACGAGTAATAGAAAATTCGTTTGCATCCTTTTTTTCCAAAGAAGTAACGGAATTATTTTTAGATTCTGTCTTTTTATTGAAAAAGCAAAAATCAAAATAACTTAAAATACCTTCAGCATTAATAAAACCATTCCCAGTTTTAAAATCAAAACCATAATCAAAACCTGGTGTTTCTGGGTCGTCCATATCTGCCGCATTAAGTATGAATGCACTTTTAATATAAAAAGGAGATAGTTGAAAACAGTTGGAAGCTTCTAAGCATAAAGCTGCAACAGCTGCTGCATGTGGAGCTGAGGCTGATGTTCCATCAAAATTAGGTAAGCCATCTCCATCATTATCAATACCAAAAAAAGAAGTATTCCCATTATCCGCAGCTACAATTTCAGGTTTAAAACGCCTCTCAAAAGTTCTACCTCCAAATCTATTAAATAAAATATCTAAACCACCTTTTGATGAAAACTCTTGAATAATATTAGTAGGAGAACCAAACGCAACGGTGTTCTGGTAATTAGCAGCACCTACTGTTATGGCTGAGCGAGCATTTGATTGTCCTGTAATGGTAGATGAAAATAAACCCGGTACATTTTGTAAATCATTAAATAATAATACACCCTCATTAAAAACCATTTTTATTTTTTGTGTATTTATACCACTTCTCTTAAATACTACTACACGTAAAATGGGACTTTGCGTAGTATTTTGAAAACTGACTGAAGTAACTGGATCTACTCCAATATTGTTAAAAGTATTACCTGCTATTATATTAAAATTATTATCTAAAATAAAAATATCTAAATCTGTTCTTGCACCAACTCCGCCACTTATAGACTTAAAAGGTTGTGTCCATTGCAAAGTAATGGTACCAATATTTCCAATTGGGCAAAAGATAGGTAAGTTGTCTCTATTACTTGCAGGGTTACTACTAAAATTATGTAAGATAGAAGGAGTTTCGCCGACAGCTGCAAAATTGAACGGTTTAAAATCAAATTCATAAGATCTACTTGAAGAATTACCTGCACTTGTAAAATAGCTAACACCCTGGTTGGTTACATCTTCCACTGCTCTTGCCAATATACCATCTTGAAAATAAGGTTCAGCAAAATAACCTACATCATCTACAATTATTTTACAACCAGCATTGGCCAATGCACGTATGCCACTTGCAAAATCAGCAGCACCATCAAAAGCGGTGTAAAAATAAATTTCTGCACCAGGTGCTACATCGTGCACAATTTCTGCCATACCCCTGCCTTCGTCTGAAAGGTTAGGATTTTGTGCCAATGATAAATCTTTTAGCACTATCACAGGTTTTGTAAATCCGCTAGGATTTCCTATGCCGGGTAACTCTCCTTTATTTACGCCGGCTGCAGCGCCACCTAAGGCATTGTAACTATCAGATAAAATACCAACTTTTATACCATGGCCATTTACACCAAAATTAGTACGTGCTATATCTGCTCGTATAGCTTTATCTGCTTGGCTTTGCACTGCTCCACTGCGTAATAAAGGTTTATGCTCAGGTGTTACCATCATTATGGAAGTAATTTCCTCTAATAGCATAATCTTAGAAACCTCAATATAAGCGTTAATAAAATTTTCATAAGCTGAAATATCTGTTAATCCTTTTGAAGTTAATGTCTTTATTAACTCCGGAACATCGTTGATAGATGCAGCTATAATTTGTACCCTTACTTTGCTTCCTTTGGTAATGATATTAGAAAAAGGATCTACACTGTTATTTTTATTTTTTTGTGTAGTAGGTATTTTCTTCTGTTTGTATAATTCCATTAATTCGTCGGAAACCCTAATATTTCCGTCTGTATCTGCAACCTTACTTTTTCTTATACCCTCTAGCGCTACGGAGCTTATTTTTTTGTTTTCACTACCCATAGCTTCAGGATATTTTTGTTGTGCAAAAATGATACTGCTTAGGAGTAAGCAAATGAATAAAACTGGAATGTGTTTTTTTAAATTCATACAATGTGTTTTTAATTTTTAAAAAATGTGTTTCTTTTAATACATAGAAAATAAAGGGTAGAATGTGACAAACGAAAGCTTGAAAAGCTCAGAAAATGGAAATAGTATAACTGCCAAAGTATAGAGCACTTCAAAAAATTTATGAAAACTTTACCGGTAAGTTTCTATTTATAACAAACAAAACTGATACCATGATGGTGATTGTTTACATCAAAAAAGCAACATAAATTGGGCAATAGAATTATAAGCGAAATTAAAATCCATCCATACTTTTGATGTTTGAAGCACCGTTTTCTATCAATCCACACTCCTTTTCTACAAAAAATGCCTAATAATATTTTTTAGGGTATAGTTTTTGTTTATTCAACCGTCCAATTACAATTTTTTAAAATATGGAATATGTCTAAATCTTCTTCTACAGATTTGCATGAGCTTATTTACTCCTTGAGTACAGGAGAAATTGTATATTTTAAAAAATATGCAAAACGATATTGCGAAAAAGATTCTGTTTATCTAACGTTGTTTGATAACATTAAAGCAGTTGAAGAAGATTTGTCACCAATAGAGAAATGCACACAAAATATTTTTACTAAGCAACGGTTTGCAGAGCATAAGTGGTACCTCTATAATCTCATTTTAGAATCACTAACGGCTTATCATAAACACAACAGGCTAGATTTTCAGGTGAGAGATATGATAAGCAAAGCTATTATTTTAATGAATAAAAAATTATTTACCCAAGCTTTAAAAATTATAGAATATGCAAAAGAAATTATTCAAAAAAATAATATTGATTATTCAATAAACGAAGTGTTGGCTTTAGAAGGCACTATTAAAATGGAAATTTTTAGAGAGCCTAATATTATTAATTATTTTAAAAATTTGTTTGAAACCTACCGTATTAATACACAAAGCCAAAATAACCTTAGCAATATGCTGGAGGTAAGATACATTGTAAAAAGCTTGTATTGTAAATATGGAATACTATCACATATTGTAGATAAAGAAACGCTAAACTATTGTCATACTAAGTTTAATGCAATAAATAGAGATAGCTTAAACCCTATGGAGCAAATTATTTATGATAACAATGCCGTAAACTTATATGCATACGGCAAAGCGGAAGGGCCTTACCATATTTTATTTACTAGACTAAAAAATCTTTATGATAATAATCCTAGTTTTATACAGCAGCATACACATAATTATTTATACATGCTCTGCAATAGCATTACTAGGTATATTGTTTTTAATAATGAGATAGAAACACAACGGAATTTACAAGTATTGAAAGATCTCAATAAAACCAGTGGTATATTTAGTGAAAGATATTTTAGAACCTTAATATCTATCGATATTTTTTACCACGAACAAGTGTTGTTATTAAAGCAAAAAAATATTTTAGTTGCTTATACCAACTTAAAAGAAATATCAGACTTTACAGTGGCAGACATAAAAACGCTTCCCGTTAGAATACAGTTAAAAAATTATTATTTATTTTCTCTTGTTTGTTTTTACAATAATAAGTTTGAAGAATGTTTAGATTGTTTAAGTAAAGTATTTGACCAATCCAATACAGCGTTAGATTTACAGTTGCTTGCACGTATGTACGAAATAGCCTGTCATATTGAATTACAAAACCATTTATTGGTTAAACATAAATTAATTGCACTCAAAAGATTTTGCAAAAAGCAGTTATCAAGTATTTTGCAAATTACTATGTTTATAAAATTAGTAAAACTCTTTTTGCAACCAATCATAACATATAAGAATGCGAAGTTGCAAAATCATTTAGAAGCTAGCCTAATAGATTTATGTAAGAAAGAGCAGATAGATAAATTTGGTTTTGATATTGTTATTTATTGTATCATGAAAAATAACAAGCTAAATTATAGCGATGCATTTGATTATTATAATTGTGAAGTAAGTATGAAAAAAGAAATGATATTAAATTAATTTTGTAATTTTTATTTTTGAATAAAATTATTTCTAAGATTTTGGTAAATTATCTTTCCAGCTCCACAAATACCTACAAGCATACGTTCTGTATGGGCTCCATTTTTTAGAAAGAGACAGCATTTTTTCTTGCATGGCTTTTTTGTTGGTAGCATCTATTTTGTATAATATGCACATGGCTTGTTGTATGCCAAGGTCGTCTATGGCAAATACATCTTCTCTGCCAAATGTAAACATAAGTAGCATTTCCACCGTCCATTTCCCCACGCCTTTTATTTGGGTTAGATATTTCAACAATTCATCGTTACTCATTTTATGCAAACGTGCATCGGTAAGTTTTTCATCTATAAAAAACTGACAAACATTTTGCACATAATTTGCCTTGGCATTACTTAAGCCAATACCACGAAGAGTTTCAAAGGGTGTAGTTGTTACTTGTAATGGAGTGGGCGTTTTGCCATTGTACAATGCTAAAAACCTTTGTTGAAAAACATCTGCCACTTTTGTACTTAGTTGTTGGCTCATGATGGAGTTGCACAAATACAAATGCACGTTGTTTCTTTTGGTAAGTAAAAATGGCTCTTGTGGTAATATTATTTTCTGTAATTTTTTATCTTTTGCAAGATGTATGAGATGTTGCATGTGTAATTTTTAGCAATATCTTTCTTTTTTTGGAAGTAATAAATTAATTATTCACCCATATTTTAAACTCTGCTACTTGAATTAGAGGTGACACCTCTTTGAAAGTAATTTCTAGTTTAAAACCCATTCTAAGAGGTGTCACCTCTTGCTACTATTTTAAATGCATCCTTTAATTATCCGCCCATATTTTAAATTCTGCTACTTTTTCTCTGCTTATAATAATTTCTTCTGCGGCAGGTATGCCCTTTACCATTATGATAAGCCTGTTGTTATCGTAGGGTTTTATTTGTTCTATGGCATCTATATGAATAATGATTTTTCTATTTACCCTAAAGAAAATTTTTGGGTCGAGTATTTGTTCTAATTTTTCCATGGTAGCATTTTTTAAATATCGCTTACCGTCTCTTGCTACCAAGTGTACAATTTTATTATCTGCTGTAAAATAAGCCACATCATCCACTTGTATAAAATAAGTACGCTGCCCTACTTTGCCCAAAAATCGATTTTTATATTTTGACGATAAATTTTCTTTTACATATTGCAACACTTCTGCATAATTATTTACTGGTGCAGGTTGCTGCGTAAGCGATTTGTATTTGGCAAATGCATTGGATAATGCCTCAGCCGTTACTGGTTTTAATACATAGTCAATACTTAATAATTGAAATGCATCCAAGGCATATTGATCATAAGCGGTGGTAAAAATAATGGGTTTGTTAATCTGCACTTTTTTAAAAATTTCAAAGCTGTGCCCATCGGCCAATTGTATATCTACCAATAATAAATCTGGTTGCTTTTTAGTGCTCAACCATTCCACGGCTTCTTCCACACTTTCCAATATTCCTATGATATTTATTGAGGGGTCATAATTTTTTACAAGCATTTGCATTCTTTGCGCAGCTAATATTTCGTCTTCAATTATGAGTATATCCATTCTTGTACAATTAATTTTGGGTAAGCAAGGGCAGGGTTACTTTAAAGGTTTCTGTGGTTTGGTTCACCATTACTTCTTTGCCACTTACCAGTATGTATCTTTTCATTATGTTTTGCAAACCAATTTCTGTAGAATTTTCTACCACTTCTCTAAGTTGTAGGTTGTTGCTTACTTCCAACGTGTTGTTTCCATTTGCATGTAATAAAATATGCAGTGGTTTTACACGAGTAGCTACATTGTGCTTTATGGCATTTTCTATGAGCATTTGCAAAGAGGCAGGTATAATGTAGCTGTTGCTGTATTTATCAGGTATTTCTATACTTATTTTTAGCCCTTGGCTAAATCTTTTTTCCAATAAAAAAATATAGGGTTTTATAAATTCAAGCTCTACTTGTAGTGGCACCAATTCTTTATCTTGGTTGTTTAAAATATACCGATACACTTGCGAAAAAGCTTCTATAAATTTATTGGCTTCGCTATTATTTTGCATTACCAATGCAGAAAGTACATTGAGGTTATTAAACAAAAAATGTGGATTTATTTGGTTTTTTATTACTTGCAATTCTGCTTGTGCAGTTATTCTTTTTAGCTGCTCTGATTCTATCAACTGCATTTTATATTCTTTAAAATAAAAAAATATGGCATTTACCAAATGAAAGAGAAGATTGACAAGTACTCCATAAATTAAATTTAATTTTATAGGAATAAGGCTTGCATTAAAATCATAATTGTGCATTACCATACTTTCAAAAAGCACCAAGGCTATGGTAAGTATAGATGTGATAACCCCACAGGTTAAGAAAAAATAAATAAGTCCTGTTACTTTATGCTTGTGAGTATGAATTCGTTTTTCAAAAAAAGGTTGCAGAAACCTACCTGTTTCCCATACAAGTAAGGTAACCAAAGTAATGGTGCCGGCTGCATAATACCATTCTATTTCAATATTAAAATACTTATATACTTCGCAGAGAATGGTACTCATGTAAGTATAAAATGACAGCAATAAAATGAAGTAGTATCTGTACTTATGATTAAACATACTGTAATTTACTAAATAAGCACCAACGGTGAAACAATGAGGGTTGTTTTCGTTGGTGCTTACGATTAATTTAAAACTATTTTATTGTAACAATTTATCTATTACATGTATAATACCATTTGTAGCAATAATATCTGTAGTCTGAATACCAGAAGCTGTATTAGCACTACCATTTATTTTTACTGTAGGTGGGGTAGTGGTTAATCCGATTGTTAAAGTAGCCAATGGGTTTAAGGTAGCGGGGGTATTACCAGATACCAAATCACCTGCCGCTATATTTGTAGAAAAGGCATGAGATTTTACTACTGTTGCTAATGTTGAAGGGTCAAATGCATTTATCTCACCTTCTGTGTCAAGTGCAGCAGGGAAACCTGAATTTAAAGGTGCAAACACTGTAAACTTTCCAGGACCACTTAGTGTAGAAGCTAATCCTCCAACGATAACAGCTCTTTCTAACAAAGAAAAATTAGCACCATCTATAACTATCTGTGCAATAGTTTGAGTAGGCGGTATTAGTACTTTTCCTATAGCGTGTACCACACCATTTGAAGCAGGTAAATCAGGAATTGTAACTTTAATACCATTTAGAAAAACACCATTTGCATTTTTGGAAGCAAATAAATTTTTACCGTTTACTGTTTTCACAGTATCACTATTAGGTACACCTGCTGCTAATACCTTTGCGCCTAGTACATGATAAGTAAGGATTGCTGTTAAAGCGTCTATTTGTGTTTGACTAGTTATTGCATTAATACTTGCTACACTATTATAAGGAGCAGGTAATGCTTCAAAGGCTGCATTTGTTGGTGCAAATACCGTAAAGTTTTTTGTAGCATCGGATAGTGTTGTTACCAAACCCGCTTTCGTAACTGCAGCTACTAATATTGTAAAGTTGGCATTTCCTTGCGCTACTCCCACTACAGTTGGTGTTGGAGTTGGAGTTGGTGTAGGAACTGGATCGTCATCTTTCTTACACGATGATGTTATTACTAGAGCTCCTAATGCTGTTACAAAAAACAGGCTTCTCAATGTTTGTTTCATATTCTTTTGTTTTTGATTTGTATTGTAAAATAAAAACAGAGCTATGAAAATATTGTGCCAATGGGAGTGGGTGTGTAAAAATTTGGTGTGGGTTGGGGTTATTTGGTAGTGAAAAAAATATAGAGAAGTTTGCAAATTATTTTTTGAAATGATTAAGAACAAAAAGAGTACTATTTTTTATTTTCTAGCTTTATGTTTAATAGAATTTATTTGAGCCATTGTTAAAAGCTTTAAACCTTTTGGTGGATTAGCAAAATTTGGCACACCTCTCTTTAACATAAGTGTAGCATTTATTTGAGCTAAGATAGACTGTTGGTCTTGGGCATCTAATTTTTTTAAACCAGCTACAATCTTTTCAATATTTTTGTTTAATGTTGTTTTTACTGGCATCAGCATTTATTTTACATAAATCTAACGATTTTATTTATTATTGTTATTTCAATCCGCTAGGGCAATTCCATAAATTATTGGAAATGGAAATTAATTTAAAAGTTTTGGCTTTGAATAGCTCTACCCTTTAGGGCAGAGAGAAAAATGATAGTTGATATGGGCTTTAGCCCAAAATGTATTTCGGCTTTAGCCATTATTAAATTATTTTATTGAAAAAGCAATCATCAATATAGACATTGTATTGTTAAGCCAAAGATATGCTGGTGGCTAAAGCCGAAATACAAAATGGGCTGAAGCCCAAATGTTTTGCTGTTTTTTATCCTCGTGCTAAAGCACGAGGCAATTCATAAAGCATCTAGCAAGCTTAAATAAACTTCTAAACTAAAAATTGATAAAAATCTATAATTTGCAAGAGCAAATTATAGTGAAAAATATTTCTTTTCATAAGCTTACACTTACCCCCCCCAGCTCACACTCCCATCCTTCTCATCTTTCACTACAATACCAATAGCGGTAAGTTGGTTTCGTATTTTATCAGATGTAGCAAAATCTTTTTTTGCCTTGGCTTCTTTGCGTATATCAATAAGAAGTTCCATTACATCTGCTAGTTTTCCGTTATTAGCTTCCGATGTTTGTTGCAAGCCAAACACATCTTCTAAATACGCTTTCATTTTTATTTGCAATAGTGTAAATGTATTTTCAGCTATAGCGCCTACTTTTATCAATCCATCTTTTATTGAATTTATTACTGGCACTAGTTCAAACATATTTGCCAATACTCTTGCGGTATTGAAATCATCATCCATGCATTCATCAAAACCATGCACTAATGTTAGTACTTTTTTATCTAATTCATCATCTATTTCAGATTTGGCATAATTTAATTTTTGTAAAATTTCATATGCATCCCACAATCTTTTCAATCCTTTTTCTGATGCTTGTAGCGCTTCGTTGCTAAAATCTAATGTGCTGCGGTATTGTGTTTGCAGCATAAAAAACTTTACTGTCATGGGGCTGTAGGCTTTTTCTAATAATGGGTGTGTGCCAGTAAACAATTCGTGTGGTAAAAAACCATTGCCCAAGCTCTTGCTCATACGTGTACCATTTACGGTAAGCATATTGGTGTGCATCCATATTTGCGCAGGGCTCTCATTAAAGCATGCTTGGTTTTGTGCTATTTCGTTTGTGTGGTGCGTGGCTGCAAGGTCCATACCGCCGCCATGCAAGTCAAATCTTTTACCCAAATATTTATTACTCATAGCAGAGCACTCTATATGCCAACCTGGGAAACCCATTCCCCACGGGCTTGGCCATTGCATTAAATGCTCTGGTTTTGCTTTTATCCAAAGCGCAAAATCCAATCTTCCACGTTTTTCATCTTGTCCACCTAGGTCTCTAGTACCTTCCAATAAATCTTCTAGTTTTCTATTGGTAAGTATTCCATACGATTTTTCTTTATCATATTTTTCTACATCAAAATAAATAGTGCCATCCTTTTCGTATGCATAACCATTGGCCATTATTTCTTGCGTCATTTGTATTTGCTCGCTAATATGCCCTGTGGCTGTGGGTTCTATGGTAGGCGGTAGTGTATTTAGTAGTTGCATTACATCTCTAAAACCCAATGTGTAACGTTGTACAATTTCCATTGGTTCTAGCTTTTCTTTTCTAGCCATTTTACTAAACTTATCATCTCCCTCATCTCTATCACCTTCCAAATGCCCGGCATCGGTAATGTTGCGTACATAGCGCACTTTGTACCCTAAGTATTTTAGGTATCTATATATTACATCAAACGAAATAAACGTACGGCAGTTGCCCAAGTGTACATCGCTATACACGGTAGGGCCACACACGTACATACCTACATAACCAGGCTCCAGCGGGGTAAACAATTCTTTTTTCCGAGTAAGTGTATTGTAAATTTCTAATGCCATAAGTGCAAATATATTTTAAGAAATAGAATTAATGGGGAATAATTGGGCAGATTTAAGGAGTAAAGAAAATAAGACTACTTTTTGCAAAAGAAGTTAAAATAACCAAAACGGTGAACAACAATTAAACAATATATCAATTAAACAATGCAACCAATGTATCAATTCACCAACCTCACATCCGCAATCACCGGAAAATGATCACTCAACTTTTTAGCCACACTGGTATATTGTTCTACATCGAATCGTTTATCTACAAAAATATTATCTATACGAAGTGTGGGAGATATACCAGAAAAAGTTCTACCAATGCCGCTCCCTTTTTCTACAAAACCATTTTTTAATCCTTTGCCTATAGTACAATAAGCATAACTATTAGGCACATCATTAAAATCACCACACACTATTACGGGATAAGGACTTTCATTAATAGCTCTCTGTACGTTTTCACTCTGAGCTTTTCTTTTTATAAAACCAGTTTTAAATTTAGCAATAATATTTTTCGATTGTTGAAGATCAATTTCCGTTTTTGTTTCTGCATCTTCAATAAATCGTAAGTTATCTGGCGAAAATTTTAACGATTGTAAATGAAGATTAAAAACCCTAATAGTATCTGCGTTTTTTAAAATATCTATGTATTGAAAACTACTGTTGTAATTCCTTTTATCGCTTGTTACAATTTGTTTTCTAATAATAGGATATTTGCTAAAAATAATATTTCCGAAATGATGTTTGCCATCAAAATCATCTAATTTACTGTAAGCGTAAAAGTAGTTTTCAAAATGTATTTGCTTTGCCATCGTAGGTAAATAATTTATCGCGGTAGAATCTTTATCGCCACCCACCATTTCTTGAAAACAGGCCAAATCAGGCTCAAATTTATTGATGATAGCAAGCATTTCTATTTTTCTTTCGGGATGTGTTTTGTGTTCTAATATATCAAAATGTTCTACGTTCCAAGTCATTACTCGTAACCCATCTACTTGTTTGCCAATTGCAAAATCCTTGCTAGGTTTTAATTTTAAAATATGACCAATAGGTTTCCAAGCAAGTAAGATGGCAATAATGCTAATGAACATTAATTTTCTTTTTGCAAAAAGCCAAAAAAATACAAAGCCAACCAATACCAATAATAAATACAAAGATGCCAACGTAAAAAAACCAACAAACCAAAAATGGGTAGGATTAAACCAAGCAGCATAACAACCTAATAAAAAAGCAACGGCCACAGCTACATTACAAAATACAAAAAAACGCTTGGTAAATCTTCTAAAAAAGCTTCCTGCCATGCCATAAAGATAAAACATAGTTAAAATGTTTAACATAAAAATTTCATAATAGATTAAAAAAAATGGTTGTTGGCATCATTTTCTCATAGAAGTCGTATGTCAATTTAAATAACCAACACTTTTATATTATGAAACAAATGATGTTTACGCTTACAACTGCTGTAATATTTCTTACGGCTTGTAACTCAGAAAAGAAGAACAACTTGGATGCCGAAAAGCGAATTGTATTTACAGATACAGCTGCACTAAGATTATCGAATGCAGCTACAGATAGGGCAAATAATATAGAAACACTTGCGCCTGAAACCAACCCAGATAATATAAAGCCCAAAGTAATTACTGTAATTAAATATGTAAATGCACCACAAAAACAACGGGCACCAAAAAGGCGTACGAGCAATCCTACACAACAATCGCCTGCACAACAAGACAACAATCCAGTATACAACGAGCCAAGTGCAGGTACAGGTACATCATCTAGCAGCGGAAATAATGGAGGGGAAGTAGCTACAACACCTGAAGTAAAAAAGAAAAAAGGCTGGAGCGATGCTGCTAAAGGTGCAACCATTGGCGGTGTAGGCGGCGCAGTAGCAGGAGCAGTAATATCTAAAAACAAAGGCAAAGGTGCCGTTATAGGAGGCGTGGTAGGTGCAGCGGGTGGGTATATTTTAGGAAGAAGAGCAGATAAAAAATCTGGTAGAGCTAATTATACGCAGAAATAATAATTATACATTTATTTAAAAGCAATTGCCACTGATTCATTAGTGGCAATTGCTTGATTTTACAATATCCTAGCATTATATTTTTTACAAAAGAAATAATTATGCATTAAAAACTACCCAAAAAATAGCCACGGACGCAAGAGAATTTACTCGTGCATTCGTGGCTATTTATTTCACAAAGCTTCGTCTTCCGAAGCCTTTTTTAAAAATGCTTTTTCTTCATCTGTAAGAAAATGATATCCTTTTTGATTTATTTTATCTAAAATTTCATCTACCCTTTTTTGGGTTATATTACTTGTTTTGGTAAATGGTTTTCTATTGCCAGTGTTGTAAAACACATCATCTTTTTTATCACTAGGTTTCTTTTCTTTTGGGTCAAAAAGATGCATTACGTAGTTGTAAAATGTATTCATCCATACAGAGCCGTCTTTGCCCTTGCGCAAAAATACAACGAATAAAAAACCAGCCAATGCGCCACCCAAGTGCGATAAACTATATGCAGCACCCGACTGTGCTACACCTGCAAAATCTATTAAAATATATACACCCATTAGTATCCAAATAGGAATGCCGTTTCGTATCTGTGTAAAAAAACGATACTCTGGCGATAGGGTAGTAGTAGCCATTGCAACAGCCATTACACCTGCATTTGCACCTAGTAAACCTTCGCTGCCGCTTGCATCTGCAGCATTGGGTAATACATAATGTGCCACAATAAAAAACAAGGCACCCATTAGCCCACCATAAATATAAATGGGAATAATTTTATCGTTGCCTGCCATTTGTTGTAAAATATAACCAAATGCCCACAGCCAAATCATATTGCTAATGCCTCTTATTATACCCGCATCTATTTCAGAAAACATATAACTTAATACTGTCCATGGCCGCTCAGAGAGTTTTGTAAGGCTAGATGGTAATTCTACCCAGCTCATTATTCTTACATAAAAATCAGCAGCCGTTTTATCTCCTACAAGCATGCCTACTTTTATGGTCATTAGTACAAGAAAAAAAATAACGTTTATGGCAAATAGGGCTACCAAAGCATTATCAGTAGAGCCCAATAAAAATCGGCTTCGTTTTGGTTGTTTATATTCGTTTCTATGGCTGCGGTCGGTTTCTCCCATTGTGCAAAGTTTTATATGCAAAAATACAAAGGGAATGTGAGTATAAAATCAAATAAAATAAGTTTAGTAAGCATGACGGATAGCTGTGGATACAAATATTTTGAAAACAATTCATATTTCCTGTATATTAGCAATCTTTTAACAACCTAACAACATCATCAACCTTAAATTTTAAAATTATGAAATGGTTTCTAATGGCTTTAAAAAGGTACGTAGATTTTAATGGCAGATCTAGAAGAAGCGAGTATTGGTTTTTTTATCTGTTTTGTGTTATTATTATTATAGCGCTTAGCTTACTTTCTGCTTATGTCCCTGCCTTGGGTATTTTAATGGTTATTTTTTACTTGGGTATGCTTATTCCACTAAT
>JANOZW010000300.1:0-7100 GCA_031429575.1 Ferruginibacter sp.
GGCAGTGGGTTGCGATTCTTTTTTATGGTCATCATCCATCATTACGCCTGCTTGCTCAAGTATATTTTCGTAAGTATAAATGGGGCAGCCAAAACGCACGGCCAGTGCCAGCGCATCAGAAGTGCGGGAATCTATTTCTACTGTATCGTTGGCAGAACTGCACACCAGCTTTGAGTAAAAAATGCCTTCCTGCAAATCGTTTATAATTATTTCGTGCAGCTCTACATTAAAGGCCATCATAAAATTTTTCATGAGATCGTGTGTAAGTGGGCGGCTAGGGCTCATGCGCTCAAGTGCTACGGCAATGGCTTGTGCTTCAAAACCACCAATGACGATAGGTAATCGCCTCAAGCCATTAATTTCGCCCAATACAACTGCATAAGACTGTGTTTGGGTAATACTGTGCGAAAGGGCTACTATTTCGAGTTCTATCTTCTTCATAAATAATTATAAGCAAATATAAATACAAAAGCCTTTCAAAATCATTTGAAAGGCTTTTAAATGGAAGAAGTATTTGTCTTAAATATTGTGAGTGTATGTAGATTTTCTTAAATGAAAAATTAGATTTTTTATTTTAATTTAACCTCTAAAATTTTGCCATCTTCTGTTATCTCTACATATTTTTCAATTCGTTCCGCTTGTTGTACGTAATACCTTTCGTTTTCATAATAGTTTGTTGTGCCATATCCATTAGATCCACTGCCCGTATATACTTGGCGAACATACGGTATATCCACAGCAAAAATTGCTTGCAAGAAATATTTTCCGGGTTTTAGATTTTCAAATTTAAATCTACCATATTCGTCTGTCGTACTAGTAAGCTTATATTTTAAAGCTTCATCAGACATATAAATTCTACTATTTTTATTTTCTTTATTTTTTCTCATTTCATGCCAGTCTTCAAAATATGGTGTAACAGGAAAAAGTGTTACCGTTTCACCAACACCATAAATTTTTGGTGCTAGCGGTGCTTTAAATCCTAATTTATTTTTAACTCTTGTGAATAGGACTCCTTTTACCATTGAATTTCCTTTTGCAAGTGCAGCTTTTGCACCAATTGCATCAATTTCTGTTTCTGGGTAGTATGCTGTAACCGTATTTCTAGCTGCGGCTCTATCGGCTTGCTTTACTGCATCACAAGATTGCAAAATCTGTAAAACAAAAATACCTAAAAAGAATATATTGAAAATCTTTTTAGGAATTTGTAATGTATTGCAAATTAATTTCATACCTTAAATATTAAGGATGTAAATTAATTAAATATTTTTTTATGAAGCTTTTATTTTTCTTACTGCCTCAATAATCTTCGGCATTACTTCAAATGCGTCTCCTACAATACCATAATCAGCAGCTTTAAAGAAAGGTGCTTCGGGATCTTTGTTTATAACTACAATTACTTTACTGCGGTTTACACCTGCGAGATGTTGTATAGCACCAGAAATACCAACAGCAATATATAAGTTTGGAGCAATGGCCAATCCTGTTTGCCCTACATGCTCATGATGTGGGCGCCAGTGTATATCCGCCACTGGACGGCTACATGCAGTAGCAGCGCCAAGCAAGTGTGCAAGGTCTGTTATCATTCCCCAATTCTCAGGGCCTTTCAATCCACGTCCACCACTTACTACAATATCTGCCTCTCCTAGTGGCACATCACCTTTTACTAAATCTGTACTTACTACTTGTACTTTTGCTGCATCTATTGTAGCAGCAAATGGTAGCACTTCAGCAATACCACCAGTTATTATTACACTAAACGAATTTGGGTTAAGTGCAATTATCTTTTTTGCAGTTGTAACAGTAATATTTGCAAAAGCTTTTCCACTAAACACTGTCTTTTTTACTGTAAATCCATTACTCAAATCAGGTAATGCAGCAGCACCAGATACAAGACCTGCTTTTAAGCGCACACTCAATCTTGGTGCAATGGCTTTGCCAGTTGTGTTGTTTGAAAATACCACTACATCAGCATTTTCAGCAGCTTGGGCTATGATTTTTGCAAACACTTGTGCATCAAAATTATTTAGTGCTGCATCAGATACAGTGTGAACTTTTGTAATGCCGTAGTTGCCTAATGTAGTTAAATCATTGCCTACATTTCCTAACAAAATTCCCTCAGCAGTTGTGCCCAATAATTTTGCAACTTCTGCAGCATAGCTAGCGGCTTCAAATGAACTCTTCTTTATGTGCCCGTCTTGTTGATCAATAAAAACTAAAACCATAATAATTAATTTATAAATATTTTAAAATGCTTTTGCTTCTTCGTGTAATAGTCTCACCAATTCCTCAGGATTATCTGCACTCACTAATTTCACTCCCGATTTTGCAGGAGGCAAATCAAACGATGCAATACTTGTATAACTTTCTACCGAAATTGGTTCTACTACTTTCAATGGTTTTGTTCTTGCACCCATAATGCCTTTCATATTTGGTATGCGTTGTTCTGCCATTCCTTTTTGGCAACTTACTACCAATGGTAATGATGCCCTATCTGTTTCTTCACCTCCGTCTATTTCTCTAACTACTGTGGCAGTGGTACCATCTATATCAAATTTTATAGCATGAGAAATATATGGCATGTCTAATATTTCTGATACCATTCCACCTATAGATGAGCCGTTGTAGTCTATTGTTTCTTTTCCAGTAAAAATTAAATCGTAACCGCCATCTTTAGCCACAGCTGCAATTTGCGATGCTATATTAAAGCTATCGGCAGTATCTGTATTTACTCTTATAGATTCATCACCACCAAGTGCTAGTGCTTTGCGTATAATTGGTTCGCTTTCTGCACCGCCTACATTTACCAAATGTAAAACCGTTGATGGGTCCGCTTCCTTCAGTTCTAAAGCTCTTACTAATGCGTACCATTCGTCGTATGGGTTAATGATAAATTGTACCCCATCAGTAGCAAATTTCGTATTGTTATCTGTGAATGCTATTTTTGATGTAGTATCTGGTGTTTTACTAATGCAAACAAGAATTTTCATTGTGTGTATTTTATAATGGTTGTTTATGCAACTAAAATGCAAATATACGGTAGTAAAAACAAAATAGATTGCCATAAAAAATAAAATTATGAACAGAATAGATAAGTTAAAAGAATTTTTACAAGCCACACCAAACGACAGTTTTTTGCAGCATGCATTGGCATTGGAGTATATAAAGGAAGACAATGATATAGAAGCTAAAAATTTATTTGAAACTATATTGAAAAGAGAACCCAATTATGTAGGTTCGTATTATCATTTGGGTAAATTATTGGAGCGGAATAACAATTTTGCAGAAGCCATTAACATATATAAAAATGGTATGGTAGAAGCAAAAACTTCTAAAGATAATCATAGTTATAATGAGCTAATGGGAGCCTTAGAAGATTTGGAAGACAACTAGATATTTTGCCTTTGGCAAAACGATGGTTTTTTAACAAACAAAGAAACAGCTAAGATAATCATCCCCACCTGAATGACGCAGTCGGGCAGGGTTGTAAGTCACTCACTTTATCGGCATATCGTTATTCATCTTTTATTATGCGATAGAATAAGTATCTAGCAAAGGCAGCTTCTTTACAAAAATCTTTTTAACATTTCTTTTTATGGATAAAATTTGAAGTAGCATCAAAGCAAAAAACTCATTGTATGTATGTCAAACTAACATTTCTCATAATATTGTTAAGCTCTTTTTCATGTAATAATAATGCCAGCTCAAAAAACACGGATAAAAATATTAAAGCAGCCATAAAAATTATTCCCTCAAATGAAAACGATTATGTACAAATAAAAAATATTCCATTGCCAGATGGATTTGAAAGAGTAAAGCATGCAGATAATTCTTTTGCAGCATGGTTAGAAAACGTAGCATTAAAAAAAGATAAAACGGTATATAAATTTGATGGTACAGAAAAGTATAATCAAACAGCACAGTTTGCGGTATTAGATATCTCTATAGGTAAAAAAGATTTGCAACAATGTGCAGATGCAGTAATGCGCTTGCGTGCAGAATATTTATTTGCACAAAAAAAATTTAGCGAAATTATTTTTAGAGACAATGGGAGTGGGGTTTATACATTTACTCAGCCATACAGCAGAGATAATTTTGCAAAGTATTTAGATAAAGTATTTGGCATGTGTGGCACAGCATCTTTAACAAAACAATTAAAGCAAAAGAATGATTTTAGCGATATACAAGCTGGGGATGTACTAATTCGTGGTGGTTTTCCAGGGCATGCGGTAATCGTAATGAATGTAGCTGAAAACGAAACTGGCAAAAGGATTTATATGATTGCACAAAGCTACATGCCTGCGCAAGATATTCATGTGCTTCAAAATCCTACAAACGAAAATTTATCTCCTTGGTATGAAGTAAATGATAATGATATTATACAAACACCTGAATATACTTTTAGAAAAAAAGAATTGATGCAATGGTAAAATCATCTCAACAAAATGGTGCTGCCTTTATTGGTATAAATTTTACCGTCGCCTGCTAATACTTCTACCATCCATACCACTGTTTGCACATCTTGTTTTACACCTTTAAAATTGCCATCCCAACCTTGCCTGTTGGTATTGGTTTCATACATCAATTGTCCAAAACGATTGAAAATCCTAAAATAATTTAGTTTTTTTATCCCAAAAATAATTGGCTTTAAAAAATCATTCTTACCATCTCCATTTGGTGTAAAAGCACTAGGAACGTAAATAGCAATATCTTTCACAACTTTTACAAATTGAGAATCAGTTGTAACACACTTGGTTTTCGTTGTAATGTCAACTACCAATTCTTGATCAATGTTGCCTTTAAATACAGGGTTAAAACTTGAAGCATTGTCTAAGTTAAATGCAGGTTTCCATAAGGCAGACTCCCCAAAATTTCTTGCACTTAAATCTAGCGGCAAATTTATTACTGCATATTCTATTGGATATCTAACTGCTTCTCTCGGTTTATCTATTACCAGTTTCCCTTTTAAAGTATGCCCAGGTAAAGGGCATTGAACTGAACTTACAAATAAACTCAAATCATATTTCCCCGCAATATTATAAATTGGAAATGGAGGAGTACGAGCTGTGGACGTTTGTCCATTGGCAAATGTCCACAAATATGATATTGGAGAGCCAACTGTGTCGAATGTTTTATTAATTATTTCTACTGGTAAATTTATACAAATAGGAGGTGCAGAAAAATCAGCGATTGGATTTTGATAAACCGTAATTTCTGCTGGGAAAGTATCTGCACAAATGGTATTGCTGCTTACAATTAACTTTACATTGTATATTCCTGCTTTGGTATAAACATGTGTGATATCTTTTGTTGTTGCTTCTCTTCCATCACCCAGTATCCATTTATATTCCATTGCACCTACTGCATTTGTGCTATTACTCTGAAAAATAAATTGATTGCCTAAAAGACATTGCTTTGCATTGTTAATAGTAAAGGTAGCTTCGGGTACAGAGCTAATGGTTATTTGTTTTTTAGCTGTAGTTACTGTACAATTAAAACCACCGTAAAGTACTGCATGGTATAAGCCTGTTTGTGTAACTATATATCTTGTTTGATTGGCACCAATTATGGCAGTATTATTTTTGTACCATTGTATGCTATCTGCTAAAAACACTTCTAATACAGCACTATCCCCACTACCAATGCAATAATCTGTTTTTCCTAATAATTTTAATGCATTGTCTACATTAAATGCTTTTACAATTACAGTATCAAACCTAATACAGCCTCCGCCTTTGCTCATTGCCGTTAGATAATAGGTTGTACTAGTATCTGGTAATGCCAAAGGATTTGCAATATTTGGATTAGATAAACCTGCTGATGGCGACCATAGATATTTAACACCTAATACTGGTTGTGAACCGATGGGCACAGGTTGATGATTACACGAAACGGTATCTTTACCAGCATTGGCTACTACCACTAAATTATTAATTATGTCTGTATATAATGTGTCCAAACAACCATATCCATTATACGGAACCAATTCTACAGCTACCTGTGTACTTGTGCTAGGTGGAGGTGTATATGTTAATATTTGCTGTGTGCCCAATACTTGTGTAAATGTGCTATTGTACCATGTGTAAGCTTGATATCCATAGGGTGCTATTACATCTACAAAATTATCATCAGGACAAAAAGAGGCACCTTCAAATTTTCCACTGCACTCAGAATTTATATCAATATATGCATAACCAAAATGTCTTCTAAATGTACAATCAGATGTTTTAAAAAAAAGTTTTATTGTTTTACCTGCATTGCCATTTAAGTTTATAGTAACTGCACTCCAATCTTTAAACCACACTGGTGCGTTACCTTCTATGATAGGTGATTGTTGAAAACCAGGTAAAGGCGTACCAAAAGGAAAAAAAGAAAATGAGGAGCAGTTTATTACACTATTTCCATCTGTAACATTTGTAATTTCTATTTCCATCCTTGGCTGTTCGTTTTGTCTATGATTAGGGTCTTGAAAAACGACTGCATAATTATAAATAAGGGTATAAACATTTGCGTTAGCAGGCACCGTAAATGTGTAAGAAACGCCTTCTGCCTCTGTGCCTCCAGCATTGTTTCCAAGTTTAATTGAATGCCCACTTCCATTTGGGCAGTTTATTGGAAAACCCCCATATTGATCTACACCATTACCAGGAAAGGATGACATGATGGTATGTCTGCCTTCTATTGCAGAAGAAGGAGATAGAGAAATTATATTTTGTGAACCAACTGCTGATACACTTCCCGTATAACATTGCCATCCATTAAAATTTCCATTTTCAAAATCAATATTCGGTGGGCAATTTTGAGCTCTTGTTATTAAAGTTCCACATGCAAAGACACAAGCAAAAATTATTTGCAGGGTAGGAATAAAGAGCGTTCTAGCGCAAGAAGTTTTAAAATTCAGCACATCGTTAAATTATTACACTAAAGTTAACTGTTTTTTATAAACAAAACACTGTAGAATAATAATAACGTAAATTGAAAAGGATAGGTTGCTTTAGAATTTATACAATGTATTGTGAGTATTTTCATTTATAATGAAAAGAGAAGTGCGAAATATATTGATAATTATATTGTTAAATTAAAACTTGATTCCAATCGTCGCC
>JANOZW010000301.1:0-10049 GCA_031429575.1 Ferruginibacter sp.
ATAACAGGGTAACACTTTTCACTGATACAATTTGTAAGTACACCATTTATTTTTTTAATAATTCTTAAACAAACATTGTAAGTACCAGCTTGTGCATATACATGTACAGGGTTTAGTTGATTAGAGGTAGACCCATCACCAAATGTCCAACGGATAGAATCTCCTGAAGCTACTGGTGCAGATGTGTTTATAAAATGAATCGTATTGGCTGCTACGTTTGGTAAACTATCTCTATACCAAGTAAAGTTTGCTACTAGATTACATGCAGGTGGACCAGTAATTAAAATTTGTTTGCAAAACTCACGAACACATGCTGGGGTGCCTGCCAATGTTGTGCTTCTTTTTACCCTAATGCAAACAGTATAAACGCCAGGAGTTGTATAAATATGGAATGGATTAACGGAATAAGAATTAGGAGTGCCGTCTCCAAAGCTCCATGTGATAGAATCTGTAGGATTAAAATTAACGGTTTGATTGGTAAATTGTATGGTAGCAGGTGCTGGTATAGAATCTGTACTGTTTGTAAAAAATGCTTGAAGATTACATGTTGGTGGAGTTATAGTATCTAAACGACAATATTCACTTATACAATTTGATAATGTTCCATTGGCATTTCTTTTTATTATACGTAAACAGACATTATATATTCCTGGATTGGCAAATGTGTGAAGTCCATGATATGCATAACTACTAGTACCATCGCCATAAGTCCAACGTATCGAATCAGAAATAGACAAATAATTTGTGAAGTTATAATAAGAATGTTCTGGATTGGTTGATAGATTACTATTGCCATTATAATAAGCAGAAAATACGCATGCTCCTTGTGCTATTGTAATTGTTTGTAGAGATGAGTCAGTACATATAAATACACCATTTGGGTTGTATCTATAAATATTGTGCTTTGCAATAAAAGTTCCTGTAGGGAAAGTGATTGTAGGTGATACAGATTGACTAAAATCATAAAAATTACCACCTAGTTGAGCTATATTCCAATAGTGTAGCACAAGTGGAGAATCAGTAACAAATGGATTAAACTTTACAGTAGATCCATTCAAAAATTGGGTAGCAAATCCAGAGCTACAAATATTTTGTGCTTTTGTTTGCAAAGAAACCAATGCAAGTAAGACAATAAGTAATGAGTAAATCTTTTTCATATATGCGTATTTTAGTTTGGTAATTGGATGTAGATATTAGATGCTAGCAAAATACCAAACGTTGCCTAATAGGCACTAATTGTTTTCTCTTATCTGTTGTAGCATCTTTTCTATAGCACGTCTGCCTGCCCTGCCTGTGCCACTAAAACCGTTTATTTGCACAGAAAAGATAAGCATTTTATTTTTTTTAGTAAATAAATATCCGCTGAGGGATACGTTATTACTCATGGAACCTGTTTTTGCATATATAAAGCCCACACTATTGTCGTAATATGCTTTTAGAGTGCCTTGCCCACCTGTAGTTAAAATACGTTTCATTCTTTCTATACCAAATTCGGTTTTCATTTTATCTAATAAAAAAACAAAATCTTTTGGCGAAAATAAATTGTAACGGCTTAGCCCACTACCATCCACCCAACGGGGTTTGGTAGGTAAATCTTTGAAATCTGTTTTTAGTAAAGTATCAATTATATCTTCATCGCTCATGTAGCCGAGTTTTTCATTGCTTACCATTAGTAGGGTTTGCTCTGCAAAAAAGTTATCGCTGTTGTGCATCATGGGGCGGAAGAGGGAGTCGGTAGGTTGGGTGTGGATTGTTTTTCCACCAAGTTTTGTAGAATATGAAAAAACAGATTTAAAATCGCTTATGATTGTTTTCTTTATTTTTTGTGATAACAATTTATATGAAAGTTCATTTGAAGTTAAAAAAGGAACAACAATATTTTTAGTACTATTTTTTTTAGGGGTTATTATAAAATTATTACCAGAAATATTTCTTTGGATAGTAGTTTCTTTGTAGTAACCAACATCATCATAATAATTTATAGTAAAAGCTGAATCATATTCTGGTATAACAGAATAACCATTTTTTGATTCAGTAAACATTAGTGTGTTTCCATAAATTGGGAATTCACTTCTCTCAACCATGTAATCATCTGCATAATCATTCCACACCCACCCACTTGCCCAAGGCTTAGTTTTAAAATTTGTATAACCTGGAGTTATAATTTTATTTGTATTTGATAAAAAAGAAATTACGGGTTGAGTTTTAAAATCTGGATGCAATAATGTAGGGTCGCCTGTAGGATAAATTATTATTTCGTTAGAATCTTGTAAATATTTTAGGCCAATTAAACTATCCCCCAAATATTTCATCCCTGCATACAGTGTAAATAATTTTACATTGCTACTTGGTGTAAAATTTTTTTCTGCATTGTAATTGTATAAATATTTTTGTGTAGCGGGCTCGTATATGCTTATGCCTACATGGCCGCTACGCACAGCTGTATCGTTTAAAAAAACATTTATTTGTTTTTGGGTTATTTGCCCTGTGAGCTTACAGGCGTAAAGGGTGGTAGAAAATAGAAAAAGGAAAAAGTATTTCATAATGTATTTCATAAAACGCAATCTAGTGCATAATAAAAGATGAACAAAGATATGCCGATGAAGTGAGTGACACAACGATGATGACCATAGCTGAAAATGTTTGGGCAAAAAAGCCAAAGGCTTTTTTGCCCCTCAAAAAACCTCACCCCCGCCTCTCCAAAGGAGAGGAGCCAGACCCCAATAACTTAAACTTACTTTCTTTTTTCGCAGAGCCCAGTCTAAATACTCAATACTAAGTACTCAATACTTGCCCTCTAATTCCTCTCCTGCACCCTCAACCATCTTTCCGGAAAATCATTTTTACCTGCTACTAAATAATCATTATGGCTGCATGCTATAAAATGTCCATCTGGCATTTGCATCCACCAACGATTGGTACGCTTGCTTTGCAAAAATGTGGTATCCACCTCTGCAAATACGGTATGGTATTCGTTAAAATTATTTCTATCGTCTAATGATGATTCTTGGTTTTTGCGATGGCGCCCATCTATAAAATACCAACACATTTGTGCTATTTGGGCGGCGGTAATTTCGCTTACATCATTGCTGGGGTTGTAGCCATAAAAGCCAATACTGTTAAGGTTTTCGCTCATGCCTGCATAGCGTGTAAGCGTGCATGCTTCTATGCCTGTGAGGCCGTTTGGACAATTTTTATTGCTCGGTGCATCGCTGTATTTTATAGCAGCAATATCGAAACTTAGCATGTGGCTGTTGCGAATAACGGGTTCCATTTCTACAATATTATCGAGCACATTGCCGAGCCGATAACAATCAAAACGTAATTTATCTATTGTTTGCAACATGCGTGGGTGTACAAAATAACTTTGAAAACCGATGTGGTTGTAGTGCTTCATTAAGTTTGGCTCGCCGGTAAACATAGTCATTAAAAAACTTTCGGCCGGTGCACAATTATCTCCTTTTAAATTTATGGATGAATCTATACAACTGGCTTCTAGCATTTGGTTGGTGCTTTTGTAGGCTAGGTATTGTGCTAATGTTATATCATGGCTACCACCAAGAATGAGTACCGTTTTTTTACGAATGTATAATTCTTCCAACACGGTTTTTATAGCGGCATAACTATCTTGCAAACTAGCACCAACTTTTATATTCCCCACATCTGCCATTACAATATCAGTATGCCAATAATGTAATTTGTAGAGTTGCTTGCGAATAACATCCGCTGCATTGTTTTCTTTTTCCCTATTCCAATTTCCACGGGTTTCTGTAACACCAATAATAACAATACTTGCATTGTCTATATCAAAATACTCACTTTCGTGTGTGAGTATGTGTTTGCCAATTTGTCCATCTGTATAACCTTCGTCTTCGCTTATTTGTGCTAAAGAAATAGGCTCTAAAAAATCTTGAAAATCCTGCATTTAAAAATTAGTTTTGACAAATGTAGGGAGGATGATTGAAAGTGCAAGGTTGAAGGTTGAAAGTTGAAATTTTTAGACGAATGGAATATTTAATGTTTGATTGTTGCGTTTGAAAATGAAGGTTGTTTTCTTTTACTTCATCTGCCCACAATCCGTCATGTGATATTCGTTTTTATCAATAAATGCTTTACCATAAGTACCGCCGCCATTGTATTGTTGGCGTAAGCCAAAGCCTTGGTAAAAACAAGCTGTACCATTTGCATATTTTACAAAAATAGTGTACCATTGGTTGCTGTAGCGGTAGATTGGTATGCCATAATCGTTGTTTTGTGTTGTCCACCCACCATTAGATGACGACGCATGAAATTTTACAACAGTATGTGGATCTAATTTTGTGCTAAAACTATTTTCATACATGGTAATAAGTTGTGCTTGTGTAAAACCCATTGCTGTGGTCGCTGTTTTTTCGGCCCATTGTTTTGGTAGGGGGGTGATTACATTTTTTATGGAACTTACCCTAAGGTCGTTTAAAAGGTCAGCTTCTTTTACCACCGCTGCTGCATCAATTACACGAAAGTTGTAATTAAAATAATTGCTGTAAATAATATTATCGCCCCAAATAGGTTTGCCCCAATCATCTACCTTTTCATTTTTTACATAAAAGCCAATTTTGTATGTACCGTTTTTGCTTAACGTATATTGGTCGTGCATACTTGCAAACATAGCCCCTCCCCAAAAATCGCCTTGCTTTCCATTTTTGTATAGCTGTAGATCGGGTAATATATCTACCGTTATACTTTTACTATTAGCCTGAGCAGGGGTAATGGCAAGGCCTATGATTTGTTCTTTTGTTTGTATGGATTCGTCGTTGTACAATACAAACCCAAAATTGATATCATCATTTTCGCCAATTTTAAGTGCATCTTTTATAGTGCCATTTGCCACACTTATTTTAGCATATATCATATCTTTTGATGTAAAGCTATTGGTTAGTTTATTGTTGGCATTACTAAATGGCGTGCTTGAAAAAGTGATACTCACATTATTATCTAAAGGCTCCATTACGGATGCTAACTCGGGGTAATCTTTTGCAAAATGAAAAGTGCCAGTTTCATCTGATTTTCGAATGTGTTCGTATGGGCTAAATGTTTTGTTTTGTTTTTTAAAATATTCAACGTTGTGGCTTGACCCTCCTGAACGATAGCCATATTGTTGGTCGTACATTTGAAAGCTGGTACTGCTTCCAGTTACGGTTGTTGTAGCCACTTGGCTGTTTGTTGCAGCTTCATTGGATACACTTGCTGTGGTTGCCTTTTTTTCTGTTACTTTATCTTTTGCTTTTTTTAAGAGTCCGCCGAGTTGGGCTTGGGTGTTTAGGGTAGTTGCAAATAATATTGCAATGCAGAAAAGTTTTTTTTTCATTTTTTCGTATTTTTTATTGAGATTTTTTTATTGCAGATAGTCATGAAAATTGTTGAGTTCATAATTAATTATTGCTGTATGAAACCTGCTCCCATTTAGTAAAAAAGCCGTTCCAAATAAGTACCATTATATCTCCACCTCCCATTTGGGTATTGCTAGGTAGGTTAATATTACCTTGATCATATACTGTAAAATTATTATTGCCTTCTGCTTGTATAATTAGTAAATGCCCATCTACAGTGCCATTTGCAATTGCTAATGGTTGTGCATTATTACAGCCAGTTCGCTTTACATTTACATACGAGGAATTGCCAGGGGTATAAACTCCGCCTGCACATACTTCATGCTCATCTCTTTTTGTGAATGCTAAACCACCCGAAACTGAAAGTGAATTATTGCCTCCATATTCATCATACACATCGTTTACTTCTGTACGGCTTCCGATAATAATATTACCACCAGGTATATCATTTATAATTACTTTGCTCCCTGCTTTTCCGCCGTTAATTTTCGTGCTTAGGTAGTTAAAGCTCGAATGATAAGTTGTGCCTTTTATAATAGTTCCTCCATAATTTTCTATACCCACGTTTAGGCCAATATTGTTAGCCGCAGGCCCTCCAATTCCAACATTTCCACTTGGTATAATGTTAAATGCATTAATGATATGATCTATTATAGAATCTTTTTGCCCTAAAATATCAATAGTAGGCACAGCAAGATTAAGGCTGAGTATACCTGAGCTGTGGTTAAAATTAAGGGTATAGGCAGCACCATTGCTCATAAAATTTCCATAACCAGTACTTTGTTTATTATATTGGTTAAACCCAATAGTAGGATAGTTTTTTTGAAACGAAACTCCTGCTCCATCTGTACCAAATGCAGCAATGGTATTGCTTAAAGCAGCACTACCCACCACTTCTAATTTTGCAATTGTAGGATTATTGGTGCCAATGCCTACATTTTGAGCTTGTATATCAAACCATAAAAAGGTACAAAAAATTATTTTTTTCATCGTTTTACATTTTTAATTGTTGTGGCTTATTGAAAGTATAGACCAATAATAGCCTGGGTCATTTCCACCGCCAGGTGTAGGTTCTACTATCTTATCACCAATGAGCATAATGGTATCGCCTGCCTGTAATTGTACATAAGTAAATGGCCTGTAAACTATTTGCATTTGGGTTACTATTTTTAGGATTAAAATGTGACCAACGCCTTCGCCCCCAAAAAGTGTAAAACGTGGGTTAGGTGCTGTGGGGCATGTTACTTCCATGTAGGAGCTATTGTTTTGCCCAAATCCATTACCCGGTATTGCATTTACTAGAGTATGTTTTGTAAAGCCAAGTCCACCATGTATTTCTGCAGATACACTAGGGTTTTGATTAGCACCAAGCCCAATAGCTAATTTTCCGATAACTTTTACCTTTTCTCCATAAATACTACTGCCGGATAAATCATTTATAAATACTTTGCTATTATTTAAACCGCCACGTATGTAAGTATCTTCATTAGGGCCATTACAAAAAAAGGAACTATAATCTGTACCTGCAAAAACTGCTGTAGCATTTGTATTAAATACATTTTTATTTATGGTAAGCATTGCATTATCGGTGTTACCACCCAATCCCATTTGAAAACCACCAAAAGAGTTGGATGCAATACCAATAGCTCTACTGCCTGCACTAAGTGCAGCATTTTTTAGTCCAGCACCGTACATATCCAATGTTATATTACCATTGCTAGGGTTCATGGAAAAAACAGAAGCTGCTCCATTATTCAAATATTTTCCGAAGCCAAAATTATTATCTCTATACTGGTTAAAACCAAGTGCAGGCCAATTTCTTTGAAGAGATATGCCTGCACCATCACTACCCAATACTGCCGATGTACTACTAGTGGCATTCGCTACACCTGCTACTTCTAACTTAGCTATGGATGGGGTTGGAGTTCCTATACCCACAAAAGAGTACGGCAGTTCATTGCTATAATTTACGGTGATTGTCCATGAGTTTGCATTTACCCTATTTACATCCGTACCACAATTAAAAAAACTACCATTCCAGCTACGCCTTGCATCCAAAGCAAAAATTAATACCGTACCTCCATTATAATTGCCATTAGCAATATTTATGGTTCGGTTATAAACATAAGTACCTGCGGTTGTAATATTATTTTGTGCTTCGGTTGCTTCTTGATTATTTGTATTTTGAAATGTAATGGCAGAAAATTGGTCAGCTTGTTGCCCTCCATTAAGGGCCGTCATACTGTAGGTTACACTTACACTATTTACATTATAAGTTTGGCCCGCAGGCAGTGTAAGGTATAAGTAGCCCGCATTGCAGTTGTAGTTAAAACTAAATGTGCTGTAATTAGTTGCTATATCTGTACCATAGGTAGCGGAGATACTGTTTTGCCCTAAAGCCACAGCGGTACAAAATAGTGCGGTAATTAAATATAAGTATTTCATATTTTTTGATGCTTGTATTTTATAATACTCTTCTAGTTATTTCCGTCCAGCGCCCACTAGTGCCCACAAGGCGCCACATTAACAAAAGTGTTTGCCCTCTGTTATTCATTAAACAATTGCTTGCTAAATCTATATTGGCTGTTTCGTTTACTGCATAGCTTTGGTTATCGCCAAGGCTGGCATATATTAAAAGTATTTGGCCTTGTACTGTACCATTACCCAATGTTAAAATTGCTGGGGTGGTGCCGCAAGTTTCAATAAGCATAAAGGAACAATTGCCTGGTGTAGCCATTGTATTGCCACAAATATCAAACACTTTTCTTTTTGTAATACCTAAACTTCCGTATAAATCTACAGTCATAACGGGGCTGATGGTACCGCTTAACCCAATGCGTGTATTGTTTGGCATTAAAGTAACAGCATTAGCAACTTCATTAATTATTACAGCAGCGCCATTACTATTTGTAGCAGACCTTATGTAAGTATTTTCGCTAACACTATTTGCAAAAAAAGAGCTATGGTCGTACCCATCAAATACGGCGGTACCAATTATATTTTCCGGCTGCTTAGCTACCACTAAGCCAATATTGGTTGCACCCAAACCTCTTATTCCAATATTGCCATTATTTAAAATTGTAATTGCTCTGTTACTGCCAATAGTGGGATTCCATTTAAAACCACTATTATACATATCCCAAGCCATGATACCCGTAGCTTCATCTAAAGTGATTGTGGAAGCAAAACCATTGCTCATAAACTTGCTGCCCATTGCATCTCTATACTGATTAAAACCTATAGCAGGTGAGTTTCTTTGTAGCGATATACCTGCTCCTTCGCTGCCAAATGCTGCAACTGTTTTGCCTAATCCAAAAGTGCCAAATACTTCTAACTTGCCTAGTGTGGGTGTGGTGGTACTTATGCCTACATTTTGTGCGTTCACAATGCAACCATAAAACAATAAGGTTAGACTCAATTTTATGTTTTTCATTTTAAATATTTTTATAATTTTTATTTTTCTCCACAAATAAAATAACTTAAAAATTTGCCATCCTTATCTTTATAATCATATGCAATAGCAATTTTATTGTCTCTATAAACAGCCAACTGTGGGTCGGTTTTGTATTTTTCATTCATAGTGGTTTGCATAGTAGTTTTAAACTTTGTTACATCTACATCTTTGTTGCTTACTGTGTGTACTGTGTAATGGTATGTAATCATGTATTCATTAAAAACCGTTGCGCTATCCATACGGGTATTTTCATCGGTAGGCATTGGGCATTTTTTATTGAGTTCTTTTGCTACCGCATATAAATTATCATTTACTGCATTGCCTGCAACTCCTGTACCCGCGGGTGTGTTAGAGCAGCTAAAAATTGTTGTTGCTAATGAGAAAATTAGAATTGTTTTTTTCATATTTTATACTTTTAAAAGTTTATTTTTTTGCTATTGGTCGGCAACCAATACATACCCGACATTTTTCTGGGTAAAGATTACAGCCCGTAAAAATGGCTTTTGCCACCAAAGCTATAGAGGCATATATTTCTCCTCCATCATCTGGGTCAGAAAAAATTTCGCCTCCATCATCAGGATCAGAAGTAATGCCCATGTTTTTTATAACAGGCGTTATTCTTTTTATAAATGATTTGTATGCCGCTTTATCCCAACTGCTGGTATTGCCTGCAGATTGTAATATTCTAAAAAATTGAATTTCATTTATAGTTAAGCCTTTGGTGTTTTTAAAATCTATTTGGTTTGCATTTTGTTGTAATGTTTTTAAAAAGCTTGCGTTTGGTTTTGTAAAAACAGTAGGCTTTGTTTTTTGTGCTACCGATGAAAAATAAATACAAAAAACTAATATTACTGTGGATGTTATTTTTTTCATGACTTATATTTTTATGATTAAAAATTATTTACCAAAAATTTCAATTTCTTTTTTACTATACCCTTCTTTGCAATCATTTGCAATGGCAGCTGCATCAAGCATTTTTTCATTGGCTTCTTTTTCAGTTTTGTAGGTAGTTGCCATTTTTTGCCCTACACAATCGCATATCCCTTGTATTCGTTTCAGCTGTGGTGCATCTAAATTGTACTTACCTTTTGTAGCGGCATCATAGCAAGTTTTGGCAGCTGTAGCAGCATCCCATTTTGCTGTAGGAGTGCTGGAGCAGCCTGCAAGTAAAATGGCAAAAGCTGGGACTAGAATTTTTTTCATAATTTTATTTTAAATAATTATTG
>JANOZW010000302.1:0-1831 GCA_031429575.1 Ferruginibacter sp.
CCCAATCCTACAAACCACATTCTACTAAACTTCTTACAATGGCACGCTCTTGTTTTTCATCTTTGTTAAAAAGATTTTCTATACCTGTTTCTTCTATTGGCTGGTCTTGCTCATTTGCTAACTGCTCATTGCCAACTGAAGACTGTCTCCCTTCTTCCTTCTGTACCTTCTCCCTAATAAATTTATTCACCAAATCGTTCAAGCCTGCTTCTTCAATCTTTAGCATTTCTGCTACTTGCTTCACATAATCTTGTCGTTTGGTAAAATGTTCTGCCTTGGTTATTTTAGAAATGGTTTCTGCAATACGATTTACAATGGCCGATTTTTTTACCGAATCGTTGCCTGCTTCTCCCAGCGATAACCCCAATTGAAATATTACAAAATCTTTCTTATTATTTTCTACAAATTCTTTAAAAGCAGAAGCACCAATTTTGTTTACATAACTATCTGGGTCTTCATTGTCGGGTATCAGTACAAGGCGAACATTTAGTCCTTCTTCCAATGCCAAATCCATACCACGAATAGCCGCTTTTACACCAGCGCCATCACCATCATATATTATAGTAAGGTTGTTGGTATATTTTTTTACCAAACGCAATTGGTCGGGCGTGAGCGATGTACCACCACTTGCCACTACATTTTCAACACCGGCTTGATGCAAGCTTACCACATCTGTATAACCTTCTACCAGCAAGCATTCATCGGCTTTATCTATTGCCATGCGGGCAAAGTAAGAGCCGTACAAAATTTTACTTTTTACATAAATTTCATTTTCAGGCGTATTTATGTATTTCGGTGCTTTATCATTACTTTTTATAAGCCTTGCACCAAAGCCCAATACTTTGCCACTTTGATTGTGTATAGGGAAAATAATACGTTCCCGATAATTATCTCGCAAACCTTGGTCTCGCATTACCACCAATCCACTTTTTTGCAAGAGCTCAGGATTGTATTGCGCAGACAAAGCTGCTTTTGCAAAACTATCGCCGCCAGTGGGGTTATACCCAAGCTGAAATTTCTTTATTATTTCTTCTCTAAAGCCACGTTGTTTTAAATAACTAAGGGCTACATCTTGTCCTTCTTCTGTTTCAAACAACGCTTCGCTAAAAAACTTTTGCCCAAAATTATTGATTACATATAAACTATCTGATGCTTGTTGATACAACTTGGCTTCAGGCGTAGCTTCTGTTTCTTCAATTTCAATACCATATTTATTAGCAAGCCAACGAAGTGCTTCTACATAACTGTATTTTTCCAGCTCCATTAAAAAGCCAATACTATTGCCACTTTTGCCACAACCAAAGCATTTGTAGATTTCTTTAGCACCCGAAACCGTAAAGGATGGACTTTTCTCGTTGTGAAAGGGACACAAGCCAAGATAATTGGAGCCCCTTCGTTTTAGTTTTACGAAGGAGCCAACAATATCCACAATATCTATGCGGCTTTGTATTTGCTGTATGGTTTCTTTACTTATCAATCTTTATCTGGGCTGCAAATTTAATGTTTAACAAGATTATTACATCTTAAAATATTACTGGCACGTTTTATGAAAAATATAAATAGAAAAGTAATCATTTTCAGTTTAAACTAATAACTTTAACCCTCAAAAACAAATAAAATAACATGAAGAAAGTTTTAATTTTTTCTCTAATGCTTATTATTGGAGCTCGCTCTTACGCACAATCATTGGAAGATATTGGTAAAATGTTTAACAGTAAACAATTAGCACCTGCAAAATTAGCTATCGATATATTTTTTGCTGATGCTAATAATGCAAATAGTGCTGATGGTTTGTTTTATTAAGGTAAAATTTATATTGAATTATCTATTG
>JANOZW010000303.1:0-21165 GCA_031429575.1 Ferruginibacter sp.
TGTATAGTAGTGCTTTGGACTATAATGGTGGAAAAGGTTTGTTAAATATTATGTTTTTAGACTCAATGATAATTTGATATGAAAGTGTACTGGTTATTCCTACATTCTAATGATTTGCCGCACAGAAAGCCAACACACAAAGCCACGCATCATTTCTGCGCTAGGATGGTCAGGATATTAAATTTAATAAAATGAGAGATTTAAAAGTTGTCCCTAGAATGGGTAAAAAAAATTTTCAAGTAATTGAAAATATAGTTGAAGGTAAGTTTTCCAACAACTTCAAAGAAGTACTAAAAAAATATGCAGGATTGAATGTGTATGAAAATATTTTTATTGACAATAAAGAAAATATCTGGTCTTTAGGGGCATTTGACAACTTTACTTCAATTTATGAATTAACAAAAGAGTTTTTAGAAAAATACAAACGGAAATTAGTCCCCTTTGCCTTTGATGGTGGTGGTTGGCATTTTTGTTTGAGTTTTGATTCAGATACATATGGTAAAATAATTATTAACCGTTGGACAGACCATTTACCCGAAGAGCAATTTTTAGTAATTGCAGATAGCTTTGAAGAGTTTATAAATGGCTTGAAAGCGGAAGAAAATGCCTAAAACGAAAACTTTATCACTTACCGTATGGCGCAGAGATGTATAACCTAGCTCCGTATGGCGCAGAGATGTAACCCTAGCATCATATGGCGCAGAGATGTATAACCTAGCGCAGAAATGATGCGAAGGTTTTGTGCGATGGCTTTCTGTGCGGCAAGTAATAAAAAGGTTTGTAAAAACTATTAAAACCGATATGATTTGTTATTAAAAGTGTTTAAAATAAAAATTAGTTCTTTGATTTAGGAAAAAAATAAATTGTACAAGAGAAATACTACAAAGGTTTTGCGAAATGGTTTTTTATAAGACAGAATTTAAAAAATCCATATGGCGCAAAGATGTATATCTAGGGGATGGTTCGAATGGGGGGCAATCATTAATTGCAAAAATATGGTTATAGTTACGATGCTATTACCTTTACTTATAAAAAATTATAAATATGTTTCATGGAGCAAAAAATTTTGAAGAAGATTTTCAATTAGCTTTTAGGAGTTATTTAGCGAATCAAATTTTTTCTATAAAATATGTACAAAAAAGTCAGCAGGGATTAACATATAGTCTAATTGTGGAAGCGGCTAATATTTATTTGGATTTTTCTGTAGAATCATTGTCTTTGTTAATTTTTGTAATTGATAAAGAGACATTGAAATTTATTCACTTAGATGAATACATTAATTTTTTTAATAAAAAGGTAGATTTAAAAAAAGAAAAAAGTGAATATTATTATAACATTTTTTTTGAAGAGTGTAAGGAAAAAGGTGCAAATGTTGAGCAACTAGTGGAAGTTTTAAATGACCACAACTGCTTAGGTCAACTTAATGCATATGCTACCATTATTGAGAAGTACTTAAGTGATCTATTGGATGCTAATCAATACAGCGATTGGGTAGCGAAAATTGAACAATCAGGCAAACAATTATATCCATATAAAAATGGGGATTTAATTTAATAAACAAAATTGTTTTCAAAGTATAGACGGTGTAAAAATGACAGGGAATCAATAAATATGAAAAAAATCGTTATTATAAATACACGAAACTTTGAATTTTTCTTTGATGAAAGACTAAACATGTGGAGACTTATTGAAAATTCATTAATTATTGAAAACGAAGTTGTTGATTTAGAAATTAATTTATCAATTTTAGATAGTGATTTAGATTGGACTGATATTGAAAATTTTCTTAAATCATTTAGGTTGGACAAACATATCGTATCTAAAAATATTAATGATGCAAAATCTGTATTAAAGCACTTATTTAGTATAATTAACAAGGATGCGTTTTCAAACGATTTTCTTGATGAAATTGATTTTAAACTTGTAGGAATTGATTATAAAGGGAAAAGTAATAATGTAAATCTGAAAAATGAATTTGTATATGACTTTTTCTTCTTTCCCTACAACATAAAAAATAACTATGCAGATGTAGGTAGTTTTGTTTGGTGAGCTAATTTTAGGAGTAAACTTTTGCTTGGGGTTTATACTGATAGGCTTTAATACCACTACTAGCGCAGAAATGATGCTAAGGTTTTGTGTGTTGGCTTTCTACCGAATAGGGCGGTACAAGTTGTGCGGCAAGTAATAAAAGGTTTGTAAAAACTATTAAAGCCGATATGTTTTGTCATTTGAAGCGTTTAAAATAAAAATTAGTTCTTTGATTTAAATATAACAAATTGGGAACACATGAACATAAGCTTCTAGAGATATGTAATAGAAGAAAGTAATTCAAAAAAAAGTATTTACTATGAGCCAAATTTCAATAAATTATAATAGTGCAGGGTTTCCTGATTTTGGCAACTATACACCAGGTGCAGACTATTTTGTAAAAAGCGATAATTATATAGGAAAGTTTATTGCCTTTGAAAAAGACCAGCAAATTGTACGACACCCTGATTATTTTATTGCTAACTCAGCATTGATAAAAAGGATAGGGTATGGTATAAAAATATTACACCCTATTGGTAGCCCAATCATACTAAAAATAAATGGAAGATGGCAAGGTCCTTTCGATTGGCATCACCATGAAGATGGCGTAACACTAATGCCAGTTCTATCAGTAGTGCATCGAATGTTTGTACATACTGGTGGTGTTTCTATAATTGAAAAGGGGTTGAAGGAGATTTTTGAATCTCCAGAATAATAATTTATAATATAATAATTATGCGAGAATTGATTTTACATAAATCGTTTGATTCTTTAATTGAAAGAGAATACAATGCAAATGAAACGTTGTCTAAAAACAAAATAGAAAATGGTTTTGCTCTTCCAGATTTATATAAAAATTTTGTAGAATCTTATCATACAGGAAAAGATTCTTTGCGTAAAGAATATTATTATGATGAACAGGAAGAATTGCAACTTCCTTCAATTGGTTATTATTTTATTTCTAACAATTTTTGTATAAGTATCGAAGATTTTGTTGATGTATATGAAGCGATAGATTTTTGGCAATCTGATGCAGAGCAATTTCAATCGAATGGCAAAGGCATTATGAGAATTGCTTATACCAATGATGCAGGCGGTGGTGGAGTGTATATAGGGATGAAGGAAGAAAATTTTGGAGAAATATTTTTTGCAACATGGGATACGGTTAATGATAACAGTGTTACAAAAATTGCAAATAATATTAATGAGTTTATTGAATGTATTGAGTCGGTTGGGTTTTAATTTAATGCATTCGTTGATAAGCCATAGCCAGCACTCGAAAGTGCCAGAGCTTGTTCTTTCAACCAGCCGACCGAGCTGAAGCAAAAACGAAAGAAAATAAAAAAATACATGAGTAACAAAAATGAATAGCATTTTCCATAAGACATATCAAAAAATAAAATAGAAATATAAAAGTATAAACAACAATTAACAAACATTAAAATCCAAAAAATATTACAAAGTACAATATGAAACTACAATTAAGATTAAGCATTATAGCAATTACGACTATTGCCATTTTTATAAGTTGCACAAAAAGCAATACGCCAGAACCAACCCCTACACCACCAGTAGTTATTGTGCCTGCGCCAACCACCACTAGCATATCTGCAAATGCAGGGCCAAAAGGCGCAACGGTAACAATAACGGGTACAGGTTTTATTGCAGATGTTTTACAAATGAAGGTATTGGTAAATGGCATAAGTGCACAGTTGGTATCTGCCACTACAACTACTATTACTTTTTTAATACCTACTTTTTCGCCAGCACCAACAACGGCCATTTCAATAGTGGTACAAAAAAGTGGCGTACAAATAGGTACGGCTTTTAGTTTTACCTACCAATACACGCAGGTATTAAAATCGCTTACCAATGGTACAATTGGTTTTTTAGATGGCAGCTTTTCTACAGCAAAAATCGAAGAAATAAAAGGCATAACTATAGACTCTAGCGGCAATGTATATAGCGGACAATCTACTAACCCAAGAGTGCGAAAGTTTGGTGTAGATGGGCAGGTAACTACCATGGCAGGCAATGGTACTTCAGGTAGTGTAGATGGAAATGGTGCTAGTGCTTTGTTAAAGCAACATGATTATATTACAAGTGACTTGGTTGGTAATATTTATGTAGCACAACTAGATGGTGTTATCAGAAAAATAGATCCAGCAAAAAATGTAACAACCATTGCAAATATAAATGGTTATCTACAAGGCATTAAATTATCAAAATCTGGAACAATGCTTTATTTTCATACAGGCGATAAAGTAGGTAAGATGCCCGTAACAGGTGGCGCACCTATATGGATTACAACGAGTGCCGCTTATGGAGATTTGGATGGAAGTTTAACTACATCACAATTTTTTCTGTATGGTGGCTTGGCTATAAGTGACGATGAAAAAATGATTTATGTAAGTGATAACTATAATGGATTAAACAGTGGCAATAAAGTAAAGCTTATTAATTTAAATACAAATACCATTACTACTATAGCAGGTAAAACAGGGCTTAGCGGCGGTGATGGTGCAGCACTGAATGTGGGCTTTAAAATAATGGGCGATCTTTTATTAGACAACACAGGTGGATTGTTCATAACAGATATTTTTAACAATGCTGTAAAGTATTTAAAAAATGGACAGGTGACTACGATAGTTGGCGGTACAAGTGGAGATGTAGATGGGGCTTTGTCTTCAGCAAAAATATACTACCCCATTGGGCTTGCTATTAATAAATACGGAGAAATTTTTGTTAGCTGTGGTATATCTACAAACCCAAAGTTGAAAAAGATAACAACGGAGTAATGAAACAACGATTTTGAAATAGTAAAGAATTAGCTATCCCACTTTTCCTCGGTTTTTGAGATACAAAGAATGGAGTGGATTGTAAATGATTTTTATATTGAGGGTTGATTATTTGTAATAGTATATTTTTTATAAAAAAGAAATGGTGATGAAAAGAGTATTAAAAAAAGAAATTGTAATATTTATTTGTATAGCGTTACTGCTTTCAAAAAATATTGTTGTGCAAGCACAGAAAGGGGAGCTTGCCTATTTTGAAACCAGTACTCCTAAAACAATGGCTTTAGGAAAACGAAGTGATGAGCTATTGAGTAAAAAGTTTAAAGCCTACGAAGTAGCAGCCTTTCCTGTAGAGGAGTTAGGCAAATTTTTAAATACAAATAATAATATTGAAAGTGAATTTCAAATAAAACTTGCCAATAAAGTTTATGAAATAAACTTACAACAATCAAAAATAATAGCTTCCAATTATAAACTTACCATACAAGAGCCTGTAGGTATGCGTACCATACAGCAAGCACCTGATAATATTTTTTATAAAGGCTTTGCAAATAATGACAAAACAAATACTGTAAGGCTTACCCTAAAAGAAGGTTTGATAAGTGGATATATACAGCAAGATGGCAAAGAAATTTTTGTAGAATCGCTTACCAATTATATACCTACTGCAGCCCCTAATGATGTAGTTATTTACAATACTCCAGATGCCATAACTACCGAAAATAATACTTGCGGTGTAACAGAGCGTACCGGTATGATAGAAAGAGCAACTGCTCAACAAAAGCTAGAAGCAAATAGAGAAACACTTACAGGCGTTTGTAAAAAATTAAAATTTGTATTTATTACTGATTATAGCATGTTTGAATATTTTAATGGTGATATAGCTGCTATGCAAAATAAAATGTTGGCTACTTTAAATAATGCGCAAGGGATTTATACAGGGTTAAATTTTGGTACAGATGTATCAGTGGATGAAGGTACAGACGAATTAAATTTTGAGCTGACACACTTTCATGTAGCCACTTGTAAAGATTGTGACATATTTCCTCAAACAATGGAAGTGATGTTTGCAACTTCCGAATTAGCTATACGAAATTGGATAAAAGCAAATACCGATACTAGCAGCTTACTTTTTTCTATATATAATACACGAAGAGAATTAAGGCTTTTAAGTCCTCCTAATTCTTTGGTATTAGGTTACGCACTTGATCAGGTATATAATTGCACTACTACAAAATCACCACTTATGGTTTGTTCATACAGGTTAAATGCCATAGTGGATAGATATATAGCGGCACATGAACTTGGGCATATTTTAGGTTGTGTGCATGATAATTTTGTAAAACCTAGTGTCACAAACTATATAATGAATAGCAGTATTAATATCAACTCTACAACATTTTCCACACTAGCTAATTTTCAAGGAATAATATTTAACGGTGGGCCATTTAGTTCAAAGTTGAGTATAAATAATAGTATTAGGCAACTTAATAATTGTATTTCTGAATGTGATAACAATATTTGTGCGGTGGTAGAAAATCTTAATATTCAAAAATTTGTTTCTGGTGATAGTGCTTTAGTAACTTGGCAGGGAGTACAAGGGATGTACAAAATAATATTGAGAGACGCTGGCAATAATGTGCAACAACACACTATTGTTGGGGGTTTAAATAGCAGCTATGTAATAAAAGGATTGCAAAGCTGTAAATATTATGTAGCAGAAGTACAAAATGCTTGTGGCAATAAAAGTTCGGCTACATTTTCAACTTCATTTTTTGAAAATGTATCTCCAAAAATAATTAATGAAAGAATAGACTTATATGATGTTGAAGTAAACATTGCTGATAACTTAAGTTTGGGTGCAGTAAATATTAGAGCAACTATTGATCATACAACTAAGTGGAATAGTACTGTTTCTTTGCCCAATAAATTATTGTTGAAAAATCTTTTTTCTGATGGAGCAAGACACAGAATAGATTTGTACATTAGTTCTTCAAAACTCCCATGTAGAACTATTTATTATAAAGCACCTTATTATAGAAAAGATGCGATTACATTGGCTTTAGCAGATTTTAATAATTGTTCAATGACTAACGGCTGGAAGGATTCTGTACTTACAACAGGAGGCTATACTCCTCCCTACGTTTTTACTCCTCGTTGGGGCTATAAAGATGAATTTAAAATTTCTACGGGCGTGCCAAGCGGATCTTTAGACAGTAGCTGTTTAATTTATTATGACAATACCGTTCCATACTATTCTAATTGTGCAGGTAGTATTAATTTAACTTCCCCAGAAATAGATGTATCAAAACTTACAAGTAAAATGTTAAGCTTTGATTATAAATATATTTTTAAGGCATACCCAGTAAGGCAACCTATTTTTAAAATTGAGGCATTTGATGGGCAAGCTTGGAAAATTATATTTAATGCGCAGCCAACAGCTCCATTAACCAATTCAAATGCGCCTACCTTTTGGGATACTTTGCCTCCAAGAAAATTTATACCATTAGATTCTTTTTATAATGTAAATTTTAAGCTTCGTTTTACTGTGAATGATTTTTCGTTCAATACAAATATAATAAGACAGTTATTTGTTTTGTTAGATAATATAAAAATTGATGGGTATTTAAATGCTGATGCTAAAGTAAATAACGGTTTACTTTTATTTCCAAATCCAACACAAAATGAGTTGTTTATAAGAATAAATAGGCAAGCAGAGCAACCAACAACTTATAAAATTTTAGACGCCAGAGGAAGGATATTGGAAAATAAGCAACTGATTAATTATAGAATAGATTTGTCGCATTTAAGTAGTGCTTTATATTTTATACAATTTTATTTTAAAGACAATACAAAAAGAATAGAAACACACAGATTTATAAAAATTTAAAACAATTATTAATTACCTAAACAAAAACAAATGAAAATTAAAACGCTGCTTTTTGCCTTATGCTTTTTAGCATCAAATTTTATTTTTGCTCAGTTATCACTAACGAACACCTTGAGTACGTTCAGTATAGTAGCTAATAATTCAACAGGTCTTAGAAGTTGGTGCTATGTACTTGGAGGTGGTCCTTCAGCACCTCCCACTGGCGACTATATTGTAAGAGTCGAGTGGACTGATTTGAATACTACCATGGCTGCTGAATACCAATCACCCGGTTCTCCTGGCCCTTATGATTTATTAACATTGACATCTGGTCCACAAACATTAACCCTCACTTCTTTGAATAATGCAGTTTTTCCTACTATGAATGCTGATGGTTTTGATTTTACTAGCTCTGGCGATGTTAGTGTGACAATAAAAAAGCCAGATTTATCTCGTACTTGGATATTGAACTTTCAAAATGGAGCACTTGTGCCTTTACCAGACCCAGTACCATCATGTGGTGTAGTTCCTATAACTCTTGTAAGTTTTACTGCTTATAAGCAAGGAAATACAGCTGTATTAAATTGGGTTACTACCAATGAGTATGATATGAATAGGCACGAAATTCAAAGAAGTACTGATGGTAATTCATTTCCTATGATTGGGTATTTGCCTGCTGATAACAGTTCTAGTACACAACATAATTATCAGTTTGTTGATAACTATCCTAATGCTGCAAGAACATATTATAGGTTGAAATCAATCGATAACTATGGTCAAGTAACTTATTCACCAATTAGAACATTAAATGGTTTTACTCCTGTAGGCCAACCAAGTAGCGGCCCTTGTAACTATGCTATTAATACACTTAATAGTACAGACTACTCACTTAACTACTATTTGTCAAATACAGTGGTAAATTGGTCAGCTACTGCTTTTTACCAAGCTGCTAATGCAGTATCATTATCACCAGCAAATGTTCCAAATGCAATACGTTTAACAGTACCGAATGCAAACTTTATTACCCTTACAGCAAACATCAATGGATGTACAAGTGGAGGAAATCTTGTAAAATACATTATATCAGGTGTGCCACAGGTACAAGAAAATGTAGTGTCTCAATCTGTAACTCAACCTTGCACAGGTCAAATTGTTTATAATTCTAAAACGATTACTATTACACCTTTTCCTTCCACTATAGCGGCTGATTATAAGTGGTATCTAAATAATGTTTTTATAGGAACTGGATTAACAAATACCTTAATCAATTCAAGTACACAGACTAGTTCTTATCAAATAAGATATGACGGATTAACTGGTTCTGCAATTACAAATGGAATAATAAATGCCGTACCTACATATCCTCCTTGCACTCCACCTAACATATTCACTACTATTACTTCAAGAGTAATTACAGATTATTGCACAGGTGTAATAACTTCTAGTACTAAAACGGTTACCATAAATCCTATTGCTTGTACGTCTGGGTCAGATTACCAATGGATAGTAAATGGTAGTAATACAGGCACAGGTTTAAGCAGAACATTCAATGTACTATCAGGAACTACATACAATTATGAAATTCGTTACAATGGTCCATGTGGTTTATCTATTGTATCAGGAACAATTTGGGGGTCAGGTGCAATTCCAATTGATTTTGCTAAAATAGCACCTAATCCTATTAAAAGTAATTTAAGGATGGATAGTAGAAGACCATCTTGTGATCCTATCCCAACTCCATCAGAACCTATGATTGCTGTAGTGAAAATAAATATGATTACAGGTTATGAAATATTTGACTATTCTGGAAATAGGGTAACATTTCAAGAGCTAAAAACGCCTATAGACATTTTAGATGTAAACGTTCAAAATCTTAAAAGAGGAAATTATAGATTAATAATTCACTACGGAGATTTGAAAGAAGATAAGCAAATTAAATTGGTAGATTAATTTTTAGTTAACTAAGCGTTGCGCTCATCTAGCAGTGTAACGCTTAGTTTTATACATGGCCAAAATAAAAGCAAATAAAAATAAAGTGTAAAATTTATATCATGCTTTCAAAGTGAAGGAAGGGTATAATTCTTATAATAATAAGCTACTAAAATTATAATAAATGAATTGTGACTGTATGAAAAAAATTGTATCATGTATTTTATTTTTGTTATTGTTCTTTGCAACTATAGCACAAAAAACAAACAGAGAGTTATTAGAGTATCGTTATACGCATATACCTGAAAAACTTATTTATGATCAAATAAAAACGTATGGTAATTATATAAACGTATTGCCATCAAATGGGTTTACACTCGACTATAATTTTGCTACAAGCGTTGCTGGTGTTTTTAATGCATACAACAAAGTGCCTTATGAAAATGCAGATATGCAGGTAAAGGTTAACTATGGGCCTTATGCAGCATTGGAAGAAAAAACACTTTCTTGGGCGGTATCAGAAGATGTGAACGGTGTAAAAGTATCTAAAACAAAATACAAGCGTAGGTTGACGTTTAGATTTCCAATAAACTATACCATTACTAATAGAAAAAATGGCGTACAATTATATTACCATGAACACTACGACCCTAACCCCCGCACTATAGAAACTGGAGAATATTATACAGAACTGGAGGCGGTAAATTATTTTGATCAAACTAAGGTAGTTAGTTTGCAAAATAATATAAACCAACATGTGCAATCGTATTGTAACGGCATAAATGCTGCTGCAAGAGATTTGTTTGACTTTTACCCAACCATGGGCTATGGGGCTATTTTTAAATTTAAAAAATGGGATAGAGCAGATGAGTATAATGATCATGTAAAACATGTAATAAATACTTTTAAGCTAATGACAGCAGATGAAAATGCAGCACCATACTTACAAAAATTAAGTGGCGATATAAACTATTTTAAACAATTTGAAGGCAAGTTTATACCCGATGATAAAGATGAAGATATTTTATACTTTGGTAATTATTTTAACCTAGCTTCTATTTATACTTTTTTAGATGATTATAAAAGTGCAGCATACTATTTACAAAAATTAGACTCTAGTAAAAAAGAAAAAGGTATCACCACAAGCTTACAAAATATACTTGATAGAATAAATAGAAGAAATGCAAAACATTTTTTAAGCAATACGCATATAAACTATAACCCAGTAAGTGATTACAGATTGGGTGATAAAACTTTAGTTAGCGATGCCATGAGCAGTACTGAGTTAGTATCACAATCAGTAGCGGGAGGAAAGGTAGAAACAACAGATGAAGTAATAACAACCGAAGGTATTACACTATTAGGAAAAATATTTTTTGAAAAGGAAACAGGGCAGTTAAAAATGATTCCTGCAGAAAAAACAGCCACAGCAATGTTAGTTACACCATCAAACAGTGTTTCTTTTAAAATAGGCAATGACGATTACACAGTAGCAAAAGCCAATGTGGATGGTGCGCTACAAAAGAATTTTTATAGAATAGAATATAAGTCTGATAAAATACAATTGTTACAATTATTAAAAAATGATTTAACGGTGTATCAAGATTATTTGGGATTGCTAAGGCCTAACGAAGATTTAGTAAATATTTTACTAGGGCTTAGTGTAAAGAAAAACATGAGTAGATATTTTAAAGATTGCCCTATAGTAAGTGACAAAGCTAAAGATGGAGAATATGGCGGAAGCATATATGGTACAAAAGATAGGCTTGGGAAATTTATAGAAATGTGTAAACAGTACACAGCATGTAAAGAATAGAAAGCATCTTGTATGCGCATTTTTTTTGTTGGCAGCGGAAGTTGTTTTTAAAACCAAATTATTTTAATCACATAAAAATCTAACAATTTAAAATAAAAAGTATGAAACACAAACTTCTCCTATTTGCATTTGGTTTTTTATTTAACCAGCTGATTAATGCACAGCCAGTAACTATGGAAAATAATGACAATTCCATTATCTTAACTGGCAATTGGGGCTGCCTACCCAATAGTCCAGGATTTAATGGTCCCAATAACAACGGAAACTATATTGTAAGAGTTGAATGGTCGGATTTTAGCGGCAGCCCTCAGTCTTATCAAGGTTTGGTTACTGGAGATCCTATAACGGTTTCCGATTATGGTTTGCCAACACAAGTAATAACAATAAATGCCACAAATGCAGTGGGTTTTACTCCTTTAGCCCCAGATCATTTTTTTCCAGATGATAATACGTTAATCGATCCGAATGACCCACATGAGGGTTATGCATTAAAAGATATATGCACTGATTATACAACTATAACGATTAAAACTTTGGATCAATCAACTACTTGGATAATTAGGTTTATTTGTGGTAATAAATATGATTGTACAATAGTGCCAGTTTATATAGAAAATTATACAGCTCTAAACTCTGGAGGCAATGCATTATTAAATTGGAGAACAAATAATGATTATTATGCTGTTCCAATGGTAAAATATGAAGTAGAAAGGGCAGTTGGGAACCCCAATGTTTCTTGGGATACTTGGGCATGGCAAAAAATAGGAACTGTTAATGCAATTACAACCCAAGGTTGGCAATATTATAATTTTTTAGATAACTACCCATCTGGTAATATGTACTACAGAGTGAAAGCTTTTAAGTCATATGGACAAGTCGATAAAACAGATCCTATTTTAGTACCTGGGCTATCTCTAACTACTCCGCCGGCTCTTGTTGCTTGTAATTATTTTATAAATGGAGACAATTTATGTTCAAAAAGTACTGGAAATTATTCTTTAAATGATTACCCTGATTATTCAAATATAACTTGGACAGCAACACCTTTCTATAATATTCCAAATTCTTACAAGTTTACTATTCCGGGAATTAATCAAGCAAGATTAATGGTAATAAAAGCAAACGTTATTACCCTTACTGCAAATGTAAGTAGGTGCAGCAGTGGAGGTGCAATTGTAAAATATATTTATAAAGGGAAACCTCCTGTAATGAAAACATCTACAACTCAGGTAACGACAAATCCATGTAATGGGTTTATTACTTCATCAAGTAAAACAATAGCTGTAACGCCATTTCCTGGAACAGTTGCCACAGACTATCAGTGGTATTTAGATAATGTATATGTAGGCACTGGTTTAACAAATACATTCAGCAATGCAACTAACCTGCAAAAAAATTGTCAAGTAAGATTTAATGGACCTTGTGGTATTTCTGTAGCCAATGATTCTATAGTAGGTATAACATGTTTACAAACTACTATACCAACAACTACAACTTCCACTATTGTTAGAGATCGTTGTACTGGTGTTATTATTTCTAGTACTAAAACGGTAACTATATCGCCTTTTTCTTGTTCTACTGCTGGGGATTATAAATGGTATATAAATGGAGTTTATTCCGGAACTGGATTATCAAGAACATTTAATGCACTAAATAACCCAACATATAATTATGAAATTCGTTATAATGGACCATGTGGGTTATCTACAGCAGTAGGTACAATAATTGGCTTTATAGAAGCAAGGGTTGAATTTGCAAAAGTAGGACCAAACCCTGTGGTGGGAAGTTTAAAAATAAATAGCAGACCTGCACCATGTCTAAGAATGGCTTCCAATAAAACCTCTACATCTCTAGGCGAAAAATCTACGCTAATTACTAGTATTGAAATATTTGATATGATGGGTAATTTAGTAAAGCAGGTCTCATTTAAAATACCAGTTGAACAGATAGATTTAAATGTTCAAAATATGAAGAGAGGAAATTATAGATTAAAAATTAACTACGGCAAAACTTCGGAAGTATTGCAAATTAAATTAGTAGATTAATAAAATAAGAGGAGAGGTTACTATTAAGTAATGGCCTCTCCTTTTTAAGTTTTTTATTAGAAGGTATTATTTTAAAAATTTTGATAATGGAAAATATAATTATAACAAAAGCTTTTTATTGTAATAAAAAAAATACCTTTTTTTATGCACTGGCATTTGTACTAGTTTTATTTTCATCTTGCAAGAAAGAAGAAGATGTGCAACTAAGTGTAGATTTTGTTTACGAAGTTTTGGACACAAATTATACAGTGCCGGCTCATATTTTATTTACTAATCAAACGCAAGGTGCAACATATTATAAATGGACTTTTGAGGGAGGTAACCCTAGTAGTTTTGATAAGAGAGAACCAGGTGCAGTTACTTTTAATAACACAGGGGTAGTAAAAATTAAATTAGAAGCGTGGAATGATAACGAAAGGAAAGAAAAAGAAGTTACAATAATTCTTGATAGTGTTGTAACGGCTGGTTTTAGTGCAACTCCTGTTATTAATAATTTTGCACCTGTAGATTATAATTTTGTAAACACTAGCCTTGGGGCGTCTATGTATAATTGGCAATTTCTAGGAGCTGCAAATACAACAAGTTCTAGTGATAAAAACCCTTCAAATATAAGATATAATACTGCTGGTGTTTATCGTGTTTTTTTGCAAAGCCAAAATACTAGAGGTAGAAAAGATACTGTTTCAAAATTTATTACCGTACGACCTACACTTTCTGCGGCATTTTCAATAGAGCCATCGTTTGATGATGTTGATGATTACGAAGCCCCATTAGTTGCCACTTTAAAAAATAATACTATTAGTGCTACCCTTCATAACTGGCAAGCACCAGGCGGCACACTAAGTAGCACAACAGATTCTATACCTACAGTAACATATAACACCCCAGGCACTTACACTGTGACTTATGTGGCAGATAATGGGAAACAAACACAAACAGTTACACAAAGTATAATTGTGAAACCAAATACGGGGATGCGTACTTTTACCAACGTAAAGTTTGGAATTAATAGTGCAGATGCAACACTTGGTTGTTATTTTAGTACTCAGTTGCGTAGGGTATTCAAAAGTACTGAAGTAACAAATACTAATGGACCTAAGATTGATCTTTGCTTTTTTGGGCTTAGCAATAATTTTACTTTTAATAAATTTATTAGTCCCGATAGTGTTCAATTATTTACTTTTCCTGTAATTGTAAATGCCAGCCATACTAATTATATAAACCTGCAAGAAAGTTGTGGATGCGGTTTGTTTACTGTTTCTCAATTTGATAATGCAGTAAATGGAACTATGTTAAATGCAATAAATGTTCCGACCATTGGAGGTGGTGCTAATTTTTCAAATGCTATAGTTCCTAGAATAGTTTTATTTGCAAATCAAGCAGGCAAGAAAGGAGCAATAAAAATAAAACAATTTGTAAATGATGGTTTACAGAGCTATATTTTATGTGATATAAAAGTGCAAAAAGATTAATAAAATGTATAAAAAATGACTCTCTTAAAGAAACAGTTTTTATTAAAAAGGATATTTATTTATTTATTATTCAGTACGAGCACAACTATATTGTATGCGCAAAATATTGATCTGGGTGCTATGAAGGGTAAAGTAAAAGATAAGTTGAAAGATAAAAAATATATATCTGTAACAGGAGGTATAAATGCAAGTACAACTTATAGCAAAAGTACGGCAGGTGGCGGCAGAGATCCACTAACATATTTATTGAGTGCAAATGCTTCTGTGAGTTTATGGGGGCTTGTAAATATACCGTTGTCTTTTACGCTTACAAATCTTGGCAAAACATATGGCTATCAATTCCCAACACTACCAACAAGGCTTAGTCTTCATCCACGTTACAAGTGGATAACAACACATATTGGCCAGTTTACCAGCAATCATTCTCCATATGCAATGAATGGAGTACCAATGACAGGTTTTGGTATTGATTTATCCCCTAAAGGATCTTTTAAATACAGCGCTTATTATGGTAGATTACAGCGGGCTGTGCAATACGAACCCAATGGAAATAGAAACACATTGCCATTTTATAAAAGGATGGGTTATGGAGGAAAGATTTCTTATGAGTCGGGAAAAAGAAAACTTGCTACATCTATTTTTTATGGCAAAGATGAATTAACAAGTTTACTGTTAAAACCTGATAGTTTGCAAATCTATCCTCAACAAAATATTGCTATTTCAAATGAATTATCCTTTCCTTTAGCTAAATCATTATTATTAACTGTAGAGTACGGTATTAGTGTATTAACTAGAGATGTAAGGGCTCCTAAATATACAGATAGTAGCAGTAAAAATTGGCTCTTGCAAACGCTCGGAGGAAAACAGTCTTCAAATATTTACCATGCAATTAAAAGCCAAATAAATTATACAATCGGGAGCACTTCTATTGGAGCCGGATATGAAAGAATTGACCCAGGGTATCAAACCTTGGGAAGTGCTTACTCAAATAATGATTTAAGAAATATTACTGTAAATTTTGCTCAAGCGTTATTTAATAGCAAAGTGAATTTATCAGGAAATATTGGCCAACAGCGGGATGATTTAGATGGAACAAAATCAGGAAACTTAGTAAGAACGGTAATGGCTTACAATATTAATATAAACCCTAGCCCTAGAATAACTACTACAGTTACATACTCAAATTTTCAAACATTTACAAACGTAAAACCACAGTTTCAATATATAAACCAGCTTACACAATTTGACAATTTAGATACATTAAATTTTAAACAGTTAAGTCAAAGCGCTAGTGCAAATGTTAATTATATTTTAGATACAAGTAAAGAAAAACCTAAGAGTTTTAATTTAAATTTTAGTCTTCAAGATGCCTATGACCAGCAGGCAGGGAAAGTTACAAAAGGAAATAGCTCACAATTTTATAATTTTTCGGGTGCATATATAAGGACGAATATGAAAAAAGGTCAAACAATAAATGCAGCCCTGAATGCAACTTACAATACCATCGGAACAAATAAAATAATAACATTGGGACCAACAATAACGTATAATAAACAATTGTTTAAAAATAAAGTAATTCTGGGATCATCATTATCTTATAATCAAAACATGAGTAATGGTTCTGTACAAAGCAAGGTCTCAGCAATGCGAATGAATATGGGGTATAACATAAAAAAAGTACATAATTTTACGCTTAATGGTGCATTTATGATGCGTAGCGGAGGAAACCAGCAATCAATATATGATTTCACAACAACTCTTGCTTATAGCTATAATTTTGCTTATCCAAAGCAAAAAAAGTTAAGCGACTCAAAGTGAGTTTTTACAATATTATAAAACTTCAAACTTTTTTAAATCTTCCTCAAAAAAGTTCGATATTTGAGCGGTTGTTTCCACAAAAGCGGACACAGAGAAAATTTTATCTTTGTGTTCGCTTTTTTATTTCTTACAACCTTTATTAATTTGATAATACAGCAAAATATTTAATTTATTTTAATGCTGCTTTAAACTATTCATCACAGCTTCTTTTCTTCTTTTAGAAATAGCTAACATTTTTCCATCAGTCATCATCACCATCCCTTCTTTATCAACTTTAGATACATATTTTACATTTACCAAATGTGATTTATGTATGCGTATAAAGCCATGCTCTGCTAATAAATCTTCATACTCTCCCAATGTTTTTGAAACAAGCATGGGTTTATTTTTGGCAAAATTAAAACGGGTATAATTGTTTTCTCCTTCGCAATATAAAATATCAATAGGGTCATAAAAGAAAACGCCTTCGTTTGTAGATAAGGCTAATTTAAAATCTTTGCTATCTTTTTGTTGTAGGTTGGTAATTAAATTGGAAACCAATAATTGTTGGTCTTGGTTTTGTTTTTTAATAACATGACGATTAATGGCATTTTGTAAATCCAGCTTATCTATCGGTTTTAATAGATAGTCTAATGCGCTAAAGCGAATTGCTTTAATAGCATATTGGTCGTAAGCTGTGGTAAATATTACATCAAAATTACTTTCTGATGCCATGTTTAAAAAATCGAAACCACTTTGCTTTGGCATTTCTATATCTAACATAATAAGCGAAGGCTTAAAGATGGGTAACACTTCCAATGCATGCATTGCAGAATTACAGTATTGAATGCTGCATTCTATTGGTACATGCTTTTGAATCAATATTTTTAAGATATTTCCTGCTGCTACTTCATCATCTATTATTAAAATATTTATCATGATATAGATAGATTATTGGGTAAACTAATGATTACAGTTGTACCTAAGGCATCCCCTTTTGTATCTTTTTTATCTGTATAATGTATCGTAATGTTTGTTTTATATTGTTTGTTTAATAAGGATATTCTGTCGGCAGATAAAATCGAACCCACGGAAGTATATTTATTTATAGCAATTTTGGCGACCTTTATGTTGGCTGCTTCGACTCTGCCAATCCCATTATCATCAATAGTAATTATTAAATTCCCATCCACTTCTTTAAAGCTAATGTTTAGTAGCTTTTCATTTTCTATATTTCTTAAGCCATGCCATATAGAATTTTCTACATAGGGCTGTGTAATGAGCGAAGGAATTAAAATTTCTTCTTTATCTATAGCTTTATCAATATCAATTTTGTAAGTAAATGATTTACTAAAACGCAAAGATTCTAAAGAAAGGTACAATTGTAACATTTCTACTTCTGTACCTAGTGGTATTAATTCTTTAGCAGAGTTATTTAATACCAATCGTTGTAGTTTAGAAAATTTAGAAAGGTATTCATAAGCAGCATCTACATTGCCAGTAACAATACATTCTTGTATAGCATTAAGACTATTAAAAATAAAATGAGGGTTCATTTGGCTGCGAAGCGCCTCTAACTTTGCTTTTGCAAGCAGCACTTCCATTTTGTATATTTCTATTTTACTTGTTTGTAAGTTTTCTTCTGCTTCTATAGATTTTATTTTATTACCTACTAGTGCTGCAATGGTTGTAAGTATTTGTAAATGTTTTTCTGTATAAAAATTTTTTTCTGGATGCTCACTATCTAAAACTCCTATCAATTCATTATTATAAATAATAGGTACCGTTATTTCACTTAGGCGTACAATGTCATCTGGTCTATAGCGACTATCTTTTGTAGTGTCTGCAATGAGAACTGCTTCTTTAGTTTGCATTACATAGCCTACTACACCTTGCCCCACTACCACATCAAAAGCTTGGGCATTTATTACTTCTGCTGTGTCTTTTGGTCCATGCCCAGCACGCTGTAGCATTTTTGTTTTGTCTGCATTCCATAAGTAAATCATACAATCTATAAAGCCAAGTTGCCCTATCAAGTTTTTTGCTACGTCCCATAATACCGCATCCACTGTGTGTTTGTCTATTAAAGAAGAAGAAAAATAATTAATAATTTGCTCAAGCTCCAATTTGCTTTTATATTGAGCTGCGTTTAATTCTTGTACTTTTAATTTTTCGGCTTCTATAGATTTAATATTTTTTTCTCGCCATTTTATTATTGAAACAACCACCCAAATTGCAGAAAAAATACTTACTAAAATGAACCACCATGTTTTCCAAAAAGGCGGTTTAATGCATATTTTAAGTGTAGTTATATTTTTGCAAAATATGCCATCTCTGTTTGCACACTTTACTTCGAACATATAATTTCCATCCATTATTTGGTTGTAAATAGCTACGTGATTTTTATCTGCTAAAACCCAATCTTTATCAATACCATTTAATTTGTAGTAGTATTTTATTCCCTCGGGGTTCCAATATTCCAAAGATGCAAATTCTATTCTTAATGAGTTTTCTTTGTAAGAAAGTTGTAAAGTTTCTGCTCTGTATTTTGTAGTATCCAACATCACATCTTGTTCAAACACATGCAACCCTGTTATGAGAATATTATTTGGCAGTCCTGATAATTTAAAAGAAGAAGGATTAAAAGAAATAAAACTTTCGGATGCACCTAATAAGATATTTCCATTGCGTAATTTATAAAATCGACTGCCAAAATTATTGTCTATGATACCATCATTTGCTCCATAGCTAATTATTGAAAAATTGTTCATATTTATTCTGCATAGTTCTCCAGTAAAACTTACTGCCCATAAATTACCTAACCCATCTTTGATTATAGATTGCACAAGGTTACTTGGCAACCCATCTTTTGTGCTTATGGTTTTAAAACTTTTTGTTTTTTCATTAAAAATATTTACTCCCATCAAAGTGGCTATTATCAATGTGTCTTTGCTATATCGTACAATATCATTTACACAATTACTACTTATAGAAGTTTTATTTTTTTCATCTATCACAAATCCCTCGACAAACTTTTCTTTATTCTTATCAAATATTTGCAGTCCATCTTGTAATGTTCCCGCCCATATTTTATTGCCCTCTATCAATAAGCATTGCACTCTTTTTTTAGTTGTGGAGTCTACGTGTACAAACTGCGTATAAAATGTATAGGTTTTTGTTATACCATCTTTTTTTACCAGCCCTTTGTTCCAATGCCCCATCCAAATATTTTCTTCGGCATCTTGCCTAATCATATTTATGGGGCCTTTTAAAATGCTGTCTTTCTCTTCCGTAATTTTTTCGCTTTTTATGTTTAGTTTTAAAATATGGCTAGCTTGATTAGGAGCCCAAATGTTTCCCTTTTTATCGTTAAACAAATTCCAAACTTGGTTGCTTGCTATATTTTTATTTCTTCCATTTATGGAGTATAAAAATTGTTTCTTAAACTGGAAGTTGCTGTCAGTTTTTACGATGCCACTATTCCAATCATAATAGCTTATATAAATATCCCCATTAGGCATTTCAAGAAAATCATTTGCAGCACCTTTTGGAAATAAGTTTTTACTTTTAGCTTCATATCGATGAATCGCAAAAAAATTCTTTTTAGCATTGAAAATATTTATGCCGGCATTCGAGCCAGATAAAACATTTTTTTCCTTGTCTTCAGTTATGAAAGTGTAGCTCTCGTTATTTTCTAATGCATGATAAGAACTAGGGTTAGTGTTGTCAGCATTTGTCAACACCATATTGTCTTTATTTGGGTAACATAGAGCTAAGCCTCTATTTATTAATCCCACAATTATAGTCCCATCCTCCAATCCAAACAAACCGCCAATGGCTTCTTTTTGTAAAGGGAAGCTTATGTTTTTAGATGGAAGTTTATCGACCTCAAATATTTTTATTGTTTTGGTTAGTAAATTATATCTATAGCAAATTCTATATCCAGCAAACCACAAGTCATTTTTAGATAATATGATTCTTCCGCCTAATTCTTTTAAGTTGAATAACGAATTGTTGTTGGGATTATACTTATCGGTATATAATTGCTTCTCTTTTTGGTTATAAAACTTTATACCTGTAGCGGTATTAAGCCAAATATTATTTTCGTTGTCAAATACCAATGCTCCTACGTTGGAAGTTTTGCCAATTCCCAATATGCTTGTATAATTTTCAAACTGATTGATAGATTCATTAAGTTTATAAATACTAGTATGCCCTACAACCCATATTGCGCCTTGCTTATCTTCTATTAATTGGCGAATACCGTTTATTTTATTAGCAGCATTGGTATGTAAGTTATAGTTGTAAAAATTACCTGTTTTTCTATTTAAAATATATACACCCCCATTGTCATTAGCAATCCAAAATCTTTTTTTACGGTCTTCAAGTATTGCCGCTATCCAATCGCTTTGTA
>JANOZW010000304.1:0-3197 GCA_031429575.1 Ferruginibacter sp.
ATATCCTCAAGTGTTAGTCACTTTCTTCGCTTTGGTGCATATCTCCACACATCATCCGCTTCAACCTACTCCACAATAAAAGCCCAATACAATTACCAATGTTCATCGAAGCCACAATAGGAGTGGAAATAGGCTAGGTACGAAGCCTATTGTAATGGATAGCGGGAAACTGAAGTTGAAAAAATGGTATGTGGCTCATGCTCCAAAATAAGACACAAGAAGTTTAGATTTTAGACACAAGACTGTAAATTAATGTTCAAGTTTATTTTTAATAATTATTGTTTTAAAAATATTTGGGTGGCTTCTCACTTAAACCGCTGACGGGGTTTGCAACCGCCGTCAGGGTTTTGGCAACTCTTTAAATTATTGAAGTGATTGAGTAAACCCCAACGGCGGCTATAAGCCCCGTTGCCGGTTTTGTGAGGAGTAAATTTTTGCTTCTAAGAGTATTTTTCTTTTTGAAATGACTAACTCATAATTGCCAATTGCAAACTACATTTTGCCAACTCAAAACCACCTCAAACACATCCTTCAATTATCTCGTATCTTTGAAGCAAGTAAGGAAAAATATGGCTACAAAAAAAGCACAAAAAACTGCCCCTGCAGTGGTGGATGCAATACAAGAAGTACAGGAAGATATGATAGAAGTGTTTGGTGCTAGGGAGCACAACCTCAAAAATATTGATATAAAAATTCCGAAAAATAAGTTGGTGGTGTTTACGGGAGTGAGTGGCAGCGGCAAGAGTAGTCTTGCGTTTGATACGATTTACAACGAAGGACAACGGAGATATATGGAAAGTTTTTCGGCGTATGCAAGGCAATTTGTGGGAGATATGGAGCGCCCCGATGTAGATAAAATAACGGGGCTTTCGCCGGTAATTTCTATAGAGCAAAAAACAACGAATAAAAACCCACGTAGCACCGTGGGTACGATTACAGAAATTTATGATTTTTTGCGTTTGCTATATGCTCGTGTGGGTGAGGCATACAGCTACAACACGGGTAAAAAAATGGTAAAGTTTTCGGAAGAAGAAATTGTACAAAACATTTATAAAAAATTTGCTGGTAAAAAAATAAGTTTATTGGCGCCGCTGGTGCGTGGGCGCAAAGGGCATTACAGAGAGCTGTTTGAAGACATCAGAAAAAAAGGATTTTTAAAAGTGCGTGTAGATGGTGAAGTGCTAGACCTTGCGCCTCGCATGCAACTGGACCGTTATAAAATACACGATATAGAAGTGGTGGTAGATAGATTGCAGGTGACGGATGATATGAAATTTAGGGTAAGCCAAAGTGTGCAAAAATGTTTGCAGATGGGGAAGGACTTGATGTTTGTGACCCCCGAAGCAGAAACCTCATCCCCCGCCTTCTCCAAAGGAGAAGGGGCTGGCGAAGTCTCTGCGAAAAAGAAAAAGTCTACAAAAATTGAAGACTCTAAAGTCCTTTCCTTTGGAGAGGATTTAGGTGAGGTTTCTTCAACGGTAGTGACCATGTACAGCAAACAACTCATGTGCATAGACACCGGCATAAGTTACGAAGAACCATCCCCCAATGCATTTTCTTTTAACTCTCCGTATGGTGCATGCCCGCATTGCAAGGGCTTGGGAAATGTATATACCATAAACATAGATGAAGTAGTGCCCGATAAAACTAAAACGGTGAAAGAGGGTGGTATCGTGCCTTTGGGCGAAGAGCGTGAGGCGAGTGTGTATAGACAAGTGGTAGAGTTTTCAAAAAAATATAAAATAAATTTGAGTAAACCATTGCAAGATTTACCTATGGCGCAACTGGATTTATTGCTCTACGGCGACCAAAATATTAGTCCTGATTTGAGTTTGGATATGAGCGATGAAAGTTTGCCGATGACATACACGGGGAGTTATGAAGGAATAATACCGATGTTGAAAAGATGGTTTGCATCGCCAAACAGCAATGAGGCTTTGCGTACATGGGTAGAAAAATTTATGCAGCTTGCGCCGTGTACAACCTGCGAGGGCACTAGGCTGCGCAAAGAAAGCTTGTGGTTTAAATTTGATGAAAAAAATATTGCTGAGCTGAGTGCAATGGATTTGGATGTGTTGCACAATTGGTTTGAAGGTGTAGAAAAAAGATTGAGTGCAAAACAAAATACGATAGCAAAAGATTTGTTGAAAGAGATAAGGGAGCGGTTAGAATTTTTGCTAAATGTGGGATTGACTTATTTAACATTATACCGCCCATCGAAAAGCCTTAGCGGTGGCGAGTACCAACGCATAAGGCTTGCTACGCAGATAGGCTCGCAGTTGCAGGGTATTACGTACGTGCTCGATGAGCCGAGTATTGGCCTACACCAACGAGATAATATGCGCCTCATATTGGCATTGCAAAACCTGCGTGATATAGGCAACAGCGTACTCGTAGTAGAGCATGATAAAGATATTATGATGGCTGCCGACCATTTGATAGACATTGGCCCAAAGGCTGGAACACACGGTGGGCGTATTGTAGCGGCAGGTACACCGCAAGAAGTATTGGCGTCGGATTCAGAAACGGCAAAATATTTAAAGGGCGAAAAAACCATTGCCATACCTGCGGAAACAAGAAAAGGAAATGGAAAATTTATAGAACTAAAAGGTGCTACAGGAAATAATTTAAAAAATGTGTCGGTAAAATTGCCATTGGGAAAAATGATATTGGTAACTGGTGTGAGTGGTAGTGGAAAGTCAACATTAGTAAATGAAACACTTTATCCGCTGCTGGCAAAATATTGTTACAACAGCAAAGGCGATGCCATGCCGCACAAAAGCATAAAGGGATTAGAAGAAATAGATAAAGTAATAGAGATAGACCAAAGTCCCATTGGGCGGACACCTCGGAGCAACCCAAGTACCTACTGCGGGTTCTTTACAGACATACGTACATTGTTTGCAGCCATACCCGAAGCAAAAATAAGAGGCTATACGGCAGGGCGTTTTTCGTTTAATGTAAAGAGTGGCCGCTGCGAAGTATGCGAAGGCGGTGGCATGCGTACGATAGAAATGAATTTTTTGCCTGATGTATATGTGCATTGCGAAAAGTGTAATGGCAAAAGATACAACAGAGAAACATTGGAGATTAGGTACAAGGGAAAATCTATAAGTGATGTGTTGGATATGACGGTGGAAGAAGCCGTAGAATTTTTTAATGCCGTGCCGTGGATTTATAGAAAAATAAAAGTATTG
>JANOZW010000305.1:0-2599 GCA_031429575.1 Ferruginibacter sp.
GAGGCCGTCGCGCCTGACCTGCGCGCTTGGGGCTTCAACAGCGTCTGCCCCACCAGACTCTGCTGCTGTAGCAAAGATTATGCAGACATGGATAGATTTTGCTACACCAGGAGATGAACATAAATGGATGGCAAAATCTACAGGAACATGGCAGTGTGATTCTGTAGCTCAATGGCAAGACCCAAGTGCACCGCCATCTTATAGCAAAGCAACTTCTATTGAAAAAGGGTTTGCCAATGGTTTATACATGGAAGGTGAATATAGTAGCGACATGATGGGCCAACCTATGATGGGAAAATCTATTTTTGGATATGATAAGATGAAAAAGAAATACGTAATGAGTTGGATTGATAACATGGGAAGTGGTATAGTAAGAATGGAAGGAGATTATGATGCTACCACAAAAATATTAAACATGAAAGGTAAACAAAGTGACCCTTTTAAAGGTATTGAAACCGATATACGCCAAGAGCAAAAATGGATAGATGACAATACTTATGTGATGAGTATGTACGGCACCGGGCATGATGGTAAAACAGAACAAAAATTTATGGAAGGCAAGTTTAAAAGGAAAAAATAATTATCACTTTTAAGAAGCATTTTCAAATTAAAATCATAGACATTAGGTTCTATATAATACACAGGTTCTTTATTTTGAAAAAATATAAAATAGGCTGACTCATTTCTTGAGATAGCCTATTTTGTTTACAATACAATGACAAGTCCTAAAATAGGTTTACTCCTATTGGCGAAGAGATGTAAAAATCTAGCGCAGATTTGAGGCAAAGTCAATGCGTGTTGGCAATCTGTGCGGCAAATAAGAAAACAGCTTTACGCAAAGCAAAGATATCCTTCCGCACTTTTGCTATACTTTTACCAGCCTAAAAGTCCAGCAGATACAATACATTTGTGCATTAGAATAATATTACGCTTTCACTAAAATTGAATACTGTTTTCAAACGTTTAAAGGATAAAAAATCTAATAATATGGAACAAATTTCAAAATATTTTAACGAAGAAAAATACGAAAGTGTATTCTTTTTATTGGTTGGTGTAATAGCAATTGTCTTATCTATTTATTTTTTTATAAAAGTAAAAACACCTTTTTACAATGGTATTTCCTTTGCGTTTTTAGCGGTAGCTGCGGTTCAATTAACAGTAGGTATTTCAGTATATTTTAGAAGCCCAAAAGATATTATACGAGTTGAAAACTTTGTGAAATTAGAAAAAGAAAAAATACAAACCGAAGAAATTCCAAGAATAAATGTTGTGATGAAAAATTTTATTCTTTACCGTTGGGTAGAAATTGGGTTGTTAGTACTTGGCTTAGTTTTCTTTTTTTATTTTAAGCCAGATACTTTAATGAGAGGGTTAGGGTTAGGGCTTTTTATTCAATCTGCATTAATGTTGTTTTTAGATTATTTTGCTGAAAAACGTGGTTTTGAATATGTAGATTTTCTGAAAAATATACAGTAGAAATTTTTCAAAAAAAGAATTTAGCGAATGGTTCATAAAGAGAGCTAACCAAAACTTGGGCTAAAAAACATTACGCTGTACTGCAATATTACATACCAAATACATTTTAATGGAGCGTAAAGTACAAAATCCTATTGGCGCAGAGATGTAGAAATCTAGGGCAGATTTGAGAATTAGGCAATGTGTGTTGGCAATCTGTGCAGCAAATAAGAAAACAGCTTTATGCAAACCACAAATACCCTTCCGCTGTTTTGCTATACTGCATATATGCCAGAGTTTACGCATTCATTTACCCACCATAATTGTTCAAAAAATTTGCTATGCTACTTTTAATCCCGAAGGGATGCAATTACTATAACAAATACAAAGCGTTTTAATAAACCCCAAAGGGGTATTATTAGTAATATCATCCCTTCGGGATTTCGGCATCACAACATTGTTCGAATGCTATATTAATGCCAACCTTTCAGGCTTAACTTTTATTTGAATATTCCTTCTGCACAAGCATCCGTAGCTTTCTGTACTACAAAAAATGCACTGCTAAAATTATACACCCAACCACGAAGTGGTTGAATATGCTTAGCCATGGGTGCAACCAATGGCTAAAAAGCAGTCCTCATCACACAACCCTGCAAGGGTTGAACAATTAATTTTAATACATGATGTAAAAAATGTTCAACACCGTTGGAGTTATTGCGCAGGTTGTATTCATAACCGTGGGTTTCACCAATGGTTATGAATAGTAAACCCTTTCAGGGTAATGTTAAAAACCAAAGAATACAAACCCCAGTACTAACTATATATAAAACCAAACTGTTATTTTTCTTCATTTCACTATTTTACATAAATAGGATGAGCAAACGATTATCATTAAAAGAACATCATATTTATTGCTAAAATGCTAAAACAAGTTATTACATGTTGTAGAAGAATTTCTGCATACATGTAGCTATTTTTTTAATGTAGTATGTTGAATTGCATAAAAAGCCTGTAATGCAGTGTGGTATTATGTTAGAATAAGAAAAATTTATGCCCATTATGCAATATTTTTTTAAAATAAGAGTTTATATTGTAATACTTACATTCAATTAGTGTTTAACCAATGAAAAAATTATTTTTTTAT
>JANOZW010000306.1:0-15158 GCA_031429575.1 Ferruginibacter sp.
AAATCCTTCAACTGGTGCAATAAATTTGGCTAGCAGCACTGCAGGAAATTATGTAGTTACTTATACACTTGCAGCAAATGGCACATGCAATCCGTTATTTACAACCACTGCAAATGTTACTGTTACAGCTGCACCGCTGGCAACTATTGCTTATGCAGGTTCGCCTTATTGTAGTAATGTAGCAACAGCAACAGTTACAAGAACAGGAACTACAAGTGGTGTTTATTCATCTACAACTGGGCTTACAATAAATGCAACAACTGGCGATGTAAATATTGCAACAAGTACTACAGGAACTTATACGGTTACCTACACAGTAGCAGCAGCAAGCGGTTGCGCTCTTTATACAACTACAACAAATATTACCATTACTGCTTTACCTGCTGCTACCATTACATATGGTGCTGCGCCTTATTGCAGCAATAGTGGTACAGCTACTGTTACAAGAACTGGAACAACTGGTGGTGTTTATTCATCAACTACAGGTCTTTCGATAAATGCAACAACAGGTTTAGTTACACTTGCAACATCTACGGCAGGTACATACATAGTTACCTACACCGTAGCAGCGGCAGGTGGTTGTGCAACATTTACTACTACTGCTCCAATAACAATTACAACTGCATCTAATGCAACCATAAATTATACTGGTAGTCCTTATTGCCAAGCAGCCACTACAGCTACTGTTACTAGAATAGGGAATGCAGGCGGTGTATATTCATCTACAACAGGTTTGGTTATAAATGCTACAACTGGCGATGTAGATGTGGCAGCAAGTACAGCTGGTACTTATGTAGTTACTTACAGCATTGCTGCAAATGCAGGTTGTACAATATTTACAACTACAACAAATATTATTATCAATTCTAATTCTGTTGCACCAACAAGTGCTGTTGCAAGTACAACATTAATTTGTGCAAATAATGGCACCTTAACTTTAACAGCAAATGGTGGAACACTTGGTACAGGCGCATCTTACAAATGGTATAGTGGTACATGTGGAGGCACATTGGTAGGTACAGGTATTAGCCTTTCAAATGTTTTTTTAAACACAACTACTACATATTTTGTAAGAATAGAAGGGTTATGTAATACCACTGCTTGCCAAAGTATAACGGTGGTAGTAGCAACACAACCTGTGGTAGAAATAACGGTAGCTTCTCCAACAGGCGTTACACCTAATGCGCCTGTAACTGTTATTGCTACAGTATCTCCTGCCGGCAACTACAATTATTTATGGACAAAAAATAATACAACAAATTTATCTACAAACACTGATAGAATTATTGTAATTGCTGATGAAGCTGGTAATTATAAGGTGAAAGTAACGTCACTAAGTGGATGTACTGCTACCTCTGTAAATGCATTTGTTTCTTCGGCTGCATCTCCAACATTATTTATAAGTGCAAACCCAAATAGAGGGATTTTTAATGTAAGTTACAATAATGGTGCTCCAAATTTATTGGCTCGTACACTGAATATTTATGATAGTAAGGGCGCAAAAGTATTCACACAAATCTATAATAACAATGTACCGTTTAGTTATATGAAAGTAAACATGACTGCTAAAGGCAAGGGCACTTATTTTGTAGAATTGATAGATGCTACTGGTAAAAAATTAGCAGATGGAAAAGTACTAATATTTTAAAAAAAATTTCAATAAAATAAAAGCGCCACAAGATGAAAATTTCATGGCGCTTTTTTATTCTTTTAAAACTAAAGTGTTTTTTATGACTTATACAATTATTTTTACTCAAACAATATTTTCTCATTTACCACTGTACTTCCATATCTAATATTCAAAATGTACAAAGCATGTACATCGAAATGATTGGGCACTTTAAATGTAATTATTTTATTTCCTCTTGGGTTTACTTGGTTGTAATATAACTTTTCTCCAATGGCTCCAAAAATCGTTATTTGAACATCTTCGTTTACGTTTTCAAAAAACTCTACATTAATGGTTCGGTTGGTAACAGGGTTTGGATATATTCTTACCTCTTGTTTATTTCCGTTTTTAAGTGTAGCTATTTTAGAGTAAGAAGGTTCGCCTTGTTTTGAAATACCTTTTATGCGATAATACACCACACTTGCATTTATACGATTGTCTTTAAAAGAATATTTTTGTTTGGATGTATTGCTAGTATTTACAACAGTATCAACTAAGCTAAAGTCCACACCGTTTACAGATCTTTCAATAATAAATCTGTCGTAAGAATCATTTTCCAATACTTCGAAATCTAGTATGGCATGTTCATTATCCCATCTTGCTAACAACTCCATACCAGTAAGGGGTACTACATTGGCATTGAAAATCGAAATGGTGCTAAAATTTCCATTTAAAATTGTTTGCGATTCGGTAGCCGTCATACACATCCATTTTTGCATAACGGTAGAATATAATTGTCTAAAATCATACAGCATTGGCACTTGAGTATTACCATTAATTGTTGTAGGAAGTACTGGAGATGTACCAATGATACCAGGGTTTACCCCTGCTCCAAAAAATATTACCGGTGCACCAGATCCATGGTCAGTTCCATTACTATCATTACTAATTACCCTTCTACCAAATTCACTAAAAGTCATACCAGTTACTTTATTAGCTTTTCCCATTAACGTAATATCATTTTGAAAAGCAGTAATGGCAACAGAAAGCTTAGACAAATTTGTTGCATGTGCACCTGTAGTACGATCAGAAGGTACGACTTGGTTTTCATGTGTATCATAACCTGCATCTGTTTGATTTACGATATAAACTGGCGTAGTAAGTCCACCTCCAATAAGGCGTGCAACTATTTTTAATTGATTGGCTAAATTATTACTTGGGTTTGGGTTACTCGTATTTGGATACAGTGTAGATAGTGTAGCCTGTGCATTGTAAGCTGCCGTAATGCGGCCTGCATATGCATTGCTCTGCGTACGCATCTGCCTTAAAAAAGTTATTTCAGTTCCATAATCACTTATTGGAGCAGGTTCGGGTACAGCAGTAGCTACACTTGTTAATGACGACGGATTTGGTGCATTGTATCCAAAATTTACATCAGATCCTAAAATAGATAATGGCAAAGAGCCTCCAATTTGAATGGCCATTGGATCAGGATTGACAGCATTTGGATAACCAGTTGGATAGGCAGGGTGAGTAACCTCTAATTGTCGTCCTACCCATCCTGTGGTAGAATCGGGATTCATAGTACCCGAAAACCAAATATTTTGCGCAAAGAAATGACTGAAATTTGGATTTGGGTATGTTACGCCTTGTACAATACTTACCTTACCATCATTGTACATATCTCTAATGCCTGTCATTGCCGGATGCAAGCCTGTTGTAGTGCTACCATTTAATGCCAATACTGCGGCTTGAGGAATTAAGACTGCAGGCCTTGCAACACTAAGTTGCGAATATTTATCAAGAGGTATCACCATATTTAAACCATCATTACCTCCATTCATTTGTATAATTACTAGTACCTTACCGCAATTAGCTGCAGAAGATGATAACTCTTGTAAAAAAGGATGCAATACACCCTCGCCTGCAAATACAGGCATACCTGTTAACATAACTGGAACTGAAAGAAGTGCTGTATTACCTAAAAATTTTCTACGGTTCATAAAATATATTTTTAATAAACTACATTAATTGAAATTCTGCTAATTGCATTATTGAAGTAAAAAGCACCCTTAATCTTGTTTTTACAAGATTGGTATTAGTTGTATTTGTAGGAGTGGATACATAAAGATTCCATGCATTTGTCCAGTAAGTATCAGCTTGTCCGTTTAACAATTCTATGTTTTTTAGTTGGGTTGTTTTGTATGCCGCCGGTATATCAATAGATAACAAACTTTTCACCACTTCATCTACCAATAAGGAAGGGTTAGAAACAATTGTGTTACCAAATTGCTGAACAAAAGCAATTAAGTCTACATTTATAAGTGCCGCTTGGTAAGGAGTAAAACCATTATTTGATAAAAAAGAATTAACTATACTAGCTCTTTTTTGAATAGTTTCAGAATTTATCCAATTTTGATAATAAGTTGGCCCTTGATAATAGGCTTTCCACCCTGCAACATTTGGAGGAGATCCAATACCTTGCCCTAAATTACCATCACTATAATCTTGAAAAAATCTCCATGTAAAGTACTGAGTGTCTAGTAATGAGGATGAGCCCTGATTCGTATTTACGGTTGTTGCAACAGTATTTACATTGAGCGTTCTCACAATGCCAGCCATATAATCAACGGGGCTCTTTATCATAACCCCTCTATTAGCCATATCAAAAAAATGCTGGCTTTTAAATAGTTGTTTTACTACCGGCAACATTTCCCAATTACTACTTATTAATGTTGCTGCAAGAGGAACAATTACATTTGCTTCTATATTTGTATCTATATCATAATACACAAAATACCGATACAGCCTGCGACAAATATATTTGGCAATGGTATCGGCTTGTGCAGCAAATAGCATATCAAAAAATATGTCGAATTCATTTGCACCATTAGCCCCCGCTTGATTATTGATAGTAGCAGTAGGAAAAGCAGCGCTACTAAAATTTGAAGAAAATATCTTATTTGATTGATTGTGAAAAACGGGATTGAACGCACTAGCAGGCTTAGTAGCAGCAATAAAAGTGGGCACTCTCCATCCAGAAAAAACTTTTGAGGCAGCTATTATATCGGCTTCTGTATAATTTTGTGTAGGCGTTTTTCCCATGGTAAATAACTCCAACAGCTCTCTTGCAAAGTTTTCATTTGGTACAGCTGCTGTACTATATTGATTACTTAAGTACACCAACATGGCAGGTGTTTTCGAAATAGCTTTGATGAGTGTTTTAAAATTTCCAAGTCCATCTTGCCTCAATAATTTTGTGTATTCATAAGACATAATGGATGAATTATTCTCTGAATTTTCTAAACTCTCAAAATTGATGGGAATAAAATGAAACCAAAACTGTTGCATTTTCTCTCTTATGCTTGTTGTGTCGTTTAGAACAACAGCCCAATTCCAAAATTCTAAGCTTATTCTTCTAGAATAATTAGGTCCAAAATCTGGGTAACCAGTTAAATTTGATCCTGTCCAATCTGCACCTTGCGCTACACCTCCAGAAATAACAGGATTGCCTGTGCCGCTGCCCAACGTATCTAAATAATTAATGCCATTAAAGTATACTGGAGTAGGCGAAGGACTTACAGGAGTGGCAGGATAAGTAAGCAAAGAATCTACTGCATCAGAAACTGACTGAGCTAATAAGGAAGTAGTATCTGATCTTTTTGCTCCAAAACTTAATCTTCTTAACAAATAATTTACTTCCCAACTAGTCCATGTACCTGTGTATGGTGCAAGTCCACTGGTAACGGCTCCTACACGTGCAGCGAAAGAACCATCTTCATTGGGTACAGCCATTTGTTGACTGTACTGCCTTTCACCCAGCGTTTTTCTCGAGTATTTCTCAAATAACGGGTCTCCGTTATCAAAATTTGCACCTTCTTGTGCAACCGCTAATTCCTTTTTCTTTGCTCCTATAAGGCTCTTTAAAAATTCTTTTCTGCGTAGAGGTTTTTCATTTCCCATATAAAAAATTATTAAGTAAACGTACTAAAAATAAAAGTTATAATAAGTTATACAACAACTTATCTATAACGAATTGTTTCAATCTTTATTATTGATATAATAAGTATTCAATTGGAACACATTTTTAAATGTTAAATTCACAAAACAAATACTGTACCAGTAGTTTCAAAAAATAAGTTTAGAAAAAAAAAATAATATAGAAATCTAATTTTACACGGCGAATGTGCAAAAAAAAAGCAATCAAATATGATTGCTTTTTATAATGTGTTTATAGGACTTTTATTTTATTTTCAAAACCGGTCTCAATTTATAATCTCCCAGCCCTTCTTGTTTTACTGATAGCGCTGCATCAAAATCTATTACCAGTGTTTCGAGTGTAGCTTGCAAAGATTTTTTTATTTTTATTTTTAAACCTGAGCTACCACCACTTGGTATAACAAGTGGATAAACTACCCCATTGTCTTTTACTGAATTGTTTGGCCCTAATACAAAACGAATTTCTTTTACAACATCATTAGGAAAAACACCAGTAGCTAAAACAGTATCTACACCATTTTGTAAATTCAGCAAATTATACACTCTCGCATTGGTAACTAATGTAACCCAACCATCATTGCTTAAAGAATCATCGGAGAACTTTACATGCACTTCTTTAATATCTACATTTACTTCTTGCAATGCAGTAGGTGCATCTGTTAATCTAACTTGAAGTGTTGAAGTAGTATCATTATCTTTTTTACAAGAATAAATTGTTCCAACAGCTACTAGCATAACCATTGCAAACATAATAAGATTTGATTTTTTCATCTTTTGGGTTTTATTTTTAAATAATTATAAATAAGAACGAAAAAACATGCCAAACGTTGCATAAATCCCGTTTGTTTGTAGAATTTTGACATTGTTAAGACAAATACAATTGTTATTTAACATTTCAAACTCACATATATAAAAGGCTTTAAACATGTAAATAAAAAATTGTTCACTTTTTCAATAAATAAATGAAAAATCACAATTCATTCCTTTTTTTCCTCAGCTTACTCTTTTTTACTTTTCACCACCGCTTTACAGATTTAGCATTGTGTAATTAAACAATCAATTCACATCAAAAAATTATTATTATGAAAAGTAACATCATCTTTTTTACGTTAGCCATTTTTACAAACCTTGGCATTGCAAATGCACAAACAAAAATACCAGACGGATACAAAAAAACGAGTGTTCAGTTATTTAGTGGGGCTACACTAAGCGGCTATGCAAAAGATAACATTAAAAAATCAGCTTCTGTGGTATTTATGGAAAATGAAACGACTAAAAAAATAACATACGATGGTTCTCAAATTAACAGCATCAAAATGGAAGATGAAAATTTCCTTTGTGTGGGCGGCGATTTTTTTAGAATTATTTCATCGGGTAAATTAACTTTTGTGCAAAAACAAAGCAACGCAGCAGATAAAGTGTCTTACAATGGCACTGAACCTATTTTTAACAGTGGTACAGAAGGCAAAATTGGAGATTACTTTGTCTTTACAAATAATAAATTGAAATTAATAAATAAAAAATCAATTGCATCGTTTATTGAGACAGATTTAGCAGGAAACACTGCCGCTATAGAAAAAGCAAAAACAATAGATGGCGATTTTTTAAAATTAAAAGAAGCAATAAACATTTACAACAATAATTAACATAAAACTTACAAAACATATTTCATGAAAAAGTTTTTAATTTTTGCAATAGCATTTTTTTCCTACACACTCGCCTTTGCACAGAGTAGTAGCTTTACACAAATTATAAAAGGAATTGTAATTGATGAACAATCTGGCAGTATATTGGCTGTCGCTACAGTAGCTGCAGACAATGGAAACACAACACTTACAGATGAAAAAGGCAGCTTTAAACTTACAAATATAGCAGTAGGCAGACAAAATATAAAAGTAACTGCATTGGGTTATGAAGATGCATATATTACAAACATAGAAGTAACATCGTCTAAAGAAGTAGTGCTGGAAATAAAGCTAAAAGAAAAAGTAAAAAAGCTGGATGATGTTTTAATAAAATCTTCAAAATCTAAAAGCAAGGCATTAAATGAAGCTGCAGTAGTAAGTGCAAGACAGTTGAGTATTGACGAAGCATTTAGATACTCTGGCACAAGAAGCGACCCTAGCCGCATGGCACAAAATTTCGCAGGTGTAAGCGGTACTAATGATGGTAGAAATGATATTATTATTCGTGGCAACTCTCCTGCTGGCGTGCTTTGGCGCATGGATGGCATTGATATTCCAAACCCAAATCATTTTAGTACACTAGGTGCTACTGGCGGGCCAGTAAGTATGCTTAACATTAATACGCTAAAAAATTCTGATTTTTTAACAAGTGCTTTTCCATCTCAATATGGCAATGCATTGGCAGGTGTTTTCGATTTAAAATTGCGTAATGGTAATAATGAAAAATATGAATTTCTTGGGCAAGCAGGTTTTAATGGTTTTGAATTTGGCGCAGAAGGCCCACTCACCAAACAAACAAAAGCATCTTACCTGGTTGATTATCGCTATTCATTGGTAGCAGCTTTACAAGGCATAGGACTCAATTTTGGCACAGGTTCTGCTACACCTTATTATCAAGATGGTACGTTTAAAATAAATTTACCAACAAAAAAATCGGGTACATTTAGTTTGTTTGGTTTGGTGGGTGAAAGCCATATACGATTTTCGCCAGAGAGCCAAGGTGAAGAAGGAAACTTATATGCATCCAATGATGGAAGTGTAAGAGACAGAAATTTCACTTCGTTCACATCCGTATTTGGCTTATCACACAATTATTTTTTTAATGCAAATACATCTGGAAAAATTACTTTAGCAGTTTCCAATTTTGCTGCTAAATACAATGAAGATATTGTTGCCTCGGGTAAACCAAATACACTTGGGTTTTACAAAAAATCGGAGCAAACAAAATATTCTATCGGGTACAATTTCAATAAGAAAATAAATGCACGCAACCAAATAACATCAGGCATTACAGCAGATGTTAATAATTTAAAATTAAAACAAGATTATATTCCCAATGGAGATTCCGTTCTAATAAACTTTGTCAACAGCAATGAGAACGCAACATTTTTAAGATCATTTATAAATTTTGGACATCGTTTTTCTGATAAGTTTTCTACCAACCTTGGTTTGTACTATCAACATTTTGCATTAAACAATTCGCAAAGTGTGGAGCCACGTTGGAATATAAAATATCAAGTAAAGCAAAATCAGTCTCTATCTTTTGGAGCAGGCTTACATAGCCAGACACAACCTTTGGAAGTATATTTTTATCAAACAAAAAATAATGCAGAGCAAATAATACTTACCAATAAAAATCTAGACTTTGTAAAAAGTGTACACAGTGCTATCGGCTATGATATTAATTTTTCAAAACAATTGCGTTTGAAAGTAGAAGCATACTCACAATACATTTATAACGCAGCTGTAGAAAAAACAGCAAGTAGTTTTAGTATGCTCAACTCTGGAGCAGACTTTGGCTTCCCTGAAAAAACAAATTTAGTAAACAATGGCAAGGGTTATAATTATGGTGTAGAGCTCACATTGGAACGTTTTTTAAACAAAGGTTTTTATGGATTATTCACTACCTCATTATTTCAATCTAAATATAAAAGTAGCGATAATGTGTGGCACAATACTGCATTTAATAGCAATTTTGTTATCAATGCTTTGGCGGGTAAAGAATTTAAACTAAATACAAAAACAACCTTTGGTATAGATACAAAACTAACAACTACAGGCGGCCAGCGATACACTCCTTTTGATGAAGCAGCATCGAAAATCGTCGGTTATGTTATTTATAAAGAAAACAAAGCTTACGATAATCAAAATGATACATACATAAGGTGGGATGTGAAATTTTCCTATACTCGTAACTTGAAAAAAGTTACACAAAAGTTTTATATAGATTTACAAAATGTAACAAACAGGCAAAATATTTATATAAGAACACTTAACCCAAAAACTGGTGTAGCAGGTCAAATAAATCAAACAGGATTTTTCCCAAATATAAATTATCAAATTACCTTTTGATTTTACTAACTTTAGTTTATGAGAAAACATAATTGCAAAATAGGATTTGATGATAGGACTGTAATGATTATTGCCATCCCTATTCTCAGTTTTATTATACCAATTGTATTTATGAGTTGTAGGTTTGGTAGGTACCCTTTTTTTACTTGGGATAAATTTGTTACAACCCTCATTATTACAACCATATTATGGACTGGCAGTAGAGCCATTATGATTTATTGTAGGCATAAATACCCTTTGTTTAAAGATGTTCGAAAACGCCTTTTAGTTCAAAGCGCTATCATGTTGTCGTTTACTTTAATTTTTAATAATTTTCTTGGGTATCTTTTTGACTGCGTAATATTTGATAGTCCAAATAATAATCGTTTTGGGGTTGATATGATGATTAACACAAATTCCGCTGCTATATTTTGTACAATAATGGTTATGGCCATTTATGAAAGTGTTTATTTTATGCATGAGTTGCGTAACTCAGTTCAAGAAGCAGAAAATCTAAAAAGAGAAAGTCTTAAAGCACAACTGAACGCATTGCGCACACAAGTAAATCCGCATTTTCTTTTTAACAACTTAAATACGCTTAGTTCTTTGATACCTGAAAACCCTGAACATGCTGTAGATTTTGTACAAGAATTATCTAAAGTATATAGATACATTTTAGAAGTAAAAGACGAAAAAACAATTTTACTGAAAGATGAATTGGAAGTATTTAATGCATATACATTCTTATTAAAAACAAGATTTGATAAAAACCTTGAAGTAAACATAGACATTCCAAATGAAAAGTTACAAAAGAAGATAGTACCACTTTCTTTACAGATATTAATGGAGAATGCCATTAAGCATAATATTGTTTCTTCAGATAAGCCTTTACAAATAAATTTGTTTACTGAAAATGGAAGCTTAATAATCAGCAACAACTTACAAATGAAAAATCAGATAAATGAATCAACGGGTATTGGTTTAGAAAATATAAGAAATCGTTATAAAATGATTTGTGAGCGACCAGTAAAAGTAACGGAGAGCGAAACAAATTTTACCGTATCCATTCCGTTAATAGATAATTAGTAGTATGCGAGTAATTATTATTGAAGATGAAACACCGGCAGCCAATAGACTTGTAAAACTATTGCATAGCTACGATGCTGATATTGAGATTGTGAAAAAACTAGATAGCGTAGAAGGTAGTGTTGCTTATTTAAGTAGTGCAGAAAACATTGACCTCATTTTTATGGACATTCAATTAGCGGATGGCATAAGTTTCGATATTTTTGAAAAAGTAAACTTTACTACTCCTGTAATTTTTACAACAGCATTTGATCAATACACCCTTAAAGCATTTAAAGTAAACAGTATTGATTATTTACTAAAACCTATTGATGAAAATGAATTAGAAAAGGCATTAGAAAAGTACCAGCAACTTCACCATAAAAAAGAAAATAATTTTTCTGATAAGATGATCAAATTGTTGCAAGATATAAATGCCGTAAAGTATAAAGAACGATTACTTATAAAACGAGGGCAGCAACTTAGCTATTTAAAAACAGAAAATATGGCGCATAGTTTTGCTGATGGAAAACTATGTTATGCCGTAGATTTTAATGGCATAAAATATTTATTAGAAAATAATTTATCGCAGTTAGAAGAACAATTGCAACCCAATAATTTTTTTAGAATAAACAGGCATTTGTTGGTAAATATAGAAACCATAAAAAAAGTACATACTTGGCTTGGAGGCAGATTAAAATTAGAAATAACACCTGCAACAGCTGTAGAAACTATCGTGAGCAGAGAGCGGGTAAATGATTTTAAGGAATGGCTAGGAAGGTAAATCTATTCAACTACTTCTACATCTTCTTCATTTACCAATGTCGTATTCTTAAATCGTAGGATAATATTAGCAGTAGTCACCACATCTTTTTGGCAATAAGTGGCAATACGTTTCATATTAATAACTCTTTCTTCGGGTGTGCCATTGTGATACAACTCACCCACCATGCTACCATCAATATCATCTTTAGGGGATGGAATATCCATAGCCGCAGCTAATAATTTTAAAGATGTATAATTCTTATAATCGCCAAAACGCCAGTATTGAAAAGTATCTACAATATTTGTTTCCCAAGGTTTCATATTTTGAAAATCTAAATATGCAGGAATGCGCATATTGTTTACCAAAAGCCTTCTGCAAATAAATGGAATGTCAAATTCTTTTATATTGTGCCCTGCAAAACACCATCGATTGTTAAAGCTTTCAATTTTTGTAATGGTCAATAAAAACTCCGTCAATATCTTTTTTTCATCATCGCCATAAAAAGATTTTACACGCATTTTCAAATGCTGCTCTCTTATAAAATATCCAATGCTTATACAAACTATTTTTGAAAACTCTGCCATTACGCCTGCACGCATAGGGTAAAATTCTGCTGCGGTTAATCCTTCGGGAATAACCTTGGCTGTTTTTTCTTGCCACAACTCTTGCCATCTTTCATCGAGTAAGTTAAATGATGCAGATACAGATGCAGTTTCAATATCAATAACAATCAAATCTTCGGGGCGAATATTTTGCATAGCTTAAAATTGATACTACAATGTAAGCGAAAATATAATAAGTACAAAAAAGCAGCTGTATTTAAAAATATCGCAGTTTGTAAATAGGGTTGTCAACCTTTATATCATACAATTTATTTTAAAATTTCTGAATAAGGTTGACAACCCTTGCGAGAAAAATATCGCAGTTTGCAAATAGGGTTGTCAACCTTTATATCATAGAATTAATTTTAAAATTTTCAACTAAGGTTGACAACCCTTGCATCGTTTTTATATGCACACAAAAATGCCACGAACGCACGAATAAAAACATTCGTGGATTCGTGGCAATAAATATTTACTTATAAAGTTATACCAACCGAAATTTGTATAGCTTGATTTTTCCAAGTTTGGGCATCATTAATGCCATTTACATTGCTTAAACCTAGCTTATACCTTGCACTTAAATTAATAAGGGGCAGTTGTATCCAGAGCCCACCAATAGCACTCCACTCTCCATTTCTATACAAATTGCTTGTGCCAGTTTTTAAACTATCTACTGTTTGCTTTAATAAGCCTCCGTATGATGGACCAACTTGTAGTTTTACTTTTTGTGTAGGCCCTATATTAATATTTAGTAATACTGGCACTTCCAAATAATTAAGTTTTGCTTTATGTTGTGTACCTCCGCCAAATAAATCATCATAAATATTGTTGGCATCATCTGTAAACTCTGATTGGCTTTGTACAAAACTTACCTCTGGTTGTATGCCTATTTTTTTTGTGATATTAAATTGTGCAAACACACCTGCTTGAAAATTGTAGTTAAAAGCATTACTATAAGATTTACCATCTATCTTATTAATATTTACACCTGCTTTTGCACCCATGCGAAAGAAACTTTCTTTTTGCGCATATGTTACTGTACTTACAGAAACAATTAAGAGAAGCAAAAAAGTGCTTTTAAAAAAAGGATTACTGATTGTGGCGTTTTTCATGTTTTTTTTATTTAGTTGCTTTTGGATGTTAGATTGTAACCATCACTTATAATATTCAGTTTGCAAATTAGCCAAAATTGTACCATATAAAATGTGAAAAGATATATGGGTCTATAATGATGAGCAATAAGCCCCACCAATCCTCCCTTCCGCAATAAGCGGAACAGGCGAGGGAGAGAAACCTAGAAGATTATGCAATAGAATGATTATAATATAAACAACTATTTACAAATTAGTTAAAGATGAATAATGGTATATTGTTGAAGTGAGTGACACAATCCCGCAATTTTGCGGGACTATGAAAAACAAATGCTTGTAACCAAAAAGTTATAAATTTCATAAAACAATTTCCAACACAAAAAACCCGCTCTTTTCAGAACGGGTTCTTGTCTTTATACTAAGTACTTAATACTTCTTGTCTCTTATTCCTCAATCTTCATCTTACCCTTTGCTTTTGCAATGATCTCTTCAGACACTCCATTTGGCGCAGGTGCGTAATGACTAAACTCCATTGTACTCGTAGCACGACCACTAGATAATGAACGCAACTGAGTTACATAACCAAACATTTCGCTCAATGGAACTTTGGCTTTGATTACTTGCACACCATGTCTTGTATCCATACCTTCTAGCATTCCACGACGACGGTTCAAATCTCCTGTTACATCACCCATGTATTGGTCTGGTGTAAGCACTTCTACTTTCATAATTGGTTCAAGCAACACTGGTTTAGCTTTACGGCCAGCCTCACGGTAACCTTGCTTGGCACACAATTCAAAGCTCATCGCATCACTATCCACCTGGTGAAAGCTGCCATCAAAAACACGTACCCTCATACTTACCATTGGGTAACCAGCTAATACACCGGTTGTCATAGCAGTTTCAAAACCTTTTTGAATGGCAGGTACAAATTCCTTAGGAATACTACCACCAAACAATCCGTTTACAAATTGGAAATTGCTTTTTCCTTCTTTTAAAAACTCTTCCTCAGCAGGGCCAATTTCAAAAACAATATCAGCAAATTTACCACGGCCACCCGTTTGCTTTTTCAAAGTTTCCCGGTGTTCAATAGTATTATGGAAAGCTTCTTTATAAGCCACCTGTGGTGCACCCTGGTTAATCTCTACTTTAAATTCTCTCTTCATCCTGTCGATGATGATTTCTAAGTGCAGCTCACCCATACCACTCAAAATAGTTTGGCCTGTTTCTTCGTCTGTACGTACACGTAAAGTAGGATCTTCCTCTACCAGTTTCGCAATCGCCATACCCATCTTATCAACGTCGGCCTGCGTTTTTGGCTCTACCGCAATAGAAATAACCGGTTCAGGAAAGGTCATCGCTTCCAGTACAATCGGGTTATCTTCATTACAAAGTGTATCACCTGTTTTAATATCTTTAAAACCAACGGCAGCACCAATATCACCGGCTTCAATAAAATCAACCGGGTTTTGTTTGTTGGCATGCATTTGCATAATACGGCTGATACGTTCTTTCTTACCTGTACGGGTATTTAAAACATAACTACCAGAATCCAAACGACCACTATATGCCCGGAAGAAAGCCAGACGGCCCACAAAAGGATCCGTCATAATTTTAAATGCCAATGCACTAAATGGTTCTTTAGGATCCGCATGGCGCAATAATTCTTCACCCGTATCCGGATTAATTCCTTTTACCGCTTCAATATCCAAAGGACCCGGCAGGTAACGCACAATAGCATCCAATGCAGTTTGTACACCTTTATTTTTAAAAGAAGAACCACACATCATCGGAATGATAGAAATATCAATCGTTGCTTTACGAATAGCAGCATGAACCTCATCTTCTGTGATTGTATTAGGATCATCAAAGAATTTTTCTAATAAATTCTCATCATAATCAGCTACAGCTTCAATCAATGCTTGTCTCCATTCAGCAACATCAGCAGTCATATCTTCAGGAATCGGAACTTCTTTAAACGTCATACCTTGTGTAGAATCATCCCACACA
>JANOZW010000307.1:0-2045 GCA_031429575.1 Ferruginibacter sp.
GTATATAAGCCTGGAGATGTTTCTGCTAGTACAAAATTGTTACCTGCATCGTCTGTAATTTTTACGGTAGCCCCACTTACGGCAGGTGCAGTAGCTGTATTGCTAAAGGATACACTTTTCGTAATTTTTACACTTGAAGGGTTTCCGCTGTTATCTACAATTCCTTCTATTACAATTCTTGGTTCAGCGTTTTTTAAATCTACATTTATTACTTTTTCACAAGAGCTTAATGCTACTGTAAAAAATATTGCAGCTAAAATATTAATTTTTTTTGCCGAAATACGGCGTTTTATTTTGTTCAACATTTTTATATTATTAAGTTTAATTAAAATTTAAAATTCCATGTTACGCTTGGTATAAATCTAAACAGAGATGTTTGTACAGCTTCTGTTTTTGTTCTATCATCTTTATTTTCTCTAAAGTTAATGGAGAATGCATTTTCTCTTCCATACACATTGTACAACCCAAAGCTCCAGCTGCTTTTATATTTTTTTGTTTTGTTTATAGATGGCTCATAATTTACACTAACATCCATTCTATGGTATGCAGGCATTCTGTAACCATTTCTTTCTGTATATAAAAATACTGTTTGCCCTGCTGCATTATATTTACCACTGGGGAAGGTAACTGCACTACCGGTGTTATAGACCCATGTACCAGATACATTCCACTTTTTAGAAATATCGTACATGGCTACTATAGAGATATCATGTGTTCTATCTTGCCTTGCATTAAAATATTCATTATTGTTTATACCATCTATCTTCTTTTCTACTTTTGATAAAGTGTAACCTACCCAACCTGTTAATCTGCCAGTAGTTTTGCGCATCATCATTTCTAATCCATATGCTCTGCCTTTTCCAAACAACAATTCTGATTCTACATTATCATTGGCCAATATTTGCGCTGCATTTCTATAGTCTATTTGGTTTTGTAAATCTTTGTAATATATTTCACTCGAAAATTCATACATGCCATTTTTACTATTTTTATAAAACCCTGCGGAAACTTGATCCGCTATTTCAGGCTTTATAATATTTGAGCTAGGCAACCATACATCTGTAGGGTTGGCTGATGTGGTATTGGTTATTAAATGTAAATTCTGCACATTTCTGTTATAGGATGCTTTTACAGATGTTAATTCATTAAGTTTATAACTCAACGATAAACGTGGTTCTATATTAAAATATGATTTCACCGTTTGCCCTTTATCATATTTTGTTGTTTTTATAACCTCTCCTTTATTATTATATTCGAAAAAATTACCAGGCCCTTTTATACTAATGTTAGACGCCCTCAAGCCATATATTATTTCTAAATTATCCGTGGCTTTCCATTCATGCGATGCATAAATGGCCGTTTCATAAAACAATTTTTTCTGTACAGGTTTTATGGCAAGTGGAGATGAACTTTCTGCTGTTACTCTTCCTGGCAATACATCGTGCTTTATAAAATTCCCGCCGAATCTTATTTTAGATCTGTTGCTATAACTCCAATCTAGATCTTCTTTAAAATTATAATCTACAATATTTGAAAATCCTTTAAACTTATCGTTTCCTGCTTTTATTCGTAGATTATAATTATAGTCGCTGTAAATTAATGAGGTGTTGGAAAATAATCTGTTTCCAAAAACATGATTCCACCTGAGTGTAGCCGTTTTATTTCCCCAATCGGCACTAAACCCATCTCCAAAACCTAACACATCTCTACCGAAGTATCCAGATAAAAACACCCTGTCTTTATTAGAAATTTTATAATTGGCTTTTAGGTTTACATCATAAAAATACAATGTACGCTTACCTTGGCCTGTATCTTTTTGCAATGCCAGAAACGCATCTGCATAGGTTCTTCTACCGCTTATTATAAAAGAGCCTTTATCTTTTACAATAGGTGCACTCACATTTAGCCTACTTGATATTAATCCAATACCACCCGCTACGTCTAATTTTTTTGCATTACCATCTTTCATTTTTATATCTACGACAGATGACAATCTTCCCCCATATTGGGCAGGCATTCCACCTTTATATACACTCACATCTTTT
>JANOZW010000308.1:0-3764 GCA_031429575.1 Ferruginibacter sp.
CTCGTCCCATCAGCAAATTAAAGCGTTGGAGATTGGTAGAAGTAGTTGAGAAAGTGAAATAAGAAAACAAGTACTGAGTACAAAGTATTCAGTATAAAGAATAGACCATTAAGTTTTGAGAACTAGTCTAGATACTAAATACTTAGTACTAGATACTAAATAAAAAAAAATGATTCAGCAAGAAAGCAGACTAAACGTAGCGGATAACAGTGGTGCCAAATCGGTATTGTGTATTCGTGTATTGGGAAACAGTGGACAGGATTATGCTAAAGTTGGTGACAAAATAGTTGTTACTATTAAAGAAGCAACCCCTCAAGGTGGTGTAAAAAAAGGTACAGTTAGTAAAGCGGTTATCGTTAGAACAGTAAATAAATTGCGTCGCAAAGATGGTTCTTACATTCGTTTTGATGACAATGCTGTGGTATTGTTGAACAACTCTGATGAACCAAGAGGTACACGTATTTTTGGCCCAGTGGCTCGTGAGTTGAGAGATAAAGGATATATGAAGATTATATCTTTGGCACCGGAAGTATTATAATTAAACATTAAAAAATTCAAATTTGCAAATTTGCAAATTTGCAAATTTGCAAATTGATAAAAATGAGTACAAGATTTAAACCAAAGTTCAACATTAAAAAAGGAGACACAGTAGTAGTAATTACTGGTGATGATAAAGATTTGAAGAAGCCTCGCAAGGTGTTGGAAATAATCGTAGAAAAAAATAGGGTATTGGTAGAAGGTGTAAACATCGTAACCAAACACACTAAACCTACTGCACAAAATACCAAAGGTGGTATTTTAAAAGTAGAAGCACCAATTGCAATTAGCAACGTAATGTTGTGGGATGCAAAAGCAGGAACAGCAACAAAAATTAAGCGCACAAGAGTAGAAGGTAAACTTGTTCGTGTAACTAAAAAATCAGGGGAGGTAATCAAGTAATGAGCAAAACAGCAACAACCCAGAGATTAGCAGATAAGTATAAGAAAGACGTTATACCTGCTTTAATGAAAAAATTCAGTTATAAAACTGTAATGCAAGCGCCAAAGTTATCCAAGATTTGTTTGAATCGTGGTGTGAATGGAGCTGTAAACGATAAGAAGTTAATTGATATTGCTATTGATGAGTTGAGTAACATCACTGGTCAAAAAGCAGTAGCAACGATGTCTAAAAAAGATATTTCAAACTTTAAGTTGCGTAAGAACATGCCAATTGGTGCAAGAGTTACTTTGCGTGGCGAAAAAATGTATGAATTCTTAGATAGATTGGTATCGGTTTCTTTACCTCGTGTAAGAGACTTTAAAGGCATTAATGATAAAGCATTTGATGGCCGTGGTAACTATACTTTAGGTATTACCGAGCAAATCATTTTTCCTGAAATTGATATTGATAAAGTAAATAAAATTACTGGTTTGGATATAACATTTGTAACTACAGCAAACACCAATGAAGAAGCATTTGAATTGCTTAAAGAAATGGGAATGCCTTTTAAAAATGTGAAAAAATAGTATTTAGTACTGAGTATTTAGTATTAAGATAAAACAAAACAATTATGGCAAAAAAATCAATTGAAGCTAGACAAAGAAAAAGAGAGCGCATTGTAGCAAAATATGCAGATAAAAGAGCTGCATTGAAAGCTGCTGGTGACTACGCTGGTTTAGATTTACTTCCAAAAAATGCTTCACCGGTGCGTTTGAGAAATCGTTGCCAGTTAACAGGCCGTCCTCGTGGATACATGCGCCACTTTGGTGTAAATCGTATCATGTTTAGAGATATGGCTTTGAATGGTAAAATACCAGGAGTAACAAAAGCAAGCTGGTAAAACAGTTGGCAATTTGCAGATGGCAGTTAACAAAAAAGCTTTTTGCACTTTACAACTTACATCTAGCATCCAAGAACGAAAATGGATATCGCATTGAAAAAAAATATTAATATAACTTAACAAATAGAACAATGGTTACTGATCCGATAGCAGATTTTTTAACAAGAATTAGAAACGCACAAATGGCTAATCACCGTATTGTAGAGATACCTGCTAGCAATTTGAAAAAGCGTATCACCGAAATTTTGTATGACAAAGGTTATATCCTTAAGTACAAATTTGAAGAAGATAAAAAGCAAGGTGTAATTAAAATAGCATTGAAGTATGATGCGAATACTAAATTACCAGCTATACAAAGTTTAGAAAGAATTAGCCGCCCAGGTTTGCGTACATATGCAAAGCCAGATGAGTTTAAGCGTGTGAAAAACGGTTTAGGTGTTGCTATTATTTCTACATCTAAAGGTGTAATGACAGACAAAGAAGCTAAAGTGCAAAATGTAGGCGGGGAAGTTCTTTGCAACATTTACTAAAATAAATTCAACCAACATTTGAAAATGGTTTTGGTTGAATAAATAGAATGATAATTAAGCCCAACTATACAGGCTGAACACTTTCGAAACACATTTCCAAAAAAGTTTTTTAAAGCATACAAATAAGCAATTATGAGTCGTATAGGAAAAAAGCCAGTTGATATTACTTCAGGAGTTACAATCACCCTTAGCAAAGACAATGAGGTTACCGTAAAAGGTCCAAAAGGAGAATTGAAACAAGCAATTGATCGTGATATCATCGTAGATATTCAAGGTACTACCGTTGAATTCAAACGTCCTACTGATCAAATTCGTCACCGTGCAATGCATGGTTTGTATCGTTCACTTATCAATAACATGGTGGTAGGCGTTACAGAAGGATTTACAAAACAATTGGAACTTGTGGGTGTGGGTTACAAAGCTGCAAACACAGGAAATATTCTTGATTTATCTTTAGGTTATTCTCATAATATTTTATTGGAAATACCAAAAGAATTAAAAGTAACAACTTTACAAGAAAAAGGAAAGAACCCAATCATTACCTTAGAAAGTTCAGACAAACAATTGCTAGGTGCTGTTTGTGCAAAAATTAGAAGCTTACGTAAGCCTGAGCCGTACAAAGGAAAGGGTGTGAAATTTGTAGGAGAGATATTAAGAAGAAAAGCTGGTAAGTCGGCTGGTAAATAAAATTGGTTGATTAGTTGAATGGTTGATTCTAATTTCAAACGCTAAACTAATTAATGATAAACTAATAACAAATCAACTAGTTCTTCGGCAGAATCGAGGAATGTAAAATAAAATAAGATGAATAACAAATCACAAGCTAGACAAAAAATACGTTATCGCATTCGTAAGAAAGTGAATGGTACTGCAGCTGCTCCACGTCTTACTGTATTTAGAAGTAATGCAGATATTTATGCTCAATTAATAGATGATACAACTGGTACTACGATAGCAGGTGCTTCATCTAGACAAAAAGATATTGCTGCTCAAAAAGCTCCTAAAGTAGATAAGAGTAAAATGGTAGGTGAATCAATTGCTAAAAGAGCTGTTGAATTAGGTATTACCAAAGTTGTTTTTGATCGTAGTGGTTACATATACCATGGTCGTGTAAAAGCAGTAGCAGAAGGTGCTAGAGAAGGCGGTTTACAATTCTAATATTGTAGCAAATAATAATAAAAATTACAAATCGTAAAACGATATAAATGTCAAACGTAGTTACAAATAATAAAATGAAAGCTGGTGACCTTGAGTTGAAAGAAAAGGTTGTTGCTATTAACCGTGTAGTAAAAACTACAAAGGGTGGTCGTGCATTCAGTTTTTCTGCTTTGGTTGTAGTTGGTAACGGTGCAGGTGTTGTAGGGCACGGTTTAGGAAAAGCTAAAGAAGTACAGGAAGCTATTACAAAAGGTATC
>JANOZW010000309.1:0-14096 GCA_031429575.1 Ferruginibacter sp.
CCCAATAAGGCGTTACATGGTCAGGTACACCTTTAGATTTTAGTGTAACAGTAGTTGCGGAAGCTGACAATGTTACAGCTGGTTTGTAATTGCCACTGATAACGGCAGGTACTGTGCCTGTTGTATCTTCCACAGTGGTGGTAGTATCATTACTATTTTTTTTACAAGCAAATACTGTTGCTGCAACTATTGTAACCCCAGTGATAACCACACCAAACGATAATTTCATAAAATTTATTTTTTTAGTTTATAATAATTCTTATACGATGTAAAGAAATAAATCCTTCGGGTGAAACTATTTTTTAAATTATTTACGGTAATAATATTTTCAATAGCAAACATAGCTATGCTATTATAAAGCCTCAAAGGCTGTATTTATTCAACAGTGTTCAATTAATTATTTGCTAATTATCAGGTGGTGGGGGTGGCTCAGCCTTTTTTTCAGTTGTAAAATAAAAAGCCAATTCGTTGGTAAGTTCATTAAAATTTTCCATCTGCCCAGGCTTACAAAGTTTTTTAATTTGTGCAAAATGTTCGTAGTGTACAGTCTCTATTCTTTTTTGTAAAGCACTTAAAAGATTTATTAAAGAATCTTTATCAGTAAAGGTTTCCGTTTTGAGCGATTGGTAAAGATTGTTTTTAGTATCACTGATACTATTTTTCAGAGCCTTTACAGATTCTCTGTGCTCAACAATGAGTGATTCATATAATGTTACTTGCTCTTTGTCAAACTGTAATTTATCAATGATGATTTGCTTTGGACCTTTTTTTTCTTCTGCTTGAGGTATTCCTTTCGGCGGCATTGGTGGTTTTCTCAATAATAAAAAACCAACAACAGCAATATTGATAGCCAGCAAGCCAATAACGGCAATACTTAATAATTTTATTTTACTCATTATACAAGTCGTTTTTGGTAGAGAGATTCAAGCCATTAATTACATTTTCTACTCCAGTAGTTTTCTTTTCCGAAGATTCATTTGATTTTAAAAAAATGGTTACGTTAAGCATCATAATTATTACAGAAGTTAACGCAAAAGCCCATTTCCATTTTACAGGCGCTTCTACATTACTCAAATTATGTACTTGCTGCTTTACACGGGTAAGTAGAAACGGTGGCGCATCTACTTTCTTAATGTTTTTTAGTAAATCTAATTTGTTGTCAATGTTCATTTCAATCGTTGTTATTTGTTATACGACACTTATGCTAAAATCCTTCGTTTTCTATTAATTTTTTCTGAATGCTTTGTTTTGCACGCTGCAAAAGCGACTCTACAGCTTTTAAACTAATGTTCATTATTTCTGCTACTTCTTTTTGTGGGCGGTCTTCAATTTTGGTTAATATAATAGCTGTTTTTTGATTATCTGGCAAGGTATAAATTATTTGCAATAAACTTTGCAGCGCTTCTTTATCTTCTGTTTCAATACCAGGATGGTTAATATCTATGGCTTCTTTAAGCGGCTCATTACTATCTGTATGAAATAAAGAACTTAAAAAACCGAATCTTTTTTTAGATTTTTTTGCTTTTAAAAAGTCCAAACAATTATTTATTGCTATGCGGCATATCCAAGTTTTTAAAGATGCTGCTTCTGCGTTATATTGATGGTATCGTTGATACACTTTTACGAATGTTTCCTGCGTAATATCTTGTGCATCTTCTGCATTCAAAACATAATGCAAACAAACATTGAACACAAGGTTTTTGTGCTCATGGTATATGTTTTCAAAATGCGATTCATTTGTCATTAATTTTATGGAGTTATCAATTCTCTACTATTTTTATGATGATCCCGAAATATAGTAATTAGAGAATAATAAAGAGCAAACATATTCAAAAGGATTAACTTTTTCAAAAATGCATTTGTCTTTTATAAAAAAAGTACTATGACAATCTACAAATTTTAAAAAAGATTCGTGCTATAAATTTTGAAAGTGTATTTTTGCAATCCAAAAATAATGGAGACGTGTCCGAGTGGCTGAAGGAGCACGCCTGGAAAGTGTGTATAGGGGTAACTCTATCGAGAGTTCGAATCTCTCCGTCTCCGCAAAACAATAGCTATGGAAATTAGCGATGAAAAATTCTTTGTTTACATCCTTCAAAGTAAGAAAGATTTTTCATTTTACATAGGTCAAACAAACGACTTAGATGCTCGTTTGAGTAAGCACAATGATGGCTTAAGTAAATAGTCTTCTTCGAAAATGCCTTGGCGTTTGGTTTATTTTGAAATGTTTGAAACAAGAACCGAAGCAATTAAACGAGAAAATGAAATTAAATCTAAAAAATCTCGTAAATACATTGAAGTATTAATTTCAAAAAAAATTCATTAGTGTTCGAGTGGTTGAAAGAGTCCCGAATACCTTCGGGAGAAAGTGTGTATAGGGGTAACTCTATCGAGAGTTCGAATCTCTCCGTCTCCGCAATTTTTTCTTTAACAAGTTTGCACAAAAAACCACTTCTTTCAAAGTGGCTTTAATTTTCAAGGGGATTTAATTATATTGATTTTGCACCAGCCTCAGCTACTGCATGGTCGTTTTCTACCGAACTGCCAGATACACCAATGGCACCAATAACTTCGCCTGCTGCATTTATAATGGGTACACCGCCTGGGAAAGAAATTAATCCACCATTTGAATGTTCAATACCAAATAATGAACCACCAGGCTGAGATAAGCTTCCGATAACACCGGTGTTCATATCAAAGAAGCGAGCTGTTTTTGCTTTTTTCAAAGAAATATCTGCTGAGCCTAGCCATGCACCATCCATACGTGCAAATGCTACAATATTTGCACCAGCATCTACAATGCTAATGTTCATTTTTGTTCCTAATTCTACTGCTTTTGCTTTGGCAACTGTAATGGCATTTTCTGCCTGTGTTAATGTAATATTCATTTCTAATTACTTTTTTTAGAATGTAAATGTAAATTTTAAAATTGTTGCCTAGAGTTCAAAAACTTATGAAAAAAGTTCATACTTAAAAAAGGTAAAAACATTGTTTCTTAGAAGAATAATGATACTTATAAATTGAAATGAAGGATTTTGTAAAATTTAGATAGCATTTTTTGGGCTAAAACCAAACTCGTTTTTAAAAGCGGCACTAAAATTTGAAAAATTATGATAACCATAATTTGAAAATATTTCTGTTGGTTTCTTCAATCCCTTTTCTAAAATATTTTTTGCATGATGCAGCCTTTTTTGTTGTAGCCATTTACCAGGGTTTGCATTATATTCTTTATTGAAATTTCTTTTAAAAGTTGATAAGCTCATGTTTGCTAAAAATGAAATTTCTTGTAAACTTACATTTGAATATACATTTGCTTCTACAATATTTTTAAAAGTAGAATTGTTTTCGGAAGTGGATAGTGCTTGAATATAACTAATAAATTCATCTCCATATTTGTGCGATAAGTACAGCATTATTTCTTCAAATTTTATGCACAAAAGCGAAGTGTAATCTGTAGTAAGGTGTAATATAGAAGTGATGGAGGTAACAAAGGAATTGATAAACTCGTCGTTTTCTATTACAAAAAAAGGATTTTCATTAGACAGCTTTTTTTTTGTAGTTAGGTATGGATGTTTTTCTAAAAAATCTGCTACATGTTGATTTGTAAAAAAAAATAATTTGCAATAATAAATTTCATCATTGGTAAGCAACTCCGTCATTAAGCAATTTCCTGCTTTTATAAGTACAGATTGTTTATTGTTTACTTCCACAGAAGCATCTTCTAGCCTAACTTTTTTTTCGCCCTTTTGTAAAAAACTAAACATGTTTAAGGTAAGATTTACCTTGCTTTTTACTACATTTTGTGTCATTTTAAAATCGTACACAAATAACTCTGGGCTATGCTTTCTGCTTTTTAAAAACTTTTCTGGAATGTTTTGTATAGACATAAAATTAGTTTAGTATTCAAAAAATCTGTATTCATATTTTTACAATTTCTCGATTATATATTTCTCCCCCTTCGTGGCATTCTTCCATTCCGCTGTTCTAAAAGGCACTGCAGGAAATCCTTCTTTGTTAAACAAATTACATGCTGTAGCATCGCCTATCCAACTAAAATTTGCTGCAATAGGGTTTGATACTTTTTCGCTAGAAAGCACAATGGTATTGCCTTTTATAATTGCTTTTGCAAAATGAAAAACACTGTCAGCAGCAGCTATTTCAAATCCTTTTATGTAACCATTTTTGCCTGTGGTAAATAATCCACTACCAAGATTTTCAAAAGATAAAATAATCTGGTTGCCTTTTATTTTCATTGCTTTGTATATAGGTCCACTGCAAACCATTTTCTTATTGTACAAATTATTTAATGCAATGGTAGCTAATCTTTTTCCTACATCTTGTTTGTTGGTTGGGTGAATATCTTTTGCATCAGTAACCAAATCTGTGGTAACTACCATGCCTGTATTTGGTAAAGACAATGTTTGTGTTTGTGCCTCTCTAAGTTCTGCCCAACCACAACCTTCATTGCTATTACCACTAGCTGTATAAGAGGCTAGTTGTACAAAATAAAATGGCAAGTTTTCATTTGTAAATTTTTTCCGCCAATCATTTATAAGTAATGGAAATGCTTTTCTGTATTGTATTGCACGCTCTGCATTACTTTCGCCTTGATACCACAATACCCCTTTGCATGCATAAGGAATTAATGGGGCTATCATGGCGTTATAACAAAGCGATGGCAATGAATTTGGAACTGTATTTTTAAGTATAGATTCTACTTGATATTTCCATCTTCCTTGCAATGGAGTGGTTTTATTTGTAAGTGTAAGGTTTACATCAGCACTGTCGCCATAGATGCCACCACCTCCACCACTATCCACAACACGTATTGCTATTACATTTTTACCTTCCTTTAAAATATTAGATGGGATGGCATATTTTCTTTTTGTATCCCAGCTATTTGTACTACCTACTTTTATTCCATTTATATAAGTGATATCATCATCATCTATTTTAGAAAGTTCTATAATGGCATTTTCTTTTATGTCATCATTATTAAGTGTAATCGTTTTTCTTAACCAAACTACACCGTCTATATCTCCCAAATTTTGCTCTTCCCATAATTGTGGTATGTTTATCAGCGGCCATCGAGTATCATCAAAATCAATATCCTTAAAAGCTGTAATATCTATATTTTCTAACTTACTTTCTTGATTGGCTTCAATTCTTTTTATCGTACTGTAGTTCTTATTTTTGTTAATAGAATCTAAGTTTATTTTTGGCATGCCAGCAATCATTGCTTTAAACTCAGTATTACTTTCAAAACCTTCTCTACTTATCCATGTTTCTATATTTGTGCCACCCCAAGTACTGTTTATTAATCCTATTGGTACTTTTGTATTCTCATAAATATGTCGAGCAAAAAAATACCCAACTCCTGTAAAATCTCCTACGGTATTGCTATCACACACTTTCCAATTGGTATTATTTACATCTACATCCGGTAAAGAATTTAACGCTCGTTGTATTTTTATATGTCTAATAAAAGGATAATTTGCAGTTGCTACTTCTTTTTTTGCATAATCAGATTGTCCAACTGTCCACTCCATATTAGATTGCCCAGAGCAGAGCCATACGTCACCAACCAAAACATTTTTTAGTTGTAAATTATTTTTCCCTTTAATGCCTAAAATATAGGGACCACCTGCGTTTTCGGCATCTAAGCGTATCATCCATTTGCCTGCTTCATCTGCCTTTGTGGTTTTGGTTTGTTTGTTAAATTGTACTATTATTTTTTCATTAGCACTTGCCCATCCCCATACAGGTATGTTGCCATTTCTTTGCAACACCATATTATCACCAAAAAACTTTGGCAAACGAATTTGTGCATTTGCAGAAATAGCAATGCTCAACACGCAATAAATTACCAATATCTTTTTTTTATTTACTATATTTTTCATTTTTATGTAGTGTTCGTTAATCTTGCTAGCGTTGTAGCTTATGGCATCACTAAATGTACTTATTTTTTATTCATAGTGAGTATGTGTTAATCATGAAAGCATTCTACTTCTATAATTTACCAAAAATATGAACAAATACAATATTTTGGAAAAGTATAGTATTAATTTTACCAAAAATGTCTATAATTTACTATTTTTGGAAAAATATAAAAATATGGCACTTATAGGTAGATTGCAAGAAATACAACAAATAGAAGATATTTGCAGTAATGATAGGCCTTGCTTTATTGCCTTGTACGGAAGAAGGAGAGTGGGTAAAACTTTTTTGATAAAAGAATATTTCGATTATAAGTTTACTTTTTATGCAACCGGATTGGCAAATGCAGATACCAAAGGACAGCTGACCAATTTTACTAATTTTATAAATGAACATTTTTCAATAGCTATTAAAACACCTAAAAATTGGTTAGAAGCTTTTGGTATAGTGAAAAAAGAGTTATCAAAAATTAAGGGGAAGAAAATAATTTTTTTAGATGAACTACCATGGTTTGATACAAAAAGAAGTGATTTTTTAACAGGCTTAGAATGGTTTTGGAATAGCTGGGCAAGCGCCCAAAAAAATGTAAAATTATTTGTATGTGGGTCTGCAGCTTCGTGGATGATTAATACTTTATTGATGAACATAGGTGGATTACATAATAGAGTAACACATAGAATGAAAATACTACCGTTTACACTTGCTGAAACAGAACAATTTTTTACAACAAAAAATATTGTAATAGATCGCTATCAAATTATTCAACTGTATATGGTGTTGGGGGGCGTGCCATTTTATTTAGACCAAGTAAAAAAGGGAGAAAGCGCACATCAATGCATAGAACGTATTTGTTTTACAGAATCGGGTTTATTGAAAAATGAATTTGTTTTTATTTTTAAATCATTGTTTAAAGATTCTGAAAAACATGCACTGATGCTACGTGCCATTTTTAACTTGGGCAAACAAGCTACGAGAGATAATATTGTACAGGCTACCAACATTGAATCGAGCGGCGATTTTAGCGTAAAATTAAATGAGTTGGAAGAAAGCGGATTTATAAAATCGTATATCCCATTTGGATTAAATAAAAGCAAGAAAATTTATGTAGTCTCCGATTATTTTACCTTGTTTCATTTTAAATTTATTGAAAAAGCCAATAGCTACGAAAAAGGAATATGGGTAAATAGAATTACAGATTCATCAGTAATGGTATGGGCAGGTATAAGTTTTGAACAAGTTTGTTTTGATCATATACAAAACATAAAAAGAGCATTGGGTATAGATGGAATAATAAGTGAAAGCTCACCATGGTTATACAAACCCCTTGCTAAAACTAATAAGGGCGCACAAATAGATTTGATTATAAACCGTAAAGATAATGTGATAAATATCTGTGAAATAAAATATGCTCTTAATTCTTTTACGATTACAAAAAGTTATGATTTAAACCTGCGCAATAAAGTGGCTGCTTTTAAAGAGCAAACGAAAACTAAAAAAGCTATTTTTACAACAATGATTACCACTTATGGGTTAACAAAAAATGAGTATGCAAGATCGGCTGTACAAAATGAAATTGTAATGGATGATTTGTTTAGGCTTTGATAATAAAATGAATAAATAACAAGTTAGGTAAAGCAAGAAAAATAAATTAACTAATTTAAATAAATAGTTTATAAATTATTTTTTAAATCATATTCATACACTTCATTTTCGAAAGCCAATGTCATTTTTGCTCTGTTAAATTCTTTTTCATTATTTGCTAAAAAAATAGTAGCTACGCCATTACCTATAAAATTGGTTATACTTCTTGCTTCGCTCATAAACCTATCTACCCCCAATAATAATGCTAAACCTTCAATAGGAATTACTTTTACTACAGTAAGTGTAGATGCCAACACAATAAAACCACTGCCCGTAACCCCTGCAGCACCTTTTGACGTTATCATTAATACGCCAATAATTGTAAATATTTGCCCCCATGATAATTCAATTTTAAAAACCTGTGCTAAAAAAATAACCGCCATAGATAGGTATATCGTTGTACCATCTAAATTAAACGAATAACCCGCCGGTACTACCAATCCTACAACGGGTTTAGAGCAACCCATTATTTCTAGTTTTTCCATGAGCATGGGCAATGCAGACTCGGAAGATGATGTACCCAATACGATTAACAATTCTTCTTTGATATAGTGTAGAAATCTGAAAATACTGATTTTGTAATATCGAAGTATTAAACCAAAAATAATAAAAATAAAAATTGCCATGGTTATGTAAACTGTCACCATCAATTTAGCTAATGGCAGCATAGTCGCAATGCCATATTTTCCTATTGTGTAAGCCATGCCACTAAATGCTGCAATGGGCGCAAGCATCATAACATAGTGCAAGGCTTTAAAAATATATTTGGACGCAATGCTTAATGGTTTTATTAATTTTTCTCTACCAGCATATTTGCTTAAAAAAATACCAAAGGCAATAGAAAATAACAATACCTGTATGGTAAGGTTGTCTTTTAAAAATTGTAACCAACTAAATGTTGTGGCGGCTGTTGTATATGTTGAAATGTCCCCTCCATCTATGGCAGTGGTATTTATGCCCGCACCAGGTTTAATGATAACCGCCACAGCACAACCTACAAGCAACGCAATGGTAGTTACAATTTCAAAATATAGTAATGCTTTACCACCAACCCTTCCTACTTTTTTTAAACTGCCCATACCACTTATCCCTAACGATATGGTAAGAAAAATAATTGGGCTTATGAATATTTTAATAACCTCAATAAAATATTTACTAAGGAGTTGCATTTTTACAGCAGTACCAGCAGCAAAATGCCCAAGCAATGCACCTGCTACGATTGCTATTAAAACCCATGTGGTAAGGTTGGTAAGTATTTTTTTCATTAAAAAGTGCAGCAGGCTTTATTTTTTTCATTTTATAAAACCAATGTTTGAATAGCATGAGGTAAAATAGTTACAACAGCAGCATTGTTTCCAATACATAAGTTGTAAGTTACTTTTTTATCGCTTTGGTTCATGACAATTGCAGCTATTTTTCCATCAGTATTTATAAATGCAGTAGTTAATAATTGACTTCTACTTGCTGCACTATTTATTTTTTTTGCACCAGGCCTAATAAATTTAGAAAAATGCCCCATGTAATAATAAGAAGGCGTGTAAATAATTTCTCCAGTTCTAGTATCCGCATGCACTGGTGCAAAACAAAAATTGCCTACATGGTTTGGCCCGCCAGTTTCATCTAATAAAATATTCCAATCTGTCCAACCCACAGTGCCATTGTTAAAATCATTTATCATAGACCTGCCATAGCGTTCTCCATTTGCCCATCGTTGATAACCTTCCGCATTAAAACTTTCTGCACAACCTTCCGTAAATAATAAATTTTTTGTTGGATACGTTTTGTTTACCATTGCTACATTTTCAAACATGGGTTGTCCGCCACTCCAAGTTTCATACCAATGAAAACCCATGCCCCACGCATATTTCGCTGCTTCGGGGTCATTAAAAATCACATCTGCTCTTTGTGTCATCAAATCTCTATTGTGGTCCCACACAATTATTTTTTTATCACCAAGCCCTTCTTTTTTCATCGTTGGCCCCAAATAGTTTTTAAGAAAATCTCTTTCTTCTTCGGCGGTATAGATACAACTTTCCCAGCGCTGTGTTGCCATAGGTTCGTTTTGCAAACTAATACCCCACACTGGTATTCCTTCTTTTTCATATGCCTTTATAAATTTTGTATAATACATTGCCCAGCTTGGCGCAAAGGCATTGTTTAATTTTCCGCCATGCAGCATATTGTTATTTGTTTTCATAAATGCTGGCGGGCTCCATGGGCTTGCAAATAATGGAAGCTTACCACCAGCTGCTGCTATAGCTTGTTTTATTAATGGAATACGAAATTGCTTATCATGTTTTATATCAAAAGTATTTAATGCTGCATCGCCATCTGTAACATACGTGTACATGTCGCTGCTAAAATCGCAACTGTGTATGTTTGTTCTTGCTAATGTGTATCCAATACCTTTGTCTTTATTAAAATAGGCTTGCAAAAATTCTTGTTGCTTGTCTAAAGGTAATTTCGCAAAAACTTCTGCACTTGCATCTGTAATAGCAGCGCCAATACCAATTAAGGTTTGAAAGGTTTTATTGGGTTCTACAAATACACTCGCTTCTCCTTCGGTTGGTTGGACTAGTTCTTTAAAACTTAATTTATCGGTAAGGGATAATCTAAAATTACTACTATCCGCTGTTGTGTAAACAGTAACGGTTTTATCTTTTACAGAAAATACTTTTGTAGGTATTGTGTTATTTTTTTGAGCAGTGCAAAAGCTATAAGCAAATAATAAAATTGCTGTAGTTATTTTCTTCATTTTATTTTTTATCATATACTTAAAATAAAAAAGATGCTTTTACAAAAATTAGTAACAACATCTTTCTTCAATATAAAAAAAGTTATTGATACACCCTTACATAATCAACTTCCATAGTTGCATTGGTTATTGCAGGGTCTATGGGGCCAGCAAAATTACCACCCATGGCCACATTTAAAATAATATGAAAATCTTTATGAAAAGGAGAAGCGCTATCGTTTACATAAGATTTTACTTGTACATCATCTACAAAAAATTTTATAGATGTTGCTGTCCATTCTGTAGAATATTTGTGAAATGTTGTATTGGCATTTTTTATGGTAATAGAATCTCCGTCCGCATTATTTCCAAATCGTTTTGGATAATGCAAAGTACTGTAAATTTTGTTTAACTCACATCCTTTGTGTTCCATAATATCTATTTCGCCACATGCTGGCCAACCAGCTGTTTTAATATTACTGCCAAGCATCCATATAGCTGGCCATGTGCCTACACCTGCGGGAAGTTTTGCTCGCACTTCTACTCTGCCATAAGTAAAATGAAATTTATCTCTTGTAAGCATACGGGTAGATGTGTATGCGCTGCCATTGTAATTTTCTTTAAGAGCAGTTATTTTCAACATCCCCTTTGCTATGTTTACATTTTGCGAACGATTGGTATAATATTCTTTTTCATTATTACCCCAGCCCCAATCTCCAGTGCCAATATCATAACTCCATTTTGTTGAGTCGGGTGCTCCCTTTGAGTTAAACTCATCTGCCCATACTAATTTGTATGTATGGCTTTCGGAAGTTGCAACTTTATCATTTGTATTTTCCGTTTCATTTTTTGCAACAAAATTTTTATTGGAGCATTCACTGGTTCCAACACAAACTGTCAAAAGTAAAAACGAATACAAGAAATTTATTTTTCGCATTAGCTCTATTTTAAAAAATTAAATTAAAAAAATAAAAAAGAGAACTTCATTTTTTGTGAGGTCTCTTTTTTAATGTTACCAAATACTATCTACGAATAAATATTCTTTCTGTAGCTAATTGCTTACCATCATTATCCATTAAATGAATATAATAAATACCAGTTGCAACAAATGTTAAATCAATATTCATTGCTGTGTAACCACCGAAAATTACAAAACTTGCAGTATAAACCTTAGCACCTGCGGCATTAAAGATTACAATTTTTCTTGGTGATAAATTATTGTTATCACTTAAGTATCTTACCTGAAACTTACCAGTAGATGGGTTAGGATATATAAACATTTTTTGTTGTGCCGAATCTGTAATAGTAACAACATTTGATGTGCCTACACAACCATTTGCATTGGTAACTTTCAATGTGTAATTTCCTAAAGCATCAATATTTGCATTTACACTATTTCCTGTTTGTCCTGTTAATAAAATGCCATTACGATACCAAGCATATAAGTTGCCTGCCGTAGGGCCATTTGCTACAGCAATACTTGTTGTAAGCCCAGGATATAATCTAGTGTAAGGTGCAGCTGCAATAACTCCTACAGTTGGTGATGCTATAATATTTACATTAATTGCTGCTCTTGGGCTTTCGCAACCTCCCGCATTTGATTGTGCCACATAATAAGTATTAGTACCACTTACACTAGTTATTGTTGATGGCGTATTTGTAGAACCCGTACCACCCGTTGCAACATTGTACCACATTAAACTATGGCCAGCATCAGCCGTAGCAGATAATAATGTTGATTGTGCATTTACACAATATGCAACAGGAGAAATTACACTTGGCATTGCAGGAGCAATTCTTACTACAACATTTAACGATGCTCTTTGGCTTTCACAACCTGCAACATTTACTTGGCTTACGTAAAAAGTAGTTGTGCCTACTGTTGTTGTGCTTGGTGTATGTCCTGCAGCAAGTACTGTACCGCCCGTTGCCACCGTGTACCACTTCAATGTATTGCCCGCTGCTGCAATTGCAGTTAATGGCGCTGCAGTTGCATTTTGGCAATAATTAACTGCACTTGTTGTAGGAGCTGCTGCCGCTGCATTTATATTTACAACAATGGTAACTTTTGGACTTTCGCATCCAAAACTATTTGTTTGACTCACATAATAATTTGCAGTGCCTGATGTTAATGTACTAGGTGTTATAGCTGTTGTACTTCCTGCACCTGTTAAACTAGTGTACCATTTTAAAGTATTTCCTGCTGCGCCTGTTGCAGTTAAAATGGCTGCCGTTGCATTTTGGCAATATACAAATGGCGTTGCTGCTGTTGGTGCAATTGGTGTAGGATTTACATTTACAATTATCATTGCTCTTGGGCCTTCTAACAATGCTGCATTTATTTGACTAACATAATAAGTAGCCGTACTTGTTGTTGCTGTATTTATTACAGGTGCTGTTGCTGAACTTGTTCCACCTGTAGGAACAGTGTACCATAATAAAGTATTTCCTGCTGATGCGGTTACGGGTAATACAACTGTACTTCCTACACAGAAATTTGCAGGCGATACAACGGTAGGTGCTGTTGGTATTGTTGGTACTGTTGCTGCACCAAATTTTACATCATCAAAATAATATATTCTTTCACCTGCTGTTGTACCCGTTACACCAAAGTTGAAAAAGATAGAGGCTTTGTTTAAATTATAACCAACATTTAATGCTGCTGTTCCTGCTGCTTGGTTGGCAAAATTAAATTCTAATGTTTGCCATGTATTTGCTGCTCCAGTAAAGGTAGCTTCTGTTTCACAAGATTTAGTTGGGTCGTTTTTATCTTCTACTTTTAATCTTACTTGTATGCCTGTATGCGGACTCCACACTCGTACATTCATTCTTGTTGCACCTACAGCAAATGGAATATTATTTGCAAATGCTGTTTGTGAACTTCCAATTAATGCAGTGATGGTTGTACCTGCCCATAACTCAGCCGTATTAGTTTTGATAACTTTTGCAACTTTGTTTGTTGCAAGTGTTGGATCAGTTACAATCGTAGATTGCTCTGCACCACCAAAACCAACTAAACCATAATTTATCGTAGGATCATCAAAAGTTACTGGCACATTCATTTGGCTTAAACCACCTGCAATACTTATTAATCTAACATCATCAAACAACCAAGTAAAGTTTGCTGAACCATTACCCATTGTACCTAAATCAAAAATAAATACCAATTTATCAAACACACTTGTAGTGCTCACAGCTGTGTAATCAAACGTTAATTCTTCCCAAGCATTGGCTACGGTTGATGTTGCTTCTCTTTCGAAGTTTATGGCTCCGTTAGTACTATTTTCTACTTTTACCAAAAGTTTTGCACCCACTCTCGGCGAAAATACTTTTACTTTAAATACTTTGTTTACACTAAAATCTATTGGGCTAGCCATTATTAAAAAACTACCACCATACACTTCACCCACACTCTTTACCATTTTTGCTACAGTAGCACTTGTATTGATACCATTTATTTGTGGGTTTGCAATTTTTGTTGCAGCACCACCATTAAAATCTGTAAATGTATAATTGATTGTTGCCGATTCAAAATCTATTGGTAGTGTTGGTAAATTACTTGGTGGCGTTACAGTTGCTGGGCCAAATTTTACATCATCAAAATAATAAATACGCTCACCTGCCGTTGCACCCGTTACACCAAAGTTGAAGAAGATAGAGACTTTGTTGTAAGTCGTTGCTGCATTAAATGCACTCGTACCTGCCGATTGATTATTAAAATTAAATTCCAATGTCTGCCATGTATTGGCTGCGCCTGTAAATATTACATCTGTCTCACAACTTT
>JANOZW010000310.1:0-3994 GCA_031429575.1 Ferruginibacter sp.
CTCATGCTTTCATCTCAAAATTAAGTATTTCCTTCTAAGAAGCTGATGAAACACTGTTTTGGTTAGAAGTTATTAAAGAGCTAAAATTATTACCTGAAAAAAAGTTATCTTTGTTTATTGCTGAAGCAATCGAGCTGTCGAGTATTTTATCATCGTCAAGAAAGACCCTTCAAAAAAAGCAAAAAGAAACACAAACTAAAAGTAATCTTAAATCTTAATTATTAAATTATAAATCTCTCCAATGAAATTTTTTATAGACACTGCAAACCTTGCACAAATTAAAGAAGCATACGACCTTGGTATTTTAGATGGTGTAACTACCAATCCATCGCTTATGGCCAAAGAAGGCATACAAGGCACTGAAGCTGTGATGAAGCATTATGTGGACATTTGCAATTTGGTGGACGGTGATATTAGTGCAGAGGTTATTTCTACTGACTTTGATGGTATTATTAAAGAAGGAAAAGCACTTGCCGCTTTGCATAAAAATATTATAGTAAAAGTACCTATGATAAAAGATGGTATTAAAGCAATAAAGTGGTTTACAGATAATGGTATAAAAACAAATTGCACGTTAATATTCTCAGCAGGACAAGCGATTTTGGCTGCAAAAGCAGGCGCAACATATGTTTCACCTTTTATTGGTCGTATAGATGATATGGGAATGGATGGCATTGATTTAATTCAACAAATCCGCCATATTTATGATGTTCAAGGTTTTCAATCAGAAATATTAGCAGCGTCTATTCGCAATCCGTTACACATCATTAAGTGTGCTGAAGCTGGGGCAGATGTATGTACTTGCCCATTAGATTCTATTTTAGGTTTATTAAAACACCCACTTACAGATATTGGCTTAGCTAAGTTTTTGGAAGATGCTAAGAAATTTGCATAAAAAAATTTCACGCAAAGACGCTAAGGAGCAGAGGATGCAAAATCTTAATAAAAAACGCAATTTTTAAAGTTGCGTTTTTTATTTGTATTTATTCGTGCATTCGTGGCAAAACCCGATTTCTTCTTTTTCTTCTTACTAGTCTTTATCTCTGCCATCACTTCATTGGTCGATTTTAATGGAGGATCTTCCATCTTTTTAATATACACATCAAACTCTTTAAATATTGTAGGGTTTGCTTTTAAGGTAATTTTTATGGTGACTTTTTCTTCCACAAAATTTGCAGGAATGATAATAGAGTTGCCAGCAAATTTTGCCTGTGCACAAGAGAATAAAATTTTTGCACTATCAAGCGGTAAGTATCTACCATTGCTTAATTGCCCATCAATATTTATGTAATTGTGTGTGCCTTTTTTAAGGCTATCCGTATAAAGATTCACAAAAATTTTTTCAATAGTTTGTGCTTTGCTTGTAAAAGTAGAAAGGATAAATAAGGCTAGTAAAAGTGTTTTCAATGCTTGACTTTTTTTGTTTTTTTTATTTACTTTGTGTCTATGTGGTTAAATTTTTCTCCACATAAATATAAGACGAAATTATCCTTTTTATTTAGTTGTAACATTGTTAAAAAATAAAAAGTTTTGTTATTTCAACCTTTCGCCTCATATTTGCAGTACAATGAAACAAATAACAAATAATAATGGATGGTGGTGGTACAGTCAAAACACAATTGTGCTATAGCCGCCTATTTATATATTTTTAAATAAAAGCCCTTGCACAACGCTAGGGCTTTTTTAATGCAACCAAATGAACAAAATAAATATAACCACTTCTTGCACCAAAATACCTGCAGACCTTTATACGCCTGTAGGTATTTACCTGCGCATGAGAGATAAATTTAGAGATACGATTCTGCTAGAAAGTACCGACTCACATGCAGGTGAAAACAGCCGTTCCATCATAGCCATAAATGCTATTGGAGGTATAGAAATAATGGATTTGCAAAAAGCAGAATATAAATATCCTGCACAAAAAACAGAGTCGATTACTATTTCTACCAAAGATAATATCACTCATATTTTAGAAAATTTTATAGATAGTTTTGATGCCGCTATTCCTACAGAAAAAATTGCAACGATAGCACAAGGTTTGTTTGGTTATACAACGTATGATGCAGTGCAATTTTTTGATTCGATTGAATTGGCTAAAACAAAGGAAGATAGTATTCCATTAATGCGTTATAGATTGTACCAATATGTTATTATCATCGATCATTTTAAAGACGAAATTTTTCTTTGTGAAAACAAGATTATTAGTATAGAAAGTAAAGTAGAAGATGTAGAAAATATTTTGCGAAGCAAGGATGTGCCTGTGTTTCCCTTTGCTACGAAAGGAAATGAAATGCAAGATATGCCCGACGAAACCTACAGAGCCAATGTGCAAAAAGGTATTGATGCTTGCAAGCGTGGCGATGTTTTTCAAATTGTATTGAGCAGAAGTTTTCAACAAAAATATATTGGCGATGAGTTTAATGTTTACAGAAGTTTGCGCAGCATAAACCCTGGGCCATATTTATTTTACTTTGATTATGGCGATTATAAATTGATGGGCTCTAGTCCCGAAAGCCAAGTGGTTATTAAAGATGGAAAAGCAACGGTTCATCCTATCGCAGGCACTTTTAGGCGTACAGGTAATGATGAAGCGGACAAACAACTTGCCATAGATTTAGAAAACGATGCCAAAGAAAATGCAGAGCATATTATGTTGGTGGATTTGGCAAGAAATGATTTGAGTAGGGTTTGTAATAATGTAAGTGTAACACAATTTAAAAACATCAATTTTTACAGCCACGTTATACACATGGTCAGCGAAGTGCAAGGCAATGTAAGTGAGGAAAAAAATCCATTTAAAATAATGGCATCGGTTTTTCCTGCGGGTACGCTAAGTGGCGCACCAAAGTTTAAAGCCATGCAATTGATAAATAGCATTGAGCAAAACGAACGTAGTTTTTATGGTGGTGCAATTGGTTATATTGGGTTTGATAAGAGCTGTAACCATGCCATAATGATTCGTACTTTTTTGTGTAGAAACAATACACTCACATATCGTGCAGGCGCAGGTGTAGTAGCAGCAAGTGTTCCGCAGAGTGAGTTGGAAGAAGTAGGGCATAAGTTGGGAGCGTTGAAAAGGGCGATTGTATTGGCGGAGGAAATGGGAAGTTGAAAGTTGTTGAAAATTGTTTGAAGGGTTGAATAGTTGATTGGTTGAAAAGTTGATTTTGTAGAATTTAAAATGCGAAACATTTTTCTTTTCCCGACTTATTTTCTAAAAAACGCCTTTCCGCCTTCTCGGCAAAGTAATTTTGCGAAGCAAAAACGACTTTCCACCTTTTCGGCAAAAAAACTTTTGCGAAGCAAAACAAAAAACTTATTAGTAAAAAAAATTGAAATGAAAATATTAGTATTCGACAATTACGATTCATTTACTTACAACCTCGTTCATCTTGTAGAAAAAATTACAGATGTAAAACCAGATGTATTTCGCAATGATAAAATAGCTTTAGAAGATGTAGCGCAATACGATAAAATAATTTTATCTCCAGGACCGGGCATACCCGAAGAAGCGGGATTGTTGTTGCCGCTAATAAAAATGTATGCTCCCACAAAACCTATATTGGGCGTATGTTTGGGGCATCAAGCTATTGGAGAAGCCTTTGGCGGAAAGTTGATAAACTTAGATACCGTTTTTCATGGCGTAGCTACAAAAATTATGCAAACAGAAAATCGTTCTTTGTTATTTGATGGTTTTGAAAACGAATTTGAAGCTGGGCGCTACCATAGTTGGATAATAGATGCAGCAACAGTTCCCCAAGGATTTGAAGTGACAGCTATTGATGAAAATAATTATATCATGGCTATGCAACACAAAACATACAATTTACAGTCGGTACAATTTCATCCAGAAAGTGTGCTTACGCCAGATGGAGAGAAGATGATGAGGAATTGGTTGGAAGCTCGCTAAATCTCCGCCGATAGCCGGAGGACTTGTGAGGTAGATTAATTAAACAGATTGAAATGGATAAAAAATATTTTATAAACTTTAAAA
>JANOZW010000311.1:0-37834 GCA_031429575.1 Ferruginibacter sp.
TTATTGTAAAGAAAACCAATGAAAATACTACACCTCATTTCTGCCAAAACAAATTAATTGAGTAATTAATTATAAAGTTCAAATTATACTTTCCATGTTATATGCCTTTGCATGGTCTCAGCAGCAAAGTCTATTTGTAATTTATTTTCCTTTGTTATACTCACACCTAATACCAAGTCGGCTGGTTGAAAACCAAGCCTTAGCTTGTGATGAATCTGTTGGTACCAACGAAGGCTAGGAAGTGGGTGTAAAAGATGTAAAAACGATGATAAGTATTTTTAGTTTTTTACAAAAAGCTATTAGCTATCAATTATATTTTTTACTAATACCCTTACTCCACTTTTGCATACATTTTTCTTAGCATACTAAAAATAATATAGATACATAAAAATGCTAAAGCTAAAAATTGCCAAGGTGATAATTCAAAAGGATAAATTTTTGTGCCATACGTTTCACAATTTTTTACAACTTCTGTAAATGAATTTGCTCTAATATAAATTAATAAAGTAAAAGGGAACGCAAACATAGCTATACCAAATGCTATAAACCATTTTGTAAGCAATTGTTTTTTTATAACATTGCTAAAAAAGCCATAAAAACCAACACCTAAAATTAGTGCGGCATAAAATAAAGCTGCTTTCATTATTCTATTTTCGCTATTACCTACTTCAAATCGTTCTGTAGTGCCTATGTACAAAGCAAGCAAAGCCAATAATACCCCTGCTACAAAAACACCAATAATTAAATCTTTTAAAACAATATATTTTAACATTACAAAACATAAAGCAACAAATAATGAACTTAAAAATAATGCCCAAAGCATTTCTATTTTTAGTTGCCCAATTCCCATATTGTCGTCAAGGTTTTCTACATTATCTTTTACTTTTGTAAATTTTGGAATATCTACAAAATAATTATAGTCTATTTGAGGGAGACCATTTATCTTATCATTATCATCTGCCTCTTTTACAGCAGAAACTGCACCAGCAGCTACATCAATTGCCACATCTTCTCCAATGGTATAGTCTTTATAATCTCTAAACCCTGTTCTTATAAGCTGCTGCTCATTTAAGTTTTGTTTTAAGCCAGCGGATGCCATTTTCATGGGGTACAGCTGCTCATTTATGTTGTACTTTTTACAAATATCCTTTACGGTTTGTATGGTTTTTGCAATGGCATTGCTATCTTTATTTTTTTGCCAATTATGTATTTTTTCAAGCTCCACATCTTTTTCTTCTATAATTAAAGCTGTCTCATTTACATATTTTCTATAACTTCTAAGCTCAGAGCCACTGTAGTTATACAAAGAATATTCTGCTAGTCCGTATATTTCAGATACAGCATAAATGGTATCTAAAACTTCTTTTGTTTTACAGTCATCTACTCTTTCTTGGTTTATTTTTCCAAACTGATAAAAATGACGCCCTAAATCTACATATGGTTTTTTATAATCAATATTATGCTTTATCTCAAAATCATTTATGCTATCGTATCCTATTACAAAATTACTTACCTCATCGCATGGGAAGGGTTGTGGGTAGCTTCTGTTTGTAATTACATAATCGGATATTTTGTTATAGAAAAAGGGTGTGGCAAGTGCTATTTGAGTCGCTTCGGATTGTATAGTTTCTATTGGGGCTATTTTTTTTGCTTTTAACTTTAGCCCATTTTCAAAAGAAATAAATACAGTACTATATAAGAAAAATATAACAAACAACTGCCCAAGTATTTTCCAAAAATATGTTTTACCAATTGGATAAAAATGCTTGAAAGGATTATGTGTAAAATAACGAAAGCCAAAATATATTAACGCTAATAATCCTATAATACAATAAAAACTAAAATAAGATCCTTTTAAAAATAGATTTCTTACACTTTCCTCTTTTAATATTTCAATATTGAGCGATGCAAAGCCCAAACCAAAATATAAAATATGCGTAAGCAAACAAATTAAAATCATCCATACAAAATGTGTATTCCACATAGTAGGAAATCTTTCTAAAATATATTTATTTATTCTTGTATAAAAGTTCATAGTGTTTTTATTAACGATTGAAGAAACGACGAGTAGAAAGAGAAATATCTCTATAGTATTTTAAAGTAATTTTATTTTGCAATAACAATTGTAAAAAAGTAGAGCTATCTGTATTTTTAATTTCTATATAAAAATTACTTCCTATAAGTTTTATTTCTTGTATTTGTACGCTTTGCAATGCAAATAATAATGATTCTTTGCTGTTCTCAATTTCTATTTCTACAACAAGTACTTTATCCCCTTCTGTATTTTTTAAATTATTAAAGCTAGATGGTTTTCCGTTTTGTAAAAAAACAACTTCGTCTGATACTTTTTCTACTTCGTACAATTGTTGTGAACTTAGTACGATACCCAATGGATTACTAAGGCTTTTTCCCATCATTTTCAAATCTTCTAAAATCAATTGTTGCGATAGGATATCTAAATTGGCCAATGGCTCATCTAGCAGTAACAGCCTTGGCTTGCGTAGAAAAGTTCGAGCAAGTTCAAAACGCATTTTATAGCCAGATGATAATTCATCCCAGCCATGGTTTCTAAATTTCCATAAGCCAAATCGTATCATGAGCATACTTACCCATTGTTCATTTTCGGTTGGGTTTATACCATAATGTGCACAGGTAAGTTTTAGGTTATCCTTTACTTTACCAAACCATTTTGGCGTACGTTGCGGTATGTATGTAAGTTTTGTACGTAAGGTATAATCATCTGTATTTCTATCTTCAAATGGATACTCTATTTTTCCTTCGGTAAACGATAATTCTTTTGCAAGTATGCGTAGCAGTGTTGTTTTGCCGTTTCCATTTTCACCAACAAGCCCAATTAACTGCCCTGCAATAATATCTATACTTACTGGCCCAAGCACAAAATTATTTTTACCATAACTCTTTTTAATATTTACGGCAGATACTAAAACGTTTTCTGTTCTTGCTATATTTATTTTTTCTTTTTTAAGTAGGGCTAATAAAGTATAACACTTTTCTTTAAAAGTAGTGGTGTCATTTTCATTTTGCTCTTGCCAATTTGCAAGGATTATGCATTCGTTAAAAATAGAAACATTGTTGGTGTCCAATACTGTATCTACTAATAATCTAAAACCAAGGCTATCATTAGCGCTATCAAATTGGTATTTTATTTCGGAGAGTTTATTCTGAAACAATTTCGTTTAATTTAGTGTATGGTGAATTTAGTATAATTTTATATTTATGCGATTAAGTTTATTTGTAAATTTTATAAAGCCTAGTTAATATTCAATCCAAAGTAAAATTAAAAAAGGCACATTTTTTATTCTATTAATTTTTCCGCATGATTTTTTACTTTAATCGGTGCTGTTTTTACCTGCCTCATATCATCTTTGTTTCGTATGGTTACCATTTTTTCCTTGTATCGGTTCGTTTTCCGTCCCTGCGCAGATATGCAGCTAATCAAAAATGCAGCAGCGTATCTGTGCTTAGCACATGGCTCTTTTATTATTTGCCGCATAGAAATCCAAGACACAAAAGCAGCGCCTCATTTCTGAGCTAGGGTACACAACTCTGCGGCATTAGGGGAAACACCAAAACAACCAACACGCCCAAACGCCAACGTACATTAAATTATAATTTATACAACAACAACAACATTAAACTTTGTATATTATAAATTAAAATTTGCTATTTACAGTAGCAATTATAAAAAATAATCCTATAAGGTTTTGGTTAATGAAATGGCGCAAAACTACATGTTGTTTTCTTTTATAAGAGAAATAACATCGAATTTGCTAACATATGTTTTCCAAATTATGGAAAATAAGATAGTGAATATGCGAAAAACTACATTTAATAAACAATATTAAATATCAGAAATATGAAGAAATATTCAATTGAAAGTACAGCAAAAACACCAAGCATCAGTTTTGATTTCGGTACAGAAGTATTGGAGGTTAAAGGTCGCTCATTTCCTGAAAACGCCATCGAGTTTTACAAACCATTATTTGATGCCTTAGAAGAATATACAAGTTCTGCTAAATCCGATACAAGAGGAAATTTTCAACTTGAGGATTTTGACACAGCTTCGGCTAAGTGCATATTAGACGTATTCAAAAAATTAGAAAAAATTCATACTGGAACAAGATTAGTTAGCATTCATTGGCATTATAAAGAAAGCGAAGAGGACATGTTGGAGGCAGGTGAAGATTATCAAGCAATCATAAATCTACCATTTAAAATGATAGAGGTATCTAAATAATTTCCGCTTGTTAAGCATCTTTTTCTATTACGCCTTTATGTTCTATTTTTTGTAGGAAATGAAAGGAGTTGTAGGCAAACAGTCACTTTTGGCCTCTTGCTCCGCTTGCACAGTATTTCTTTCTACAGCACAAATTTTTCGCTCTGTTTCGTGGGGACACGAAACGTTCGCTTCAATCTCCATCAAATAATGTTTTTAACCTTAGTATAGGCGGCTCTTGCACATACATGATGTAGCACTTACGAAAATATGCAGCCAAGCAATAGTGCAGCAGCGTATATGTGCTCAGCACATGGCTCTTTTATAATGCGCCGCCCAGAAAGCCAACACACAAAAGCTGGATATCATTTCTGAGCTAGGATATAATTGTGCAACACACTGTTGCACAATTACAGGCTGTTGGCTAACAACACTATAGTTTACCTCACTGAAAACCTATTTTTATTTTACAGGTCGTTTAAAATCCATAACAGAATTTTATGGATCCCATCGCCCTAACCCGTGCGACGCCGAGGTTTGGTCTTCGACCAGCCGACCAATTCGAGAATAAAGCCACCCCAAAAATAACAAAACCAAAACATTTTCCCTATCCCAAATAATGCTCAATAAACCCAAAATGATCTATACCCTTTTCATAAAATAAAGCAGATGAAAAATAATACTCCTCAGGCAAATTACAAAGACCTGTTTTTACAGGATTGTAATGTATATAATTCAATTTTTGGTTAAACACAGCTGAAGTAAACAACTCAATATTTAATGAATCTCTTTGCCAAAAATTATATTTTCTATCAATGGCATTTACTTCGTACGCTTTCAAGTTATCCTCTTTTTCTAACTGTTTTTTAAACTCCTTCGATGTATGCTTAATAAAACTATTTTGTATTTTTTGTATGCTGTTATTGCCTTTTGATTGCCAAATAATGTGTAGATGATTACTCATGATGACAAAACCATTTATAGTAACTTTTTCTTCTTTTACCAAAAACCTAAGTGCATCTATAACAATGTTTTTATACTTTTCTTCTTTTAATAAATGTCTCCACTCTTGTATAGTAGCGGTAAAAAATTGTAGCCACTCTTGTGCGTATTGTTTTTTCATTTGTTGAAAATAAAACATTTATTTTGTTTTATGTGGCTCAGCTAAGTTGGGTCGGCAGGTCGAAGACCAAGCCTCGGCGACTCACGAGTGGCTGTGATGGGCGCTCACGTATATGCGAGGTGACCAACACAGGCGGAAAAATTATTGAACACAAATTCATCAACATCTCTTTCAACCAATTATTCGTCTTAAAAATCTTATGTAGCTTGATTATAGCCTCTATGGTTTCCATTAATTATTTTATTTCAATAGCAATTAAATATGTAAATAATAAGATACTTGCACTTCGAGAACAAAAGATAAAATAATTTTCTTACATAATTCGATTTAAAAAATTCTAATCTAATTATTAAATGAATAAATTTTTTATTCATTGTACAAAACTTTTTATAATTCGTAGTACAGAAAGTATTATTTATATCCAAAGTTTCTTATTCCCTACGAAAACAAATACTCCACATCCTGCTTACTCAACGCCTTCACAAAATTAGCATCATCGGCAATCAACTCTTTAGCCAAAATTTTCTTACGCTCTTATAGTTGTAAAATTTTATCTTCAATGGTATCAATACAAATATACAGTAGGCAGTTTTACATTGCTTTCTATTTCATTACTGTTTATTATAATTTTAATTTCTTCAGATGTCTTAGTACTTCTCTTTCCACTTTTTCAAAATCGGGTAAATCTTTTATCTGTTCATTCATTGAGTTTTTCCAACGCCCTTTGTATAGTGGCAAACGTTCAGCTAATTTTTTTGTAAAGTCAAGGTAGTTTACATTTTTACTGGCACATTTCTTTTCAAATTCTTTTATGTGAAATGCCGCATCCATTCCATGTTGTTCTAATAAAAACCAGATGTCATAGAAATCTCTTGCCTGCATCCGTTGCATCACCGTTCGCATTTTTTCTACCAATACTTCTTCCAAAGTATAACACAAAAGTTGGTGTTCTTCAATATCAGAATAGCCAACAATAACATCTTTCATAACAGGAGCATATTCCAATTGCTCTGTTCTTGAAATATCTACTTTTACTTTTTTGTTGCTACCCATGCCACCCAACGGGCCTGTGTAACTTATGTAAAAGTTAATGCCGCCATCTTCATGCTCATTGTTATCAATAATAGCCAATGGAATATTTGCCTCTTCCTTCACATATTCAAATACCTCATTAAACCATTCAAATATTTGCTGATTGGGTATTTCGTTTAGCAAAGTAAAGTCGAGGTCTTCGGAAAAGCGATAATCTTCAAAATAGATTTTCTTTAAAACAGTGCCCCCTTAAAAAAACGATGGCTTTTAAAAGTTGCTCATGCTGGGCAATACCTTTTAATATCCACGAAAGAATATAATCTTTTTCAATCTGCTGGTCACGAACGCCAACTTCTCTGGCTTTTTGTTGTATCTCTCCTGGTTTAATCATTTGTATATTGCAGATTTAATGGTTTCCGTTTCTACATTTTGCTGAATACTCCACTTGCTGATTAATTTCCCTGTCTTTGGTAATTCTGTATCCAGTAAAACATATGAAGCTGTTTTAATTTTTTGAAGTTGTTCAACAACTTTATTATTTATATCAAGAATATCTAAAAGAAAACCAAGACGTTTTATTACAGCTTGTGAATTGAATTTTTTTGTATAATCAAGTAGCTGATTAAATTTTATTTTATCTTTTGAAATATAGATTGCCTTAGCTATTTCAACAATACCACCTGCATAATTGGGTTTGAAAAGACAATCTATAATTGTTTTCTCTAAATCAGAGCAAAGCACTTTATTAAAATTATCTATCCAAATTTTTTTAGCTCCAAAAAAGTGTTTTTCATTGTGGTAAATAAACTGAAAGGATATATTTTTTATTTTTATTTCTGATGGTTTGTATTGTTTAGAAACAACTATTTGCTCTTTTAATTAGGGCTGTGTAATAAGGTTATGAATTTGCAAAGCTGAATAATAACCGATATAATGTTCAGCATCTTTTACAATGTGTTCAGCAATTAAGTGCCAGTCGGGCATAAATGTTTCTGCATTTTGCTCGTAAGGGATAATATAATAAATACCATCTTTTACACGCATTAAAAGCCCACGTTGGGTCATATCGCTTAGCAATACCCTTATTGCACTTTCTTTTGAATTTGGTAAAGCTTTTAATACTTCTGAATAACCAAAACAAAACGCACCTTCTTCATTAAAGTAAGAAAGCAATTCATTCGACTTTGTAGAAATATATTTATGCTTCATAGCTAAATTGTAAGGATAAACCTTACTTTTATGATATGAAAGATAAGTAATAAAATTAAAAAACTATAAAAAATTACTTTTTATAGTTAAATTGTAAGGTTAAACCTAACAAAAACGATATAAAACATAACAAAAACACCTTTTATAGGGATAACATTGTCATCACCCCCCTACGAAAACAAATACTCCACATCCTGCTTACTCAGCGCCTTCACAAAATTAGCATCATCAGCAATAAGCTCTTTAGCCAAAATTTTCTTACGCTCTTGTAGTTGCAAAATTTTATCTTCAATGGTATCAATACAAATCATACGATAGGCAAAAATATTTTTTGTTTGCCCAATACGGTGCGTACGATCTATGGCTTGCTGCTCTACAGCGGGGTTCCACCAAGGGTCAACTATGTACACGTAATCTGCAGCGGTAAGGTTAAGACCCACACCACCGGCTTTTAGCGATATTAAAAACACACGACACTCTGTATTGTTTTGAAAATTCTGTATCGCTTTTTCTCTATCGGGTGCAGATGTGCTACCATCAAAATATTCAAACGGTATATTATTTTCTATCAACTTTTGTTTTATAAGCGCAAGCATACCGAGAAACTGAGAAAATATAAGCGCTTTATGGTCGCCAATGTTTTCGGTAATTTCTCTAGTAAGTTCATCTAGCTTTATAGAGTGGTTTGGAAATTTATCTTCTTCATTTAGTATAGCAGGGCTATCGCATATTTGGCGCAGCTTCATGAGACCTTGCAAAATGGTAAGTTGGCTTTTGCCAATACCCTGCTGATCGATGGTGCCCAAAATTTTATCTCTATAACTATTGCGGTAGGCATCGTAAATTTTACGCTGCTCTTTTTCCATTTCGCAAAACAATATTTGTTCTGTTTTTTCTGGTAAGTCTTTTGCTACTTGCTCTTTTGTACGACGAAGTATAAATGGATACAACAGTTTGCGTAAATGTTCTTTTGGCTCTTGGTCGCCAAATTTATCTATCGGGTTTGCAAATTCATTTCTGAAAAACTCCATCGTGCCAAGCAAGCCTGGGTTTAAAAAATTCATTTGTGCAAAAATATCAAACGTATTATTTTGTAACGGCGTACCACTCATACACACACGGTTGGTTGCATGTAACAACGATGCTGCTTTGGTAACTTTAGATGATGGGTTTTTTATTGCCTGACTTTCATCTAATACAATATAATCAAACTTTATTTTTAAGAGCAATTGTATATCGCTACGCAAAGTGCCGTATGTTGTAATAATAATGTTGGCTGCTTTTAATTCTTCCACATTTCTAGAGCGGGTACTACTGTGGTGTACATGCGCTGTAAGATCTGGCGTGAATTTTTTTATTTCATTTTGCCAGTTGTAAATAAGTGTGGTAGGGCATACTACCAATGCAATAAGACCTTCGTTTATTTTTTTATAATGGTCCAGCATACTAAGCGCTTGCACGGTTTTACCAAGACCCATATCATCTGCCAATATACCACCCCAACCTACGTCGTTTAAATAATTGAGCCAACGATAACCGGCCAACTGGTATGGACGTAAGATAGGATCTAATTGTGCAGGTGCAGGCGTTTCAGGAATATTTTTATACTCACGCAAACGCTCATATTTTTCATCTAATGCAAAACTTAATTCTTCTTCATTTCTATTTTCATACAAGTCATCTATCACACTCATGTGAAAGCGACTTAGGCGAAGCTTGTCCGTACGGCCATCACCTACTTTAAACAACAACGAATATTTTTTAAGCCACTCATCTGGTAAAATACCGAGTGTGCCATCTGTTAGTTGTACAAACGAGCGCTTGTCTGCCAATGCTTGTTTTATTTCGGCAATGCCTACTCGTTGTTCGCCAAATTCTATTTCCACTTTTGCATCAAACCAATCTTGCCCGCTGGTAACATGTATTTGTGTACTTGGTTTAGCCGTATTAAACCTAAAGTTTTTTAATGCTTCAAAACCAAACACTGGCACTTTCATTTCTTTCATAGCATCTACAAAAAGAAAGAACCAGTTGTTGCGCAGCACATCAGCCCCTTTTAATACAAGACTGCCATTTTCTTGTTTTTTTATAAAGCCCGAGTGAAGGTTTTCTAGCTTTTTCATAAAAGCATCTTCCTCATCTTTGTTGCGCTCTATTTGTAATATTTTATCGCCATCGGGTATAATGAGTGTTTCTTTATCGCCAGCTTTTGTTTCAAAACCTTTGTAAGAAAACACCGGTTGAAACAATAAATATTCTCCACGCTCTTGCAGCATCAATCGAATATCTGGTTGAGAAACTTTTACAATTTTCACCAACGATTTATCAAACTCTACCTCGTACTCTTTTGTAAGCGGAAGAATAACGGTTTCCATTTTTTCCGCCCAATTCTTTTTGCTTAATGCAATGTTGCCTTCTTTTATAAATTTTTCGGCTTGCATTACATCTTCCGTTTTTTGCCAAGTGTACAATACATCTTCGTGCAAAAAAATTAAGCTACTGGGTGATTTGTTTTCGGTAAAAGAAACAGGCTCACCATTTATTTTTACCATGCACGAAATTTCAAATGCCGTTTTTTTAGCCAACACTTTAAATACTGGCGATAAAAAAGTATCGCTGCATTCTGTTTCTTTTAAGTGTGCCGTTTTTAATGATTTGGCAAATGGTAAAATAAACACAAATGGATTGTGCGATTGTTCATCAAATATTTTTCTCAGTTTTGGATGAAGGTATTCCGTGATCAGCGTTTTGGTTTCATCTGGTAAATCATCGCCATCGGTATGTATAATGTTTTCCCAAATACCGCTAAAAGGCGAATTGCGATTGAGGTATTTGTTTATTTCGTTTTCTTGTAATTTTCTTACTTGTTGAAAAAGCATTTTATCGTCTTCAGAAAAATCTTCTACATCTACAAATTTGGTAAGGTCTAGCTTTTCTGTTTTACCCAAGTATTTTTTATTGTCTTCATCGGGCTCACCTTGTACAGCTTCTACCACAAAACCAGGATAATTTTTTGCATTAAAATTAAATACCAACCCAAGGCGCAAACGCTTTTTTTGTTTTACAACCACTTCTTGTACTGGCACATTTTCTATAGGCTTAAAATTGCTAACAGCCCTATAAGATTGTACAGGCACAGTAGGCGTAGCGGCGACTACTCTTTTAATAGATGTGTCTAGCACTTTTAAAAATGGTTTTCCATCTTTGTAGGTAAATTCAAACTTACCAGTTAAATCATCGGCAAGACTATAGCCGTATATGCCTAATATTTTATTTTTTTCTTTATCCCAATTTCTAATGCTATCAAAATATTCTGAACCGTGGCTTTGTAGTAATTGTACAAACAACACAACCTTGTGCTCGCATAATGGATGCATGCTTTCGCTACACATGCAAGAAGTATCAAAATTTCGCTCATCATTTTTCTGAATAACGAGTGGAAATTTTTCTCCTTTTATTACAAGCTCTGCTTCTACCCTTTCGTCTGCTGCTTTTAATATAGTTGCTTTGGTTGTTTGCATCAACTCTTCTGCTTCATGAAAAATAGATGGAGATGATAACATTTTTATCATCTTTAAATCTATGTTTTTCATTTTGGCTACAGAGTGCATTTGGTTGTATTGTATGGCGCTACTATGCAATAAATTTTTATCTACCATATCTTGCAAACGCAATAGTCCTGCAGCTTCGTGGCGACAAATATCTCCGATATTATATGGACAACTGCAGCGCAAATTCATGGCTTTAGCATCGGTATATTTTTCAATATACACTTTGTAAAATGTGCTATACACATCGTCTTTCACCCGAAAAACAATGTTGCCCATCAGCTCATCATGCTCTACTAATTCTACATAGCCGAGCGCTTGTATTTTTTTTCCACGGCGAATGACATCGTCCGTACCGTTGTTGTAAACGTATTTAATTAAATGTGGTAAAGCCAAGAGAACAGTTATTTTAAAGAATTGAATAAAAAAGCTTGTTTGTAAAAAACGAAAAACTCGTTATAGCAAACGCATTGTGCAAGGTACGAAGGTAAAGTGGGAGGGCAATGGAAAAGGGGGTTAATAATTTTTAAAATGTATATTAAAATAAAATTAGACTACAATGTAGTTGCTGATTCTATAATTGAAGATGCCCAGGGGTTTATATTTGAGTATTGCCTAATAATAACAGCATCTTTTATTCTACAAAGTAAAAGCGGCTCTGTATATTCAATAGAGTTGTCATATAGGTATAATCTATCTACGATTTGGGTGCAAATAGAACAATTTGCAATAGATTTACTATATCTAGAAATTATTTTAGTGATAGGAACATCGTGCCCTCCCTCCATTACTCTTTTTGTAATTCTAGAGGCATTAATCTCAGGAGAGTCTGTACCAACAAAAAATAGGCGTATAAAATAACCTTCGGCTTTTGCCTTTAATATAAAATCAATTTTATCTTTCGCAGAAAGTACAGTTTCAAAAATTAGGCTTCTTTTTTCTTTAATACAAAGTTCCCTTTTTTCTTGTGCAAGCTTTGCAGCATTTAATACAGCATCCTTATCATTCCAATCACCAAAAATATCTCTAGCAATATTGTCAGGGTTAATATATTCACAAGTCTCTACCCATTCATGTTCAAGAATTTTATTGGTTAAAGATGTTTTACCTGAACCATTGGGCCCTGCAATTATAATTAACAAAGGCTTTTTCATTTATGATTATTATACCAAATTTTAGCAGCCTTAACTTCTTCCAAAAGAGCTTTATCAAATTTATTTTTTGCTTGTATAGCTTTTTCTTTCGCTTCTTTCGCTACCTCTTTCATTAATAAAGATAAATCTTCATCAGAAGGCTCTTCCATTGTCATTAATGTTGGGTGCTGCATAAAAATATTTTTATAGAATTAAAGTTAAACAATTAAATACAAACTTGCTTAAATACCATTCACCAACTTTCCATCTACATACATAGGTAGCGAAGGTGCGCCATCATCTGTAAGGCAATAGCGTATATCTTTTTCCAAGCCAAATTTTGTGAGGCGATGATAATGTGTAGCATTGCGCTCTTTCATAAAACCATACAAATCATCCTTGGCGGTCATGTAAAGGCTTTCTGCCATTTGAGAGTAATCACACTCTAAGGTAAAGTGTTCTTTAAGTCTGTTTACGATAGCACCTGCAAAAAGACTGTCTTCAATGTTTACCTTATCTTTCCATGCAGCACAGCCTAATATTACATTCGTGTTTTTTGCCAATAAATAATCACAAACAGCAGTAATATTTGGAAAAGAACCGGTAATAATTTCTTTTGCACCACGGTTGTGTGCCATGTGTAAAAGCTTGGTACCATTGGTGGTGGTGAGTACCAATGTTTTTCCACCAATAAAAGAGTTAGGGTATTCAAAAGGAGAATTGCCATATTGCAAACCTTCCGCAATTTTTCCATCACGTTCACCAGCAGTAATACAATCTAGCTCTCTACCAATGCGAATACAATCGGGCACACTGTCTACAGGTATGATATCTTTAGCACCATTGTGCAATGCTGTGGCAATGGTGGAAGTGGCACGTAGTACATCTATAATTACAACAATGCTACTACTTACATCATACAAATGTAAAAGCGCTGGTGATGGACAAGTGTTGAGTGTGGGTTTGCTCATGTGCGCAAAAATAAAACTTTTAAATTTATTATTTTATAAACACCAGTTTATTTAAACGCAATAGAAAGATTACAAAACCGTTTTCCATTTTTCTGTTTCGGCAAACTCTTATATACTATCGTTTCTTTTTATCAATAATATGGATAAATAACGCTTTAAATAAATATAGTTAAAAAGTTTACCTATAAAGCCAAACGGGCTTTCAAATAAAATAATATCTATCATAATGCTGCCATTCTCTATAGCCTTAAAATGATGTTCATGTTTGAAATATTTAAAATCACCTTGTGTCATTTCATCTACAAAAGAAATAGGGGTTATCATTTCTATTATTTTACTAGTAAATTTTCTTTTTTTGAAAAGATGCTTAGCTTGCCAGGTAACGGTTTCATTAAGGTTTATCAAGCCTTTTGTTGTTCCTGCTATGGCTTCTTCATTTGTGTGTGCTGTAGAAATTTTGTGTAAATCTATACTTCTACTTAAATCGAACACACGTTCAATAGGAGCAGCTATAAATGTAGTGAGGTGTATTTTGATCATGTAAAAGCAGATGAGATTGGTTAAAATAATAATGCCACAACATGGTGGCATTATTAAAAAAAATAACAATAAATTATTTACACAAACGGCACTTTTACCACCACCGCTCTCAATAATGTGTTTCTTACTTTTATAAATATTTCGCTACCAATGCTCGCATGTGCAGTAGCCACATAACCCATGCCTATTGCCTTTCCGAGAGATGGGGCTTGTGTACCAGAAGTTACCGTGCCAATTGTGAGGCCTTCAAAATCTTTAATTTCATAATCGTGGCGGGCAATACCTTTTTCCAACATTTCAAAACCAACAAGTTTTTTTGTAACCCCCTCTGCTTTTTGTTTTTCAAATAAGGCTTTATTTGTAAAATCTTTTGTAAATTTTGTAATCCAGCCCAAGCCCGCTTCCATGGGCGATGTGCTGTCGTTTATATCCATACCATATAAGCAAAATCCTTTTTCTAATCTAAGTGTATCTCTTGCGCCAAGCCCAATTGGTTTTATACCTGATGCTGCACCTGCTTCAAAAATAGCATTCCATATTTTATCTGCCGCCCCATCTTTATCAGCAAAATAAATTTCTACACCACCACTACCAGTGTAGCCTGTAGCACTTATTAATACATTCTCTACACCTGCAAATTTTCCTTTTGCAAAAGTGTAATAGGTTAGGTTTAAAATATCAATATCAGTAAGTGGTTGTAAAATTTTTGTAGCGTTTGGGCCTTGTATGGCAAGCAAACATGTGTCTGGAGAAATATCTTGCATCACAACATTGTTGGTATTGTGTGCGCTTATCCAATCCCAATCTTTTGCAATGTTGCCAGCATTTACCACCAGCATGTATGTTTTATTTTCTTCTATACAGTACACCAATAAATCATCTACAATACCACCATCATTGTTTGGCATGCAACTGTATTGTGCTTTGCCAGCGGTAAGTTTGCTTGCATCATTTGTTGTAATGCGTTGTATTAAATCAAGTGCATGCTCACCCTTTAGCATAAACTCTCCCATATGGCTCACATCAAATACGCCAGCATTATTACGCACAGCTGCATGTTCATCGTTTATACCAGTATAAGAAATGGGCATATTAAAACCTGCAAACTCAGCCATTTTTGCACCAAGGGCAATGTGTTTTTCTGTAAAGGGAGTATTCTTCATGTATAAATTTTTGTGTTGCAAATGTAATTACAAAACGCAATAAAAAACCCTACCGTTTCGAGCAGGGTTTTTATTCAACCTCAACATAACAACCGTGTTGTTTTAATTCAAAAACCTCATCAATAAATTATTGGGCAAAATATTATAAACCATAGATGTTTCTGTATTGGCATCTTTTTCTACTTGTTTACTTATTTTTTTCTTTGCTTCTTCTATAGAATCGTTGTAACGCTTTTCATCTTTTTGAATCTTTATTTTCATAGAATCAAATTTATTTAATGGTGTTTTGCTATCGTAACGGTATGTGCCTGGTTCTGTCTCATCACCCGTTTTATTTTCATCATCTGTTTCATCCACACTAATCCCATTTTCATTTATACGAACCCTGTTTTTTCCATCTCTAATATCAATACCATCTTCATTTATTTTTACGCCATTTTTCTTGTAAGTATTGGCAGCTTTACCACTAAGTGTGTATAAGCCATCTTTTGTCATTGTGTACCAAACCCCTGTTTCCCAGTTTTTTTCTACGTTTTCAAAATTTAAATCATCATCGGAACTTGTTTGAAAACCGGGGCCTCTAAAATGTATTTGGTTTAACCAACCAATATTATCTTGTACTCGTATTCTTTTTCCAACTGGTACATATATAGTAACGATAACACGTTGGTTGCGAAATTTATCTTTTGTATTTACTACCACACCTCTATCTAATATAAGCGTAGAGTCTTTCTGTTGAATATTAAAATTTATTAATGATGCAAGAGAATCAGCGTATTTTTCTTTTCTACCACGAGCATACTTTATAACAGTAACCCTAAAGCTGTCGTTGAAAGATTTTTCAATATTTACGGTTACATTTCTTACCGTTGCACTTTCATCATCACCTGATAAATCGAACATATCATTATCAAACCAATTGTTTGTTGTATAACGAACCCCTGATTTTATATTGGTAACATCCAATGCACTTACCGAAGGGTTTAACAATGCAACCTCGTCAGTATTTATATTTGAGCTATATTGAAAATCTTTAGAAACAGATGCCAATAGGAAGGTAACAGAAACCCAACCTACAACCCACATGGCTATAAAACCAAGGCGCAACATTTTGCTTCCTGTTTTTACTTTGGTTATTTTTCTAATGATCCAAGTAATAACACCAATCATTGGTACTAATATGAAGAAAATAAGTGTGCCCCAAGCAAAAGCATTTTGCCAACCACTAGTAAAGATGAAATCTTTTAATGGGAAAACGTTAAAAGCAGCAATACCTAATGAAAACAATGCAACTACTAGAGAAAAAGCTACAACACCTAAAATAAAGTAAACAAATGCTTTTACTAATATTACAATGATATCACCTAATGATCGCCCACTTCTTCTTGCAACAGCACTTGCTTCAGAGCCAAAAGCTTTTCCTTTTTCGCTAGCTACAGAAGATGCTTCTTTGCCAAATTTTTGTACACGACTTTGTACACCTTTCATTTCTTCTACTACAGAATCTTTAATAGAATTCATATCTACTTTCTCACCTTTCATTTCTAGTTTTTCAGCAGTAGTTTTTGCCTCTGGCAATACAATCCATAAAATGATATAGATAAAGAATGTTCCAAAATCAAAATTAAAATGAACACCGTCAAACATTCCAAAAGGACCATCCCAACCGTTTCTACCAAAAATGGAGAGCATTGGAAGTAAAAATAGTAGTCTAGGTATCCATACACTTATTCCAAAATAATGTGCAATACCGCTACATACACCTGCAAGGTATTTTTCATCTGGATCTCTAAACAATTTTTTACGACGACTGCCAATTACGGTTGTAGCACTGCTTGGTACAACAATCCATAAAATGATGTATGGAATAAAGCAGATGCCAAATAATATTAAAAATATAATTCTTACAATTACAATATCAATATCAAAATGATTGGCAATACCACTACACACACCACCCAATAGTTTGTGGTTTTCATCTCTAAACAATCTTCTTCTTCCGCTTGCGGTAGTAAAAGGAGCTTGTTGTTGGCTGCTGCTTTCTTTGGTGTTTTTATTTTCAGAAGAAGCAGATGGTTCTGCATCATCAAAATCTTCTGGACGACCAATGCTTTTTATAATAGCATTTACATCATCATCTACAATGCAGGTAGCGCCTGCTTTTATACGCTCTTGAAAAAGCTCACCTATACGATTTTCAATATCATTGATGATTTCTTCTTTACCTTCTTCCGCATCAAAATGGCGGGTAAGGCTTTCTATATATTGCTTTAAAATTTCGTAAGCAGTTACCTCTATTGGAACGATTCTGCCTTGAAAATTTATGTTGATTACTTGTTTCATAAAATTAATTTTATGTTGTTATTGTTGTTGGTTGAAGTTGATTTTTTTGTCAGGGTGAGCCTGCCTTTGTCGGCAGACAGGCTTGTCGAACCCGACACTACTTTGTTAATGTTGTTACCGCATTTGCCATCTCATTCCAAGTGGCTTCTAGTTCTGTATAAAAAGCCAGCCCTTTTTCTGTGAGGCTAAAATATTTTCGTGGCGGTCCACTTGTGCTTTCTTCCCATCTATAAGAAAGTAGCTCGGCATTTTTTAATCTTGTAAGCAAGGGGTACAAGGTGCCTTCAAAAATATTGAGGTTGGCCGCTTTCATTTTATCAATAATATCCGAAGGGTAAGCTTCTCCTTGTTTTATTACAGATAGAATACAAAACTCCAAAACTCCTTTGCGCATTTGGCTTGCTGTGTTATCTATGTTCATGGTTAAAAAATTTATTGTTATTTCTTTTATTTCCTACTTTGATAACACAAAGATAGGCTTTATTTGGTACTATGCAACACATAATACTATTCAAAAGGCAGTAGTCTGTTTTAATAAGGTACTGAAATACTGTTTAAATTATTGAATTACATTGTTTTATATTGTTAATAAGCTAATAAAAAATATTTTATATTTAGGACAAATGGTTTAAAAGAATTGATGAGTGGCAAGAAAATGAGCAGAAATTGGCTAATTTTAACCCCATGGAAATAATAAAACACGAAAAACCGCTACCCTCTTTGGCATTTTGTATTGTAATGGATGTAATTGGCTGTGCTAGTTATATTTTTCCAGGTTTTGCAGAGTTTACAGATGTGGTATGGGCGCCTATATCGGCATTTATATTTTATAAAACATATGGTGGCAAAGTGGGGCAAATAGGTGCAGTAATAAATTTTGTAGAAGAGATAGTGCCCTTTGCAGATATTGTACCATCGTTTACGATTGCGTATTTTTATAAGAAACATTTTATGGAAGCAAATAAAAATGTGCAATAAAATAATGTCTTTACTTTTATTATTTGCATTGTGTGAATGCTTTAATTTTGTAGTATGTCACGCTTCAATTTACAATCTACTTACACACCCGCAGGCGACCAGCCAGATGCAATAGCAAAACTTACCGAGGGTGTAAATGAAGGAGAAAAACACCAAGTATTATTGGGTGTAACTGGTAGTGGCAAAACATTTACCATGGCCAATGTGATACAGAATACACAAAGGCCCACGCTTATTATTACACACAACAAAACCTTGGTAGCACAATTGTATGGAGAGTTTAAACAATTTTTTCCAGACAATGCGGTAGGATATTTTGTATCGTATTATGATTACTACCAGCCAGAGGCATACATGCCCAGTAGCAATACTTATATAGAAAAAGATTTAGCCATTAATGAAGAACTGGATAAGCTTCGCCTGCAAGCCACTGCACAACTATTAAGTGGACGCAGAGATATTATTGTAGTAGCAAGTGTGAGCTGTATATATGGTATGGGTAACCCTGCGGAATATGAAAATGGCATTATTCGAATAAAGAAAAACCAAGTAATTAGCAGGCAAGGATTTTTGCATGCGCTTGTAAATGCATTGTATAACCGTAGTCAAGGAGATTTTACTAGAGGCACATTTAGGGTAAAAGGCGATACGGTAGATATTAATTTGCCGTACGTAGATTATGGTTATCGAGTAAGTTTTTTTGGCGACGAAATAGAAAGTATAGAAACGCTAGAATTGAGCACAGGTAAGCGCATCATTCAGGTGGAAGATGCTGCTATTTTCCCCGCATCATTGTATTTGGCACCAAAAGATATGCAAGCAAAAGTGATAAGCCAAATACAAGATGAATGTTTTGCCCAAGCAGAATATTTTAAAAAGTCAGGAAAGTTTATAGAAGCACAGCGCATAACAGAGCGGGTGAATTATGATATTGAAATGATAAAGGAATTGGGTTATTGCAATGGTATAGAAAATTACTCTCGATTTTTTGATCAGCGTGCGCCAGGTGCAAGACCGTTTTGCTTGATAGATTATTTTCCAAAAGACTTTTTGATATTGCTTGATGAAAGCCACCAAACGATACCACAAATAAGCGGTATGTATGGCGGAGATAGAAGCAGAAAATTAACGTTGGTAGAATATGGTTTTCGTTTGCCATCTGCCATGGATAATAGACCACAAAATTTTCATGAATATGAAAACCTTGCCAATCAAACCATTTATGTAAGTGCCACACCTGGAGAATACGAACTGGAAAAATGTGGTGGCACAGTGGTAGAACAAGTGGTAAGGCCAACAGGATTGCTTGACCCACCAATAGAAATTCGTCCATCAGTAAACCAGATAGATGATTTGCTAGATGAAATAGACAAGCGTATAAAAATGGGAGATCGTATTTTGGTTACGACACTTACCATTCGTATGGCGGAAGAAATGCAAAAATATTTGCAACGCATAAACATAAAATCTAAATACATACATAGCCAAGTACACACGCTAGATAGAATAGAAATTTTGCGTGAATTGCGTTTAGGAATTATTGATGTATTGGTTGGTGTAAATTTATTAAGAGAGGGATTGGATTTACCAGAAGTTTCTTTGGTAGCCATACTTGATGCAGACAAAGAAGGGTTTTTACGTAATGAAAGAAGCCTTACACAAACGGCTGGTCGTGCTGCAAGAAACAGCCGTGGGCTCGTTATTTTTTATGCAGATAAAATAACAGAGAGCATGCAAAAAACCATGGATGAAACACAACGGCGTAGAGAAAAACAAATAGAGTTTAATACAAAACATAATATTACCCCAACAACGATTATAAAAACGAACGAACAAATTTTTGCACAAGGCAGCGTGTTGGATATAAAAGGGTACGATGCCAGCAATACTAATTCTATTGCACCTGACCAAGATATAATAACCATTGCTGCAGAGGATCCTGTAGAATACAAAACCATACCTAGTATGGAAAAAGGTATTGCAAAAATTAAAAAAGACATGGAACGAGCTGCGAGAGATATGGATTTTATGGAAGCGGCAAGGCTTAGGGATGATATGTTTAAAATGCAGAAGGAGTTGGAGGAGATGAGGAGTTAGAAAATAAAAGTGGATTATTCATTATGAAAAATATTCTTACAGTATTCTTTTTAATTTTTACAACAATATCATTTGGACAAATTACCATTAGCGGAAATGTTGTAAATATAAAAACCAATGAATCCATAGCTGGCGCAAATGTATTTATAAGCAACACTTCTTATAAAACAGTAACAAATGCCCAAGGTAAATTTTTCTTTGAAAAATTAAATATACAAAAAGGAGAATTGATTGTAAATGCGCTTGGCTATAAGCATGAGGTTATAAATATAGACACTAAGACGGAAAAAAATATAACAATAAGCCTAGAACCTGTAGCAAAAGACTTGGATGCTGTTTTGGTAAGAAATCTTGAGAAAGATGGTTATCAAAAATGGGGCAAATTGTTTATAGATGGTTTTATTGGCACAACACACGAAGCCTTTGATTGTACAATTGAAAACACAAAAGCATTAAAATTCTATTACAATAAAAAAACCCAAGAGTTATCTGTAAGTGCAAACGAGCCACTAAAGATTATAAATAAAGCACTAGGCTACCAAATAGATTATACGCTTGAAAGCTTTGAATACAATTCAAGATCAAGAATTTTATTTTTTTCCGGATTTCCTGTATTTACAGAAATACAAAAAGGAAAAAGGAAAATGCGTAAATGGCAGGAGAAAAGAAACGATTGTTATAAAGGTAGTATTATGCATTTTATGAGAGCGCTATATAGAAATAAATTGCCAGAAAAAGGATTTATTGTACAAAAAGCAAATAAGGTCTTAAATGAAAAAAAAGCGGCATACAAAAAAGAACTTAGAAAACAAATATCAGAACAATCGCAAGGAAACGGAGTAATTACTTTGTCAGGACGAGGCGACAATAATGAAAATGTAATGAATGAACCAGACTCCGTTTATCAGATTATATCTCAAGTATTGCCCGCAGATAGTTTTGCATTTGCAATAGATAGCGTAACAGCAGGAATGTATTTTGAAAAGCACCTCATTATAACTTACAAAAAACAAAACTTGAATGCAACCGTTTCTAGTTTTGTAAAATTATTACTTCCTGAAACGATAGGTGTTTTTCAGAATGGATATTATTATAATTCTATTAATTTTTTTACAGAAAGGTACTGGGCAGAAACAGAAAAAATGGCAAGAATGTTGCCGTTTGACTTTGTATATAAAGAAAAATTGGATGAATAATTTTATAAAGAGCTTAAGAAACTTGAAAGTTCCGTTGGCTTTTTGCTGTCGATAATTTTACAACTCCAAAAATCTCTTTTTGCATTTGCAAATGTCCATGTTTGTCTAATTGGTGGTAGAGCATTTATTTTTTCTATGAGCAATAGCTTGTCTATCCATCCCACAAAATAAACAGTATCTCTATAACAGCGGCACAATAATTTTTCAAATAGCTCATCAATACTTTCTTCTTCAATATTTATTTCTTGAGCTTGCAACCAATCATCTTTTGCTTTTCTTTTTTGGTTAAAATATATTTGTAAATGAATATCGCCACGCAAATCTTCTATTCTTTCTTCTCTTTTTATTAATTTAATATCTCTATGTGCAATGGATTTTTCAATCGTAACATCTCCATCTGGCACAAGCGATGTTTTTAATTCAATATTTTTTCCTTTGTATAAGAAATCTATGTCAATATTGTCATCATCGTTTCTAAAGTTTGTAGCGGTTAAAACAATATCATTTTCTTCCAACCACTTTCGCATAGCATACTCACCTATATAACCACGCAAAATGCAATCGTATTGCACATTTATATGCCTATTTCGCAAATTATCTCTATTGGCAATGGCAAAATGTTCTCTTGCACGCTGCATTACCCATTTTATTTCTTCATCGGCTAAAGGAATGCAAATAATATCTTGTTTGGTAATCAAGGAGCGGCGTTTTATTTTTCAAAACTTGTTTTGTAATAAGTTAAACTTCCACCAAGCGCATCTATTTTTTTATTCTCCAGTTCGTAGCCCAGCATTACTTTTTTAATACGAGGATATGTTACGGTTTCACAAATACTGTTTTCGTTATTAGTACACATAATAAATTTTCTTTTTCCTGCATCTTCTGCATTTGCTTTTAATACAGCATGGCCTGTGGTGCCGCTTCCTGCAAAAAAATCCAGCACCGTTATATTTTTATCTTCAAATAAATGTATACAAAAAAGAATTAGCCCAGTCGGTTTTGGAAATCGAAATGCGCTCTGTTTTACAATGCTATTTAATTCTTTACTGCCTTCTGCGTTTAAAAAATTAACGATAGCTCTATGTGGTAGTTTTCTTTCTCGTCGTTTATTTTCGTTATCTACAAATTGATACTGCTTTATATAAGCCTTCCATTTATCTTTTACATTTTTGAAAACAATAAAATCATTTTCAATTCCCCATGTTACTTTTTCTTTGCTCCAGCGCCATGTATTTGGCCTGCCATGTTTATTGCCCGATAAAATAGTAGAACCATCTGGCACAGCAAGTTTATAATCTAACGATGGACTATAAGAACCTTTATAATCCAAATCCCTTAAATAATATTTTCCACGGTGATCAAAGTGTTCATCAACCAATTTATATTTTGTATCATTTTCTACATCTAATATTTCTTTTGCAAAATTAAGCTGTGCTTTATTTTTAGCATAGCAAAGCATATAATCAAACTCCACAGCCAATTGGCCGCTATCATGCCCAGAACCTGTTTTGTTTTTTCTAATAATTTGTGCTACAAAATTTTCTTCTCCAAAAATACTATTGCACAATAATTTTAATTGTGCAATTTCATTATCATCAATAGAAATAAAAATAGCACCAGTTTTTTTTAACAACAATGCGGCTAGCTCCAAACGCTTGTGCATGAAGGAAAGCCACTTGCTATGCCTGTAAGTATCGTCAATGTCAACATATTGATCGTTGTACATAAAATCTTCTTTCTTGCCTGTGTTATAAGGTGGGTCTATGTATATGAGATCTATTTTGTCTGTGTGTGTGTTGCTTAAAACCGTTAAGGAATGAAAATTATCTCCTTCTATCAATATATTTTCTTGTCCAGTTTTTTTACCAACAATTTTATTTTTTTTTATTTCGGTAAGAGTAGGTTTTCTTAAAGTACATTCAGCAACGCTATGCTCTATTATTTTATCTTCTTCCCATACCAAGCCATAATTTTTTTGTATGACTGTTTTTTGCAACAGCGCAATCAATTCTTTTTTTGATAAGGCGTCGTATTCTTTCTTCATCAGTAAGCAGATAACTTTATTTTAATTGTTTATTATTTTACATCAAAATCAATCACCACTTTTTCTGTAAGAGGATGGCTCTGGCAAGTGAGTATAAAACCTTGCGCTATTTCTTCTTCTTCTAATGCATAATTTACATCCATATGCACTTTACCTTCCACTAATTTTGCCCTGCAAGTACAACACACTCCCCCCTTGCAGGCATAAGGCAAGTCGGCACCTTGCGCCAGCGCAGCATCTAAAATACAATCTGCTTTATACCCAAGTGCAAAATCAAACGTACGCCCATCAAGTTTTATGGTGATATTGCTTTTTGGGCTATTGTCTATTTCTTTTGCTGGTTGCTTTTTGTCAACTGCTTCTTGCTTATTGCTTTGAGAAGAAAATAACTCAAAATGAATATTGGTTTTTGCAATATCCTCGCTTTCTAAAAATGCACTTGCAGCAAAAATCATTTCTTCGGGACCGCAAATATATGCGCCATCAAATGTTTTAAAATTTAGTAAATGTTTTAAATTTTTTAGTTTTTCTATATCTACTCTACCATAATTAATTGTTGCATCTGTTCTTTCTCTACTTAAAATATTTACACAGGTAAACCGCTCCATGTATTTATTTTTAAGTCCTTCTATTTCTTCAAAAAATATAATAGAGCTACGGCTTTTGTTTCCAAAAATTAATGTGAAACTAGTATTTGGCTGTGTTTTAAGCGTGTGTTTTATGATAGAAATAATTGGTGTAATACCACTCCCTGCTGCAATGGCAAGATAATTGCCTTCTTTATCTTTTGATGTAAATCTGCCTGTGGGCGGTAATACATCTAAAACATCTCCCTTTTTTAATACTTCGTTTGCAAAAGTAGAAAATAAACCACCTTCCACTTTTTTAATAGCCACTTTCAATGCTTTTTCGTGAGGGGCATTGCATATAGAGTAAGAACGACGAATTTCTTCGGTATTAATTATTTTTCTTAAAGTAATATTTTGCCCCTCTTTAAACAAAAACACATCACTTAATTCTTCAGGTATTATAAAACTTACGGACACACAATCCGCCGTTTCTTTTATAACTTCTTTTATTTTTAATGAATGAAAATGTACTGCCATTTTATTTTATTATTCCGTTTAGTAAATGTTGTACCATATTGTCTTCTAATTGCTCTATTGTAAATTCATTTTTGTGACGCTGTGTTAATTCTAATCCACGAACAGCTGAAAGTATTGTAAGCACTGTTATGCCTGGTATTAAATTTTTAAATAATTTTTTCTCTATTCCATCAGCAACAATTTCTACGATATGCTTTTCATAAGTCCTTCGATACATTAAAAATTCTTCTAGTTTTTTCTTTGGCAATTGTTTCCACTCATGGTCCGATACAAAAACCCTATCAAAATCTGTAGAAAGTTTGCGTACATGAAAACGAATAATTGCCTCCAATTTTTTTGCTGCGGTTTCATTTGAATCAATAATAATATTCATATTGGCTGTATAATCTATCGCAACAGCAAAACAAATTTCTTGCAACAGCTCCGCTTTAGAACCTATATGATTATACAAACTTGGGGCCTCTATACCCAAACTTTCTGCCAGTTCTCTTACTGTTGTAGCTTTAAACCCTTTTTTGCGAAAGAGGGCTGCTGCATTTTTTAAAATAATATCTTTTTTTGTGCCATTTTGTAGCACTTTTATTTTGGCCATAATTATGAAACAAAACTAACGATTATTAGTATTTTCTCAAGTTTATTAATTTGAGTAAAAACTTTTATATATTTAGATGTAAAATAAACAAAGCCATGCGCATTTTCTCAACCCTTATTTTTTTAATAATTAGCCAAATTTCTTTGGCGCAAGACACAAAAATTTCTACCATTGTTGCAAACCCACAAATACCGAAAGTTACACAGGGTTCAATAAAGCATTATGAAAATTTCGAATCAAAATATCTTACACAACACAATATAGATGTATGGTTGCCAGAAAATTATAATACCAAAAATAAATATGCCGTTTTGTATATGCACGATGGTAAAAGTTTGTTTGATACTAGCATTACTTGGAACAAGCAAGAATGGGGTGTGGATGAAATGATGACCCAATTATTAAAAGAAGGCAAAATTAAAAGTACAATTGTGGTAGGCATTTGGAATGGCGATAAAAAAAGACATGCAGAATATTTCCCTCAAAAACCATTTGAAAGTTTTAATGAGGCTGTGCAAGATTCAATGTATAAAATAAAAAGAAACGATGGATTGTTGTTTAACACTAAAGTAAATTCTGATAGCTATTTAAAGTTTTTGGTAAAAGAATTAAAGCCTTTTATCGATAAAAATTATGCTACACTAAAGGATAGAGATAATACTTTTATCGCTGGCTCAAGTATGGGAGGTCTAATTTCTTTATATGCCATGTGTGAATATCCAAAGGTATTTGGTGGAGCAGCATGTTTATCTACACATTGGCCTGGCGTTGTACCTGCCAAAAAAAATCCTGTGCCTGCAGCTTTTATGAAATACTTAGAAAGAAATGCAGTGTTTCCTCAAGGGCACAAACTCTATTTTGATTATGGAAGTATTTCATTAGATTACTATTACAAGCCTTATCAAATTAAAGTGGATAAACTTTTTACAAGCAAAGGCTTTACTGCTGAAAATTATGTAAGCAAAGAGTTTGTAGGTGATGGTCATGCGGAGGTTTATTGGAAAAAACGATTGGATATTCCATTGATGTTTTTGTTGAAAAAATAAACACTAAACAACTTTCTCTACCGCAATTTTATTCTTCCCCAAGTAAGTAATCAAAACGTTTATGGTATCGCCAATTTTTACATTTTCTTCAAAAGCAATTTTAGCTTGTATTTTAGTGCCCATAATGTTTAGGTGAATGCCATGCGGTGTAATCTTATACACTTCAGCATTAATAGGTGTTTTAGCTTTAAATAATTTTACGGCTTGCTCAAACTCTGGTATATATTCATTATTTAAAAGAGAGGCAAATATTTTTTCTTTTTTATCTACATTTTCGAGCGAAAAAGTTACTTGTTCGTTTAGGTCAACTTCTTTAGGTACAATTTGCCAAGGCGAAAATGGCACATGAAAAAACAAATAGCTGTCTATCTCTTTTACAAAATAGCTATCATCTACTTTTTTTAGATACCCAATAAATTTATTGTTTAAAAAGCTTTTATTGATAAGTACATCTAATGCATTGTTGTATAAAAAGCTGGTACCAACGGCCATCATCCTATCTCCCCTATCAGATAATTTTACTTGAAAACTTACTACATCGCCCACCATAAAATGATGCGTTTTTTTGATAAGTTTTTTCTCTTTCATTTCTTTTTGTGCCTTATCATCAATACTTGCCCGAACGGTTTTTTTCTTATTGCCTTCTTCATATTCAATCATAGCATAGCCCTTGTGATGGTTTATAAAAGCTATGGTGCCTTGTATTGTTTGGCTCATGGTGTAAATTTGTGTAAAGGTATTTGTTATTTGTAAGAGAGCTAAAAGTATAAGAAAGAAAGCTAAGAGGTCGAAGGAGAAAAGGAGAGGCAAAATGCACCATCTCTTTTCCTCCTTTTCCCCTTCGATCTCTTAGCCCCTAAAATCCTAGCTCCACACTCGGATCCCAATAATATTTTTCAAAGCCAACAATTTTTTCATTCTTCACCACAATTTTTTCTTTTAATAATAATTCCTCCATTAAAGTTGGTGTAGCAAAATGAAATTTACCTGTAAGCATGCCTTGCCTATTAACAACCCTATGCGCTGGTACTTTTGGCTTTTGGTTGTGCGCTGCATTCATGGCCCAACCCACCATACGAGCAGATAAAGCGGTACCTAAATATTTTCCAATAGCTCCATAAGATGTTACCCTGCCTTTTGGAATTTGTCGTACGACATCATATACATCATCAAAAAATGTAAATGTACCATCTGCTTTTTTTAAATTTTTTGCCATGGTTTATTTTTTGGTAGTATTCATTAATATTACTGGCGGCCTTTCTACTAACAACGCTTGTCTTCTTTCTTTTTCTACATTTTTATATTCGTATGGGCAATGTAAACAGCCCCTGCCACAGCATGTTTCACGCTTTAAATGATACGAAGATGTGAGCACCATAAACCCTTCAATATTATAATAAAAATCTTCTTCTTCTATTAAGTTACTCATGCTTGTAAATCATTTTCTTCTACCAATATTTGTTGTAATACATCATCATGGTTGGCAATAATACTTGGCAAACTGAATTTTAAATAATGAATTTTTTTACTGCCTGCAATATCCAAACTTTCGTAGTGTGTTTTTATTTTTAATTCAGGAACGACAACCTTTTCTGCATACACATCGGCACTATCTTCCAAAATGGTAAGCCCATACATGGCTATTATCTTTTTTGTAAAACGATACAAATTTGGAGAATCTGTTTTTAAATGTATTGGCGCATCCGTTTTTAATATTTGTTGATATTGCCTCAAAAATCGAGGATGCGTTAATCTTTTTTTGGCTTTAGAAATACGCAATTGTGGGTCGGGAAAGGTTATCCAAATTTCATCTACTTCATCTTTAGAAAAACAATAGGATAACGATTCTATTTGAGAACGTAAAAATGCGGCATTTACAAGATTATTATCCAGCGCCTTTTTAGCCCCAATGAACATTCTGTTTCCTTTAATGTCCACACCTACAAAATTTTTATTTGGGTGCAATTGCGCAAGTCCAACTGTATATTCGCCTCTCCCACAGGCAAGTTCTAAAATTAGTGAATTGTCGTTTTTAAAATGCCCCTGCCATTTGCCTTGCATATCTGTAGGCTTTTCAAATACATTGTCAAATTCTTTTATTTGTGCAAAGCGAAGTAGTTTTTTTTGTGCCATTGCTGCAAATATAAATAGGATAATATTGATAACATTTATCAAGGCTTAAAAGCTATTTTTGTAATGATATGTTTATGGCCAAAAAAAATATTGTTGTTGTTTGTATAGTTGTATTCTTATTTGGAATAAGTAAGCTAATAAGCTCTTGTAAAACGAACAACCAATCAACCAATCAACCAACAACCAACCTAGGCAGATATTTGTTTTTTGACAGAAGGCTTTCCATAAACAATACCCGCTCTTGCGGCACATGCCATAATCCGCAATTTGCCTTTACAGATGGATATAAACGCTCGCTTGGGGCATTTGCAGATTTGCACCAACGAAATACACAACCGCTTTTTAATCTATCTTATTTAAAATATTTTACTGCAGCAGATTCTACATTACACTCTCCTTTGCAACAAATGAACAACCCTTTGTTTAATACGCACCCAATAGAAATGGGTGTAAAAGGAAATGAAGATGCGATTTTAAAAAGAATACAAGAAGATAAAGAGTACCAAAAACTATTTTCAGAAACAGGCAAAGACATTACTTGGCAAAATATAAAATCAGCCATTAGTGGTTTTATATTGAGCTTTCAATCAAATAATTCTAATTATGATAAGTACCTAAAAGGCGATAGTAATGCATTAAATAAATCTGAAAAAAGAGGTATGCAGTTGTTTTTTTCTTCTGAATTAAAATGTGCATCCTGCCACGGAGGTTTTAATTTTTCTACACCCAATATCACTAACGAGAAAGGCGATGCCGTTTTTTATTTTAATACAGGCTTGTATAATATTGATGCCAAAGGTGCTTACCCTGACTATGACCAAGGACTTTTTCAACTTACCAAAAACAAAACCGATATGGGAAAATTTCGTGTGCCTACATTGCGCAATCTCGCATATACGGCGCCTTACCTACACGATGGTGGTGCTGCATCTTTAATGGATGTGATAAATATTTATGCTGATGGCGGGAGAACAATACACGAAGGCGCTAACAAAGGAGATGGAAAACTAAATCTTTATAAAGACACACTCATAAACGGCTTTTTAATAAGCGAAGCAGATAAAATACACTTAAATAATTTCCTATTGGCTCTTAGCGATTCTAGCTTTATCCAAAATAAAAATTATCAAAACCCATTTACTGAAGACGAAACCAAAAAGAAATATTAATTTGCGATAATAATTTTTATGATGAAACGTACCCTCTTCACCACTTATATTTTTATTATACTATTTTCTGCTTGCAACCCGAGCAATGATACAAAACCACAAAATCAATACGATGAAGATGTTTTATCTTCTATTGTTGCCAATACAGATTCTTTAAAAACATTTGATTTTGTTTTACCAAAAGTAGATGAAATAAAAAAGGCAATGGCATTGCCAACACCAATATTGCTTTGTGGAGATAGCTTAACAGTACAGCAAAAACTGGCACAACAAATTGCTATTGTAGATGTAAATTTTACAAAATACGTTAGAAATGTAAAAAACAACGACGCCTATAGAAATGAAATTTTTGCTGTTCTTCCTGCAAGAGAAAGCGATTTATCGAGTACAAAGGGAATTGTAAATATTGTAGATTGTTATAAAGTAGAAATGTATAACTACACATTAAACCTCACAAGTATTGGTATTGTAAATATTAAAGAAAATAAAATAATTGCCGTTTCTACTCAAGAACAAACACAACCCGAAATACCATTATACTTAAAAAATATCGCTATTAAAATTGCAATCAATTCTCCAGAAGTACAGCAAGCATATGGCATAAAGCCTACAGAAAAAGATGCATTGATGGCTAGTACGAAAACCGCATTGAATAGAACAAGGTGTGAGCGTAGCAGGCATCTGTGTGTAGCACCCACTTTTACAAAAGATGGAAAAGCGCTTTGGGCAATTGTTGACCTTACAGAATATAAGCTCGTCGGCGTACGCTGGACAAACACTGGAACCACAGGGCCAGTAAAACCAATTACAGAAAGAAGATTGCAAGACGATAAAATAACGGCATGCTTTTGTGAAAAAGAAACCCCGCTAGATAAAGATGGTTGGAAAATGAATTACATGCTTACAAGTAGCGATGGGCTTCGCATAGCACAAGTAAGTTTTAATGGTAAGCCAATATTACAAAGTGCAAAGCTGGTTGACTGGCATGTGAGTTACAGCGGCACAGATGGCTTTGGTTATAGTGATGCGGTGGGTTGCCCATATTTTTCGCAAGCGGCGGTAATTGCTTTTGAGCCACCAAAAATTTTGCAAATAAAAAATGATGCTGGCTCTTTTGTTGGCTTTGCTTTAGAGCAAGTTTTTAAAAGTGAATTGTGGCCAAGTCCTTGCAATTATAACTATCGCCAGCGGTATGAGTTTTATAAAGACGGCAGCTTTAGGGTAGCTGCGGCAAGTATAGGCAGAGGTTGCGGGAACGATGGCACATATAGACCTGTATTTAGAATTGCTTTTGCTGATGAGCAAAATAATTTTGCAGAATGGAATGGCGCCAATTGGACTGCTTGGCAAAATGAAAAATGGCAATTGCAATCTTCAAATACTGCTTACACGCCACAGGGTTACCAATATCAATTTACAAATAATAATGGCACAGGATTTTTTATGCAACCTGGAAATGGAAGATTTAGTGATAAAGGCAGAGGCGATAACGCATATGTGTATGTAACCCAAAATAAAACAACAGTAGAAGAAGGCGAAGCAGATTTGATTACTATTGGTCCATGTTGCAATACCGATTATCAACAAGGCCCAGAAAAATTTATAGACTCAACACCAGATAATATTCAAAATAAAAAACTAGTACTGTGGTATGTGGCTCAATTAAAAAATGATGATAGCAAAGGGAGAGAATATTGCTGGGCTGAATCTGTTTTAGAAAATGGAATATATATTACAAAATCATATCCTTGTTTTGCAGGGCCAATGTTTGTACCAATAAAATAAAATACTTTAAAAGTAGTTAAACAATATTTATGCTTTATGAATATTAAATTAAAAATACTAAAGCCTGTTTGCAATTTGCCAACTGCAATTTGCCAGCTGCTTTTCGCCCTCTGCCTGCTGCCAACTGTTTTATTTTCTTGTAAAGATGAGATTGTAGATTTTCAAACAAACGAATGCAAAAACCAACCAGCATTTTTTAAAGGTATTGGATTTGATCCTAATCGAACAGCATACAGTACATCAGAAAACAGAAAAATGGGGTTGCACCTAATTCAATTTAATGCGACAGGAGATACGAGTAATGGCGGTAAAAAATTATATCAACACCCAAGTTGGAAAATGGCTGGTTGGTTAGGACCAATATTAATAGACCCACAAGGGAATTGTTTTGTAGGGCCTGTACCTGTTATTAATTTATTGGACAATCCGCCTGCAAAGCAAAACACGATTTACAAAGTAGATGGTAATACAGGAGAGATGAAAATGTTTATGGAATTGCCTTCAACAGAAATTATTTCTTCTACTAACCCATATGGAATATTAGGTTTTACTTATTTATGTGAAAGCAATACGTTGTATGTATCAACTGTACACGGTAGTACAAGAGATAAAGAACTAGGATTTATTTATGCAATAGATGCTGCTACAGGAAAAATAATAGACAAAATAAGCAATGTTGACGCACTTGGTATGGGCATTTCTTATATTACTGGAAAAAGAAAGCTGTATTTTGGCAGTGCTAGAACCTCCGATATCTTTTCTGTATCACTTTCAAAAGATGGAAAATTTTACAGCCATCCTTCGCTTGAATTTTCAATTTCTGATATTGGACCACGAGGTGATGATAAAGCTAGAAGAATAAAATTCGATAAGGCCTCAGGCAATATGCAAGTTTTTGCTATTGAATTTAACTATAATCTTACGGCTCCTACAGAAAAACAAGAAAACATTTATGCATTTGCTTGGAACAGCAGTATCCAAAAATGGGAATACAATAAATAAACATTGTTTTTCGTTATACAAATTATCTTCCATATTTAATTACAAATAATTGGATGGAGAGCTGTTTACCAAAACAATCAGTTGCAGGAAAACACCAAATAAATGTTTGGGGATAACGCTTGCCCCACAAAACCGGGCTTGCAACTGAACTTTTAATGATTTTATTAGAATGTTATTACGTATCTACAAACCTCACTTACTACAGGTTAATATTATAGCAATAAAGCACAACATAATTATTTTATTAGGGTAAATAATCCTAATAAAGGATCATAATTATAACATCCTTCGCTATTATATATGAAAAGTATTGTCCATTGTAACATTGTCTAACCAATTACAATCAATCTTATACTGTTTAGTACAAGCGGAATAAAATTCCGGTAACCAAAGAATAAATTTAAAAGAACTTTTAAAATTCATGATTGTAGGTTTGATAATTTCATTGTATCTACCTTATAGACTGTGTAATAACAGTAATGTAAAGCATATAAAATATTTAAAAACATATAATTGAAATATGCATACTATAGTGTAGATATTTTCAAGATCTTAGCAAGTAGATATTAACATTTTTCATAATTAAACAATTGTTTATCAACATAATATTAAGATTGTGTATTAATAAATTTGCTTAAAAAAAAAGATGGTTTAAAATTTGCCGAAATTAATAAAAGGAAACTTTTTTAGTTAAATTTCGTCTTATTCGTACAATATCGTGTAGTGTAATGCGTTATACAGTGTAGTTAAAAATTTACAAAATTAATCAACCCCCCATCAATGAAAAAAGCCTCTACTTTTTTATTGGTAGCATTTTTAATGCTTGCCATAAATTTTTCCGCAAAAGCCCAAATTTTGGGTACCGTCTTTAAAGATTTTAATAACAATGGTTTTTATGATAATACTGCGACCAGCTTTCCTTACGAAAAAGGGGCTCCCAATGTTGTAGTTAATGCATACAATGCTGCTAATGTATTAGTATCTACTACTACAAGTACTACAGGTACTTACACTTTACCCGTTGCTGCGGGTAACTATAGAGTTGAATTTGTAACACCAAGTGGTTTACAAAACGGACTAGGTAGTAATACAACCGCTGCATCTAGTAATACAGATGTTCAATTTATTACAGCACCAGCCGCTAATGTAAATTATGGAGTTGCAAGTAGTGAATGGTATGTTACTAACAGCAATCCTTTTATAGCTACAAACGTTATAAGTGCGGGGAATGCAACTGGTGGTGGAACATCTGGAACAAGAGATAATTTGTTTGTGATGCCTTACAGCCTTCCAGCTACAGGAACAGCTGGAGCCTTTGATCCTGCACAGGTACAAAGGGAAGCGCATAGTAACCTAGGGAGTATTTTTGGTTTAACCTATCAGAAATCAACAAATACATTATTGCTTGGTGCTTATTATAAAAGGCACGTTAGCTTTGGTCCAAGTGGTATAGATGCTATTTATAAATCTCAGGTAACAACAGGTAACCCTGCACTGCCAAGTTTATTGGTAAAAGTTTCCACAATAGGTATTAATGTAGGTACAGATACTCGTTCAGCTACACCGGGTGATGTAAATTATATTCCACCAGCTAGTAATGGAACATCACAAGATCAAGCTGCGTTTGCAAACATTGGAAAAAGAGGTATAGGTGATATTGACCTTTCTGAAGATGGTAAAAGTTTATATTTAGTAAATCTTTTTGAAAATAAATTGCACAGAATTAATGTAGGTGCTCCACTTAAAACGAGTTTTGTAGCTGGAGATGTAACAACCTGGGTAATTCCTAACCCTACAGGGTTAGGCACACTTACATGGCATCCATTTGGTTTAAAAACTGCTAATGGTAAAGTATATGTAGGCGGTGTAATGGTAAAAGAACAAACAACAAATCATAATTTAGGTGTAGATACTGCAGGTCAGCGTGGCGTTGTGTATGAAATGAATCCATCTACAGGTGTATTTACAGAGGTGTTGAGATTTCCATTGACATACAGACGTGGTTTTGGAAATAGCGATACAAGATTTCCATTTAGAAATAACTATTGGTGCGCTTGGCAGAACAATGGTGATGGTAGTGCTACAGGACCGTTGCAAAATGGTTATAATACCGGTTTTGCAGCTGTATTTAATGGAGGTACTACATACCCACAACCAATGTTAGCAGATATTGAATTTAGTGATGATGGTCAGATGTTAATTGGAATGAGGGATCGTTTTGGCGATCAAATGGGTTACCAACAACCAGATATTAATGGTTTTCCAGGCGCTGCAGGATTTGGCGGTGCAGCTGGTATTCAGTACAGAGGCTTAGCTTCAGGCGATAATTTGATTGCAGGAAAAGATTTAGTGGGTGCTGGTTGGACACTAGAAAATAGAGGTCAAGCAACTAACTATGGGGTTACAACAGGAACATTAGATGGCATATATCCTGTAGGCAATCAAGTAATTACAGGAACTACCAATTGGACTACCAATACAGGCGCTCCTTATGGGATAGGCGGTGCTGGCACTTCAGGTGCATATGGCCCTGGTTCTGGTTTTGGAACATCAGCTTATACATCTCCAGGTGGTCCTGCTCCTGGTAACAACCAAGGAGGATATTATTTAAACAATCATAATTTTTCAATTGATGCTGCAAATTCTGGTGAAAATGGATTGGCAGGAGCTTTAACGTTGAATGGAACTGGAGGAGCTATTACTGCTCATTTTAATAAAGGAGATGGTGGGTTGGGTATTGTACACGGTACAAACGAATACATATTTACATTGATGGATCCTGTGAGTCAAACATTTACTAGTGGACTAGAAAGAATGGTTGTAAACACCAATGGAGCGGCAATAAATGGTAATATGGCGCAAAGGTTAGAATTGACAACATTTGTTTCTAACGACCCTTCTAACATGGGTAAAGCAAATGCAATGGGAGATGTGGAAGTATTAACACCATACCAACCCATTGAAGTTGGTAACCGTATATGGAATGATACAAATGGTGATGGACTACAAGGTGCTGGTGAATTAGGAATTAACGGGGTTGCGGTAGAACTTGTTAGTCCAGGTTTAGATGGTATTTTTGGCAATGCTGACGATGTGGTAGTAGCTACCACTACCACTGCAACTATTGCTGGTCAATCTGGATCATACTTTTTTAATACATTAACAACAGAAGATACAAGAAAAGCAGCGGCAAATTTACCTGGTGTACCTGCATTAAATGTATTACCTGGTTTTGATTACCAAGTAAGAATCGTAAATGCTACAGGTGCTTCAAAGCAAGCAGCTTTAGCTGGGTTTCAACCAACTCAATCCAATGCATCTGCAAATAGTATAGATAAAATTGACAATGATGGAATAATAAATGGCAATAATGCTATTGCTACATTTAATACCAATGATAATAATCATAGTTTTGATTTTGGTTTTAAGACCCTCGCTTCCCTCGGCAATAAAGTGTGGCTAGACGAAGGTGCAGGCGGCGGAACAAGGAACAATGGTATTCAAGATGGCACAGAGCCGGGCGTAGCAGGTGTAGCAGTAAACTTGTACCAAAACGGTGCGGATGGTTTGCCAAACACAGCAGACGATCTAATAGTAGCAAGTACCATTACCGATGCTTTTGGTATTTATAATTTTGACAATTTGACTCCAACGGACCAAACAAACGCAACAACAATAGCGCAGACAAGTTACTTTATACGAGTAACCCCACCTGCAAATTATAGCATCACCACACAAACAAATTTAACAGACGATAACAATACCACGGGGCCAAGTACAACAGGCAGTGATGTAAATGTATTAGGACAGAGTTATGGTATTAACTTAAGTGCAGGAGAGAACAATCCAAATATAGATGCAGGCTTGATCTTTAAAGCACAAGCCATACCAAGCAGTATTGGTAACCAAGTATTTTTTGATACTAATGGAGATGGCATAAACGCAAACGGTCCAACAGAACCAGGCGTATCAGGCGTAACAGTAACGTTGTATGATGCGGTAACAGGTAATGTATTAGCTGTAACAACAACTGATGCTAATGGAAACTATTTGTTTAATAATTTACCAAATGGTACTTATCAGGTAGGATTTAGTGCACCAGGCGGTACCGTACTTACTACAGGTACAGGTACAGGTGTAGGTACACCAAACAATAGTGACCCCAATCCTGCAACAGGTAGAACAGGTACTATAACCATTAGTACAGGCGGAACAGTTATAACAGATATAGATGCAGGATTAAAAAATGATCCTAAAGGCGCCATAGGAGATTTTGTGTGGAATGATATAAACAATAATGGCGTGCAAGATGCAGGCGAGCCGGGTGTAGCAGGCGTAACAATGACGTTGTATAACGTAGGTCCGGATGGCATAAGAGGCAATGCCGATGATGGCGCAACCCTAACTACCACAACAGATGCAAATGGGTATTATGTATTTCCAAATTTAGATCCAAGTAAATATATTGTAGCAGCTACACCAATAGCAGGATATAGCTTATCACCAAAAGATGTAACCGCAGCCAACCCCGGCGGTGATGCTAAAGACAGTGATTTTGGCGCAGGCACAGGTTTCTTTGCAGGTAGTTATGTATCACCCATAAAAGAATTAAAACCAACAGCAGCAGGTGTAACAAGAGATATGACAGTAGATTTAGGCATTCATACCAACACCGCAGGCTTAGGCAGCTTAGGCGATAGAGTATGGAACGATGTAAACAAAGACGGTTTACAAACAGCGGGCGAAGCAGGCGTACCAAATGTAACGGTAAGATTACTAGACGGCGCAGGCAATCCGGTAAACAATCCCGCTACTCCAGGTAAACCATATGTAGTGGTAACCGATGCAAACGGCAACTACAAATTTGTAGATTTACCTGCAGGCATCTATACAGTAGAGTTTGCCAACTTACCCGCAGGCTTTGTATTTACTAGCCAAGATGCAAGTGGTACAGGCTTACCCGGTAGTGGAACAGATGGCACAAACGATAGTGATGTAAAAGGAACAACAGGAAGAACAGCCGCCATAACCTTAGGAGCAGGTCAAAACATTACAAGTGTGGACGCAGGAATAACGCAAGGCACACCAGCAGGTACAGCAAGTTTAGGCAATAGAGTATGGTACGATTTAAACAACAATGGCATACAAGATGCAGGCGAACTTGGTGTAAACAATGTAAAAGTTGAGTTGCTAGATGGCACAGGTACATCTATAGATCCTGATGGAGTCGGTCCATTAACCCAAACAATAGCATATACCAATGCCTTAGGAGAGTATTTATTTACAGGCTTACCAGCAGGCGATTACAAAGTAAGGTTTAGTGGTTTACCATCAGGCTTTACGTTTAGCGCAGCAGACCAAGGCACAGACGATGCAAAAGACAGTGA
>JANOZW010000312.1:0-5878 GCA_031429575.1 Ferruginibacter sp.
ACAAGACAACCAAGCACGCTCTGAGTACGGTGTAATACGTGGTTTGCACTATCAACTTGCACCTTATGCACAAACAAAATTTATAAGAGTATTATCTGGTGCTATCTTAGATGTGGTGGTAGATATGAGAAAAGGTTCTCCTACTTTTGGAAAATCGTTTTCAATAGAATTATCTGCTGCAAATAAAAGACAGTTGCTGGTACCAAAGGGATTTGCGCATGGATACTCTGTACTCAGCAAAACAGCTGAAGTATTTTATAAATGTGATGCATTTTACAAAAAAGAAGCAGAGGCTGGTTTAATATACAATGATAAGTTATTGAATATAGATTGGCAAATAGAGGCTGGTAAAGAAATAATTTCTCCCAAAGATTTGATACAACCTACATTTAACAATTGCGAAAATAACATTGAATTTTAATGAAATCAAATTCAGAATCAAGAAAAATAATTTTAATTACAGGTGCGCAAGGGCAGCTTGGGCGTGAGTTTGAGGCATTACAAGCATCATTTTCTCAATACAATTTTTTATTTGCTGGTAGAAACGAATTACAAATAGCAGATGAAGATTCTGTAACTTTTTTTTTCACTAGTAATAAAATTGATATTTGTGTAAACTGCGCTGCATATACAGCTGTAGATAAAGCAGAACAAGAAAGAGCACTTGCAACAAGTGTGAATGCTACCGCAGTTGGCTATTTAGCTAAAGCATGCAAAAAACACAATACCCAATTCATTCACATTTCAACAGATTATGTTTTTGATGGTAAAGCTACTACCCCTTACAAACCAGATGATAAAACAAGCCCAGTGAACTTTTATGGGCAAACAAAACTAGATGGTGAACTAAATACCATTAACGAAAATGAAAATAGCATCATCATACGCACCGCTTGGGTCTATAGCCACTTTGGGAATAACTTTGTAAAAACGATGTTGCGGTTAATGAACGAAAGAGAAAGCATTGGCGTAGTAAATGACCAACGTGGTGCGCCTACTTATGCTGCTGATCTTGCTGCTGCCATTATGCAAATTATTGATAAAAATAATTTTGTAGCGGGTATTTATCATTACAGCAACAAAGGCAATATTAGTTGGTACGATTTTGCAAAAGAAATAGCTTCGCAAATAAATACAACTTGTATAGTGAATCCAATTACTACAGCACAATTTCCTACAACCGCCGCTAGACCCGCTTATTCAGTGTTAGATACGGAAAAGATATCTTCAACTTTTGGACTTGAAATTAATGGATGGAAAGAAAGTTTGAGAAAATGTATCAAGCTAATGATGTGAAACATTTTTCTTAACTTCTAAAAAAAATAACCAGAAAAATTTTTAAGGTTTTCGATATCATGAAGGTATTAATATTTTCGTCAATTTCGCTATCCCTTCCGTTGCAGTTCCTTCTATAGCAATAATATTTTCATACTTCCCCACTTCGGGTATTACTTTATCTATAATATATTTTGGTGTTTCATTTGGCACAAAATCTATTAAACCTGCCGCAGGGTAAACTTGTAGCGAAGTACCAACCAACACAAATATATCTGCCGTTTGCATAACAAATGCTGCTTTTTCTATCATGGGTACAGGTTCTTCAAACCATACAATATGTGGCCGTAGTTGTGTACCATCGTTTGCCAAATCTCCAACATTTATATCGCCATCAATCGGGAAAATTTCTTCTGTATTTTTTACACTCCGCATTTGAAAAATTTGCCCATGTAAGTGCAATATTTTAGTGGAGCCGCCACGCTCATGCAAATCATCTATATTTTGAGTAACAATGGTTACTTTAAAATCTTTTCCAAAGCTGCTAAACCCTTGTGTGCATCATTAGGCTCGGCGGCTTTTACATCTTTTCTGCGTTGATTATAAAAATCCAACACGAGTGCGGAATTTTTTGCAAAACCCCTTGGTGTAGCTACATCTTCTATGTTATAGCCCATCCAAAGCCCATCACTATCTCTAAACGTTTTTAAACCGCTCTCTGCACTTATACCTGCGCCTGTAAGTATTACTATGTGTCTCTTTTTCATTTTTAGAAAATTAATAAAATCGCACAACATTAGCAAATTAGCACATCAGCATATTAGCTAATTATACCTTCTCCCCTGCCATCTCCATTATCAACTCCCACTCTTCTTGCTTTACAGGTTGCACACTAAGCCTAAAAGATTTTATAAGTGCCATATCTTGTAATGCAGGTACAGCTTTTATTTCGGCCAATGTAACAGGTCTTTTGAGTTTTTTTACAGGTGATACATCTACCACAACCCAAGCATCTTCAGTTGTTGTTGGGTCTTGATAAAATTCTTTTACAATTTTTGCAATGCCAACAATTTCTAAACCTTCATTGCTATGGTAAAAGAAAAGTTTATCGCCTTTCTTCATTGCCTTCAAAAAATTACGTGCAGTGTAATTGCGCACACCATCCCAAAAAGTAACTTTATCTGCTACAAATTTATCCCAACTATATTTTATGGGTTCCGATTTTATGAGCCAGTAGTTCATTTTGTAAGAAGTTGAATATTGTTGAATATTGTTTGTAGGGTTGAAGGGCTATTTGTAGATTTGTACATTTTCATATTTGCACATTTGCACATTTGCATATTTGCATATTTGCACATTTGCATATTTGCACATTTTCATATTTGCTCATTTTCATATTTGCACATTTGCATATTTGCACATTTGCATATTTGCACATTTTCCCATTTGCAAATTATTTACCAACCGCTCGCCAGCACATCTGCCAAATGCATGGTTTCTATTGGTAATTTTTTATGTTTTATTACACCACTAAGCTGCATCATACAACTACAATCGGTAGAGATAATACATGATGCTCCAGTAGCTTGTACATTCGTTATTTTTTGATCGGCCATAGCAGTGGAAATACCCTCAAACTTTACAGAGAATGTTCCACCAAAACCACAACAAGTTTCAACATCATTCATTTCTACAATCTCTAATCCTTCTACATTACTCAATAATCTTCTTGGTCCTTCTTTTATTTTACACTCACGCAAAGCTGCACAGCTATCATGATAAGTAGCTTTTGTATGAAGCGATGCGCCAAAATTTTCTTCCTTTAAAACATCTATTAAAAATTCACTAAACTCAAATGTTCTTGCGCCAAGGTCTTTTATTTTATTATGGTTTACACCGTTTTCAAAAAGTGTAGGATAATAATTTCGTATAAAGCCCACGCAGCTTGCACTTGGTGCTACCACATAATCTGTATGATCAAAATCTTTTAAAAATTTTTCTGCTACTGCCCTACTCTCATCGCAAAAGCCAGCGTTAAAAGCAGGTTGTCCACAGCAGGTTTGGTTGGTATTGTATGCTACTTCGCAGCCCGCTTTTTCCAACACTTTTACCATATTAAAAGCTGTAGTGGGATACAGTTGGTCAACAAAACAGGGAATAAATAATTGTACTTTCATACTCAGTATGTCTTAAACCTATAAGGTCTTTTGGAGTGTATTTAAAAAAACTTCTTAGCAAAGACCTTATAGGTTTTGCATTTCTACATTTTAAAACGAATCCACCAATGCCATCATTTTTATAGCCGCAGCAGCAGCTTCTTCGCCTTTGTGCCCATGCTTACCACCCATTCTTTCTTGGGCTTGTTCTTCATTATCTACTGTAAGCACAGCAAAGATAGTAGGCACGGGCAATGCAGTGTTCAATTGCATAATGCCTTGTGTAACACCTGCACATACATAATCAAAATGTGGTGTATCGCCTTTTATTACACAACCCAATACAATAAATGCATCAGGAAAATGAATGCTCTTCGGTTGAAACTTATCTACCTTTTCTATTTCTAGTAAAAAATCTTCATCTAATAATTCCTCTTCTTCTTGCTCTTTTAAATTATGCCAATATTTGCTTACTGCAAAAGGCAATTCAAATGCACCAGGTACAGTAATAGTTTTAAAAGCCACGCCATTTTCTGTCAACTTTGTTATAGCACCTTCTTCCAATACATCCACCACATGTGCATTCCATTCTGTTTTTACAATTACAACAAAGGCATCCTTTAGTTGGATGCCAGTTGTGTCAGTTAGATTTGTTGTGCTTACTGCCATTATATTATACATTAGTTTGTTACACCAAGTTTAGCAAGGTTTTTGTCAACTTCGCCACTTGTTACTGCTTGAAAATTTGGATAATTATCTTTTAAATTTTGATACAATTCAATGGCATCTTTTGATTTACCTAGCGAAGATGCATACGATGCAGCAATGCTCAACGCATCAGCCGTTAACGCATCATCTTTGATATTAATGGATGTTGCTTTTTTATATGCACTAAATGCTTCATCGGTTTTCTTTAACTCTGCATTTGCATGCCCAAGCATAATGTATTTCTTGATATCTGTTTGATATGCTCCATTGGCACTAAAATCATTTAAATACTTTACAGCCTTATCAAATTCTCTTATTTGCAAGTAAGTAGCTCCTACTAAATAACGAGCTCTGTTTCCAGATGCCGTACCACCAAAGTCTTTAATTACATTTAAAAGACCAGTAACTTTTACACCATCTAATACACCACCGTTTAATACGATGGCAACAGAATCTTTACCAAATCCTGTTGTTGCCATTTTGCCAAACAAATTTTCAGCAGGAAAAATAGCTTCCGTAGCTTTTAATTCTTTTGGTTCGCTAACCAATTTCTTATAACCATACCAACCAGCAAATAAAAGTACCAAAGCACTTATTCCATAAATGAGCGGCTTGCTATATTGTGTTAAAAAATCTTGCTTTACAGTTTCGGTTTCTGTTACAATTGCTGCAGTTTCTGTATCAACTGTTGTGTTCTTTAATGCCATGTTTGTTTTTGTTGTTTATAGTAAATATGCCTTTGTTTTTTGGCAATGTTTTAATCGGTTATGTAAGGATAATTTTCATCCACATATACATCCTTTAGCAATTCATCATCATTTGGCCAAGGACTATCTTCTGCAAATTGTACAGCTTCTTCTACCTCCGCTTTTACACGTTCGTCTATCACTTCAATCTCCGCATCCGTTAATTTATATTCTGTTTTCAATACTTTTAATACATGCTCAATAGGATCTTTTAATTTGTACTCTTCCAATTCCTCCTTCGTTCTATATTTTGATGGGTCACTCATACTGTGCCCTTTGTAACGGTATGTTTTAATTTCAAGTAAGGTAGGGCCGCCTTTTTCTCTTGCTCTATTTACTGCCCTTAATACCGCATTGTGTACATCTTCCGGACTCATACCATCAACCGTATCCGCAGGCATTTCGTATGCATCAGCCATTTTATAAATATCCAATGTTTTACTCGTACGAGCTACAGAGGTGCCCATGGCGTAATGGTTATTTTCGCAAATAAACACCACAGGCAAATCCCACAGCATAGCCATATTAAATGTTTCGTGCAACATTCCCTGCCTTGCTGCACCATCTCCAAAAAAGCACAATACAACATTTTTTGTATCGCGGTACCTTTCTGCAAATGCCAGCCCTGCACCTGTGCCGATCTGTGCACCCACGATGCCGTGCCCTCCAAAGAAATTTTCCTTTAAACCAAAGAAGTGCATGCTCCCCCCCTTTCCCTTGCTACAACCGGTTGCTTTACCGTATAATTCAGCCATACAACTTTTGGCAGATACCCCTTTGGCAATTGCAAGTGCATGATCGCGGTAAGCCGTAATGAATTTATCTTCCGGGTTGGTTGATGTCATACATCCGGCTGCAACTGCTTCCTGGCCAATATACAAATGACAAAACCCCCTGATCTTCTGCATGCCGTATAACTGGCCCGTTTTTTCTTCAAAACGGCGTAAAAGCAGCATCAGTTCGTACCAATACAGATAAGTTTCTTTAGAAAAC
>JANOZW010000313.1:0-5403 GCA_031429575.1 Ferruginibacter sp.
TTATTTTGGGTTTATTATTACTTTCTTACTGCAGGTTTTGAATTTATATGGTTAAATTGGCCGTTTCCAAATTGGGTTTGGTATAAAAGGCTATCAACATCTTTTATAACTGAACTTGGCCTTTTGTTTATTAAAATACCAACTACATATTTAATTTTATTTATAATTTCAAAATTTCAATTTAAGAAAAAAGCTAGCCTTTTAATGGTAATTTGCATTTCATTAGCCTTATTTTTTGCAATTATAGTTTATCGCCCACTTGTTTATTTCTTATATAATCCATACTTATATTACAATATCAGAAATGAATCTCTATACGATATTAATAGATGTGTAACTGCCTTTGTAGATTTAATCTTTGCAGCTGGTATTGCATTTGCTGTAAAACAATATTTTTTACAATTTTTATGGAGAGAGAAAGAGAGTAAATTAATAAATGAAAAATTATCAGCGGAATTAAAGTTTTTAAAAGCTCAAATAAATCCTCATTTTTTATTTAATACACTTAACAATATTTATGCCTTAGCTAGGAAAAAATCTGAAGATACGCCAGAAGTAGTTTTAAAATTATCAAGTATGCTCAGGTATATGCTCTACGAAACTAAAACTGAAAAAGTAACAATAGAAAAAGAAATACAACTTTTGGAGGATTATGTAGAGATAGAAAAGATTAGGTATAGCAACAGGTTAAATATAAGCTTTACAAAAGAAATTGATGACTCAAAAACACTAATAGCGCCATTAATATTACTACCTTTCGTAGAAAATGCATTTAAACATGGCGCTAGTGAATCTCGTTTTGATATAGCAATTACATTGTCGTTAAAACTAATCAGTAATCAATTGGAATTTATAGTAACTAATACCAAAGAAGAACATTCGCTAGAAATTATAGATAATATAGGGCTTAGCAATGTTAAAAGACAATTAGAATTAACGTATGAAAAATATGATTTAAAAATAGAAAATAGAGAAACAAATTTTAAAATAACTTTAACCATTTCTTTATAAAATGCAAGGTAAAATAAATTGTTTAATAATAGAAGATGAGCCACTGGCAGCTGAAATAATGCAGGACTACATAAAACAAGTCCCTTTTTTACATTTGGTAGCTACTTGTGGAGATGCTGTATTTGCATATGATATTCTTAAATCAAATATCATAGATTTAATTTTTCTTGATATTCATTTACCAAAGTTAAAAGGTTTCGATTTTTTGAATTCACTAAAAAATCCCCCTCATATAATTGTAACGAGTGCCTATAATGAATATGCCTTGCAAGGTTACGAATATAATGTGTTAGACTATTTACAAAAACCAATTGCCTTCAATCGATTTTTAAAGGCAATAAATAAAATACCAACCCAACAAAAACCCATTCAAACAACAATTCCACATAAAAATATTGAAGCGCTTTCTCTTTTCTTTAATGTTGGAAAAAAGAAAGTGAAAATTTTCTTAGATGATATTTTATACATTGAAAGCTTAAGAGAATACATCAGAGTCGTTACCCGAAAAAAAACGATATTAACTAAATTTCAAATTGGGCAAATAGAAAAACTACTAGAAGATAATAACTTTATTAGGGTACATCGTTCTTTTATTGTAGCTAAAAATAAGGTAGAAGCATTTACAGCTGTAAGTGTGGAGATAGAAAATAAAGAAATACCTGTAGGTAGAAGTTATAAGGAATTGGTACAGTCAGTTTTTGAAATCCCAGACCACAAGTTTGAATAGATTTAAAATACCAATCACCATTTAATACCCCCCAAATAAAGATAGTGCCATACAAATAACATTCGCCCATTTAATTACACTTTATATAGACTTTGAAGAGCAATTTGTAGATTCCCTTTTGTATTAACATTTTATTAATCTTATTTCAGTTTAAAATAAAAGACTGTGGTGACACAGTATTTCTTAACATTTAAACAGAAGAAATATGAAAAGGTATTTACTTATTACAGTTTGTGTACTCACATCCCTAATAGTGGTTGCGCAGAAAAACATTTCAGGGAAAATTACAGATGATAAAGGAAATGCAGTTCCTTTTGTTACTGTAAATATAAAAGGGCTAAAGAAAACTACTTCAGCTGATGCCGACGGCAAATTTATTATTACTGATGTACCAAAAGATGCTATTTTAGTATTCACATCACAAGGTTTTCAGGCTCAGGAAATTTCTTCTAATAGTGGAGAGCCATTTAGCATTATTTTACAAAATTCTACTAGCACTTTAAAAGAAGTTGTGGTTACTACAGCCCTAGGAATTAGTAGAACAAAGCGTTCGGTTGGTTATGCTAGCCAGCAAATAAATTCAGACAAAATTACAACAACAAAAATAGCAGATATTAATACTGCGCTTGCAGGAAAAATTGCCGGCACACAAATACGTGGAGGATCTGGTGCAAAATTTGGCACATCTAGCATACGATTGAGAGGTATAAATACACTAGGAGGTGGCAATCCAATTTATGTGGTAGATGGTGTGATTACAAACTCAAGTGGCGTAAACCCTGAAGATGTAGAATCAATAAATGTGCTAAAGGGCCCCGCAGCAACTGCGCTATTTGGGCAAAGAGGCTCCGAAGGAGCTGTAATAATAACGAGTAAAAAAGGAAGTAAAAAAGGTATCGGTATCGACTTTAGTCAGGCAACAACTTTAGAAAACGTATATATATTACCAAACTACCAAAACGAATATGGTGGGGGATCTTCTCAAAACTGGTTAAACTTTACATTTAACCCTGCAACGATGCCTGCAAATCTTGCAGGATTAAATGGTGCAAAATATTATAGATATGATGTAGATGAAAGTTGGGGGCCAAAAATGGATGGCACATTATATGCACCATGGTATGCTTGGGATCCTTCAGATCCAGAATTTGGACAGTTAAAACCATTTGTAGCTCAACCAAACAATGTTAGAGATTTTTTTAGAACTGGTATATCAAATAATACAAGTATTGCTTTCTCAAAAGTAGGTGCAGAATCAAACTCAAGAATATCATTTACCAATCTTACAAGAACAGGCGTTATGCCCAATTCTAAACAACAAAAAAATTGGTTTGCGTTTTCAAACACATTAAACATTACAAATAAAATAGCTGTAACATCTGCCGCAAATTATGTGTATGAACATTTGTTTAATGTGCCTACAGAAGGTTATGGCACACAAACTACAGGTTCTTTCAACCAATGGTTTCATAGAAATATTGAAATAGATAAACTGAAGAGATACAAAAGAGATGATGGCACTTTCACCTCTTGGAACATATCTAGCCCTACAAATTTAAATACCAAATATTGGGATAACCCTTATACAGAAGTGAATGAAAATATTTCAAATAATTATATACAACGGCTTTTTGGTGCTGTGTCTATTAATGCAAAAATAATAAATGGCTTGAAGGCATCGCTAACAACTAGAGGTAATTTTACTAATACAAACGGAGATGCTAGAACAGCCTCTTTTACACTAAACACGCCTTTGTATCAAACACAAGAAACAAAATTTAGAGAAACAAATATTTTAGGAAGTGTAGAATATGACAAGTTAGTAAACAAATTTTCTTTGAGAGCTGGTTTATTTGCAGAAATGATGAAGCAAGAAAATTATAACGTAACCGCTGCAACAAATGGAGGTTTTATTGTTCCAAACAATTACAATGTAAGCAACTCGTTGGATGAAAGAATTGCTACAAATTTTAAAAGTGTAAGAAAGGTAAATAGTATGTATGGATATTCTTCTGTAGGATATAAAAATATTGTATTTGTTGATTTTAATCTTAGAAACGATGTTTCTTCTACATTACCAAAAGATAACAATTCATATTTTTATGGTGGAATATCTTCGTCATTTATTTTTACAGAATTACTACCTAAAAATAAGATACTAAGCTTTGGAAAAATAAGAGGCTCTATTGCAAAAGTAGGAACAGACATTGCGCCTTACAATACTTTAGAAACTTATGCATTAGGCAATAATTATAAAAAACCAGTAGGTACTGGTACAGTAACATATTCTGTTCAATCAATACCAAACTTGCGACCAAATGAAATATTAAAACCAACCCTTTCAACTAGCTACGAAGTAGGAACAGAGTTGCAATTTTTTAATAACAGGTTAAGAACAGATTTTAATTATTATTTCCGAGAGGCAAAAGGGCAAATAATACCAGTAAGTGTAACTGGCTCTACCGGCTATTTGCAGGAATTAATTAATGCAGGAAATATTCAGAACTATGGCTACGAACTTAGCATAGGTGGTACCCCTATAAGAAATAATAGTATGAACTGGGATATAGATTTTAACCTTGGCATAAATAAAAACAAAGTGGTAGAACTAGCCGATGGTATTGATAATATACAAACAGCATTAGATGGATCTAACATTGCATTCGGTTTTGTAGCCTCACCTGCAGTTTCTTTAAATGCCAAAATTGGCAAGCCATACGGCGAAATTATTGGTAACAGCATAAAAAAAGATGCTAGTGGCAGAAGAATGATAGATGATAATGGATTTTATGTAACTGAAGATAATGTTGAGATAGGAAATATTTTACCAAAGTTTACAGGTGGTGCATCTACTTCATTCAGTTATAAAAGTTTTTTTCTAGGTATGTCATTAGATTTTCAAAAGGGTGGGAAATTTATTTCAACAACTAAAATGTTTAACCATGGCTCTGGGCTTGCAGAAGAAACTGCAGGATTAAATGACAGAGGCAAACCAAAAAGAGATGCCGTAGCAAATGGAGGTGGTGTAAGACTGGACGGTGTAAATGCTACAACAGGAAAAGAAAATGAAATATATGTAGAAGCACAAGATTTATATGAAGGCGCATTATTTTCTGTTTGGGAAAATTGGATGTATGATGCTTCGTATATTAAACTAAGAGAATTTTCTTTAGGAATAAATATACCCAAAAAAGTATTTAGAAAATGGCCTATACAAGCCATGAGCTTTTCTTTAGTTGGTCAGAATCTATGGCTTATTTCCAGTAAAGTAAAGGGAATTGACCCATCAGAACTAGAACAATCCTGGCTGGAAGGAGGCCAATTGCCAGGTACAAGATCAATGGGTTTTACATTTAAACTTACATTTTAATTTATTTAAAAAACTTAAATATGAAAAAGATTATTTTAAAATATACAATTGCACTAGTTATACTAAACCTTAGTTTGATTTCTTGCAAAAAAGACTTTGGCGATTTAAATGTAGATCCAAATTCTCCTGCAACACCAAGCAGCAAATTGCTATTCGCTAATGCAGCCGTTGGGCTTTCTGTTATTCATTCTGCAGATGCGTTACTTTATACCCAGCATATGGCTGAATGCGTATACACGCAAGAGTCAAGATATTTCAATAAAATATATAGTTACGATCCTATTTATGCAGGATC
>JANOZW010000314.1:0-17436 GCA_031429575.1 Ferruginibacter sp.
CAACCAGGGCATGTATGCGGCACTCCACCTGCAGGTGCTACTACAACTACTGCAGCTCCACAAACTGCACAAATGGTAACAACAACAGCACCACAAGTAAAAACAGCACCGCAGCAAGTAAGTACTATTAAACCTACTATAGCTGGCAATACTGGAGATGGTAAATTAAATCCCGCTCATGGCCAACCTGGTCATAGATGTGATATACCTGCTGGCGCTCCATTAAACTCAACTCCACAAAAAACTACTGCGCCAAAAGCAGCAAATACAAATATTACTACGGCACCGACTATTGTAAACCCTAGCACAATGCCTGCGCTACAACCTGCGCAAGCGCCGCAAAGTAATGATGCGGCAAATGGCGCCCCTGCTTTAATATCTAATGGAAGTGGTGCTAAGTTAAATCCTGAACATGGTAAACCTGGGCATGATTGTAAAGTTGCAGTAGGACAACCACTGCCTGGTAAATAATTTTTTTTTAGAGCATAATATGTCATTACAATTCACATCTCTCAATAGTGGCAGCAATGGTAATTGCTATTATATTGGTAACGATACAGAAGCTGTATTAATAGATGCAGGCTTAAGTTGTAGAGAAACGGAAAGGCGCATGAAACGACTAGACTTAAACATCCATCATGTAAAAGCTATTTTTGTAAGCCATGAGCATATAGACCATGTGCGTGGGCTGGCAGGTCTGGCAGATAAATATGCTATGCCTGTGTATGTAACAGCAGCAACTCAAAAAGGTTGTTATCATTTAAAACCACAGCATGCTATTTCATTTACTGCACATAAGCATGTAAATATAGGCACACTAAGCATTACAGCTTTTCCAAAATTTCATGATGCGGCAGACCCACATAGTTTTATTATTACAGGCAATGAAATTACTATTGGTGTATTTACAGATATTGGTAGGCCATGCGAAAATCTTATTCGCCATTTTAAAAAATGCCATGCCGCATTTTTAGAAGCCAATTATGATACAAATATGTTAGCAAATGGAAATTATCCTTCATTTTTAAAACAAAGAATAAGTGGTGGCGTAGGGCATTTAAGCAATGCAGAAGCTTTGGAAATCTTTGTAAAATACAAGCCAAATTTTATGAGCCATTTGTTATTGGCTCATTTATCAAAAGATAATAATAACCCTGAGTTGGTGAAGCAAATATTTGAAGAAGTAGCTGGTGAAACGAGTGTAATGGTGGCTAGTAGGTATGGGGAGATGAAAGTGATGAGTATTGGAAGTGCGCAGGCTTCGCAAAGAGTGAGAGTGAGAATTAGAAAGAAATTTTTAATAGATAATCCTATGCAGATTAGTTTATTTTAAAAATAAAAGATTCGCATACAAATACGAATCTTTTATTTCAAAATTCTATTTCTGACTTTTATCAAACATTTCAAATCGTTTAAATAGATTTATTAAAGATTGTTCGTCAGAACTTTTTTCTTTTTTTATTTGAATACTACTAACGAAAAAATTTTTTAATTCGGGATTAGCTTTTACCAAACTATCTTGTTTCAAAAACAATTGAAATTTAATTAGCTTTGAGTTATAAATCGAATCAAGTGGTTTAGATATTGAGAATTGAATATCTTTTAAGTTATCATCAAAATATAAATGTGCAGAATCATAAAAAATATTTTCGAGTATGTATGAATAATACTTTTTATTAATTCCCATATAAATTAAAGATTTAGATTTTACTTTAATATCTTTAAAAACATCATAATTACCTTTTCCTTGATCGAAACCTCTTCCCTTTAATATACTATCTCTATCAAGTTTATTACGAAAGGAATCATTTAGAGATTTTAAATTGAAGCCAAAGGAATCTTTATTATTAAAAATAAAATATTCATATTTTATTGAATCATATATAAGTTTAAATTCATTTTCCAAAGTTTTATGGAAGGATAATTCGTAAATAGTGTAATTGTCTTTGTAAGAAATAAAAAAATCAACCTTTTCACTAATGCCTTTTCCTTTTACAACGCCGAGTGGCATTACAAAAGAAAATTTTATTCTGTTTACAGCGTTTTTTTGTTGTTTAAGATGTGGTTTACAGCAAACAATAAGAAAAAAGATGAGTAAAATTGAAATTACATTTATATATCTTAACATATTTATAATTTGAAACAAACTTTGGTGTCTCAAATATAAGAAACATCAAAGCTTTAATATTATTTTAATTTACAGGAGGTGGATTAGGAACAATAACTAATGATGAGGGAGCATAAAATGTTTTATTTGCATTATAAGCTAATACCACTGGAGGAAATTGTGAACAAGCTAAACTATTGGCAACACTAAAATCAATTTGAACCCACGCAGTTTGATGAGTACTTGTCATATTAATTGTAGCTCCCAAGTCAATAAAAGTTCTAGAACCGCCTAAGTTCATACCAACTTCTGCAATTTGCACATGATCGAAGGTTTCAAACTCCCACCTCGTATAATTATTTGGGTAAGATTTTTTTTCTAATGTTGCTCTTTCATAACTAAAAAGCCCCCAAGTATTTGCAGAATAGATTTTCCAATTATAAGCTCTTCTCAAAGTTGTGCCATTATAAAATTCATCTACTGTATTTAATGTCCCACTCATTGCAGAGCCAGCATTTGCAAATGCTTGAATAGCTGCACTAGAGCAACTGTTTCCATTCCCATTACTTGTTCCACCACCTCCACCACCACCTGCATTACAAGTAGTAAATTGATAAACTTCGTTAACTAACACCCCGTCTATCCAAGTTTGCCAATACCAATCTATACAAGTTGGGTCTCCTACAATACTTGGATCTGGTTCGCTATTATTTTTTTGTTGCTCATAAACTTTTGTTTTAAATTTATAAACAGCTTCATCTTTTTTAGCAGAATTAATTTTTCCATTCTCATAATGCTTTGATGCAATATATTTATTTTGTAAGTCCTGCTCTATGATTGCTCCATTAAAATTGTTGGGCACTAGAGAACCTTCAACAAAAGCTGCATTTATTTTAGGCGATAGTAATAATTTAGTTTCCACACTATTTACAAAAATAAAAACATATTTTCCTGATAGTATGCTTCCTTCACTATCAGTATTTGCTACAAGGTAGGAAAAACTAGTTTTTTGAACAGAATTAATAATAGGTGTAATGTAAGATTTTGAAAGACTATTATACATTGTAGCACTCCAATCTAATGTGCCCAAGTTTGGAACATTTTGATTAGCGGTTACCATAGCATCAGCTGTTCCTCTTCCGTTGTACCAACTTTTCAAATTTGCTATTCCTTTTTCCGAGACAAACGTTTCTTCATTTACAGATATGCTGTCTTTTTTACAACCTGCCAACATTCCAATTAATACCAATAGTACCAACTGACCTACGAAATAATTTCTTTTCATAAAAAGTGTTTTTGGTTTTATAATTTGATTATTACAAATTAAAGATAATACACATACCTGTATGTGCAAAATTTATTTTTAATACTATGTTATTTGTTGTCAGACAAATAATGCCTAAAAAACTCCATAGTAAAATTGAACAGTACGTAATAAATGCTGTAAGAAAAAGAAGAATTGAGAAAGGAATTTCTCAAAAAGAGTTGGCGTATATGTTAGATGTATCAATAGGATTTATTGGCAATATTGAAAACCCCGAGTATCGAGCAAAGTATAATTTGAATCACATAAATGAATTGGCTAAAATATTAGATTGCTCCCCAAAAGATTTTTTCCCTGAAAAATCGTTGTAAGGTTTTACATGTTTTAAATCTTCTCCAACATCCCCACAACCCCCTCTTTCCTCAATATCAAATAACCCAACCTATCATTACTAATTCCTTCTTTTAGTTGATAACTAAAACTTAATTGATCATCTACTACCGATGTTTCAAAATAGTTGAAACAAATATTTGGATGTTTTTTTAAATCATCACCTATTTCGTATAAATGTGTGGAGAGTAAAAAAATAGAATTTTTTATTTTAAGCAACCCTTCAATAACTGTACTGCTACACTTCATAGCATCTTGTACATTGGTACCTTTAAATAATTCATCTATAAGTATAAGCCATTTTTTTCCGTTGGTTACTTTTTGCACCGTCGCTTTTATACGCTGCACTTCATTGTAAAAATAGCTTTCGCCTTTGGCAATATTGTCTATCACATTTATATTGCTAAGTATGCCATCAAAAAAACTGAGTTGCATTTGTGCAGCAGGCACACCCATACCCGTATGAGCCAAATAAACGGCCGTACCACAAGCTTTTATGAATGTACTCTTGCCCGCCATATTTGCACCAGTAAGAAAAAGAAAATTGGTTTTTTGGTTTAGCGAAACGTTATAAGACACTGGCTTTTCCAATAAAAGATGGTACAAATCTTTTGCTTCAACGTATGGCAAATTATCATCCTTAAATGTAGGTACAGAAAGATTATATTTATCTATAGCCATTGCCATGCTATACCATGCGTCAAGCTTGCTAAAGATTATGATTAACTCAAACATATTGAGCTTATACTTGTATTTTATAAAATGAGCAAGGTCTAACATTTCTGCGGGTGTTAAATCTCCCGCTCGGGTTTTTATGCGCACAATATTAAGCATGGGTTTGTCTAATATTTTTTGTGCTTCTTCTAGTTGTTTTTTTAAAGGTTGTGGGGTTGTTTCATTTAAAAAATATTGCACGGCTACTTGCATTCCTTTTATAAAATCAAAACAATGGCGTACAGAATATTTTACCAAATTAAAATCGTGTCCGTGCAATAATTTATAACTAAAAGCCTGTAATGATGCAGGATTGGAAGGTATGGGATCTATTTGAGATTCAAAAAACTTTTCAACCACCATCAATGTACCATTGGTTATAATATGTGGCCAATTTTCTTTTTTATCTTTTATGTAGCAAATGGTTTGCTGCACATTTTCTATACTTGTAATATCTGCCAATGGGTTTAGCAAATTAGAACGCAACTGTTCTTTACCTCTACTCGTTACGGTAAAATTTATTTTATTAAAAATAGAAAACTCATCTTCTCTATCAAAAATTACAAGGTCGGCAAGAGTTGTTTTGTCAATTTCCATGGCTTAGTATTGAGTATTCAGTACTTAGTATTTAGATAGTCTCTTATACTTTTTAGTCTATTTCTTAATTAAAAGTTTTAAAATTTATTTTATTTTTAGTGCAACAAGATTGAAAATAATTACCAGTATAAAAGTCCCTGTCTTAATACTCAATACTAAGTACTGAATACTTTTATCTGATAAATTCCAATCTCCTTCCGACATTAGATGCATTTACTACTCCATTTTCATAAACAATATTCCCACTTACCATTGTTTTTTCTATAGAGGCATTAAAATTAAACCCTTCAAGCGGGCTCCAGCCGCATTTATACAAAATATTTTTGTTGGAAACGGTATAATCCTTTTTCAAATCCACCATCACCAAATCTGCAAAATAACCTTCTCTTATGTAACCTCTTTCTTTTATTTGAAAACAATCTGCAACGGCGTGGCTTGTTTTTTCTACAATTTTTTCTAAACTTATTTTTCCTTCTTTGTAATAATGCAACATTAATTGTAAGCCATGTTGCACCAATGGAAGCCCTGCATGTGCATGCTCATAGGGTGGTTCTTTTTCCGATAATAAATGTGGCGCATGGTCGGTGGCTATTACATCGAGCCTATCATCTAACAAAGCTTCCCATAAAGCATCTTTGTTGTAAGCTGCTTTGATAGCAGGGTTGCATTTTATTTTATATCCCAATCTTTCATAATACTCTGCGGTAAAATGAAGATGATGTACACATACTTCAGCCGTTATTCTTTTATCTTTTAGCGGCAGCATATTGCCAAACAATTGCAACTCCCTTTCGGTAGAAATATGTAAAATATGTAACCGGCTATTGTACTTTTTTGCAAATTGTATAGCCGTTACCGAACTTTCGTAGCAAGCTTCTTCATTGCGTATTAGTGGGTGATCGCTTGGGTCTAAATTTGGTTTTGCTAGTTTTATTTTTTCATATTGCTGTCTAATAATTCTTTCGTCTTCGCAATGTGTAGCAATAAGCACTTCACTTTCGCTAAAAATTTTATCGAGTGTGGTATGGTTGTTTACCAGCATATTACCGGTACTACTACCCATAAAAATTTTTAACCCACAAATACCATTTTTATAATTATTTACTCTCAACGCTTCTGCTGCATTATCATTACTTACACCCATAAAAAAAGAGTAATTGGCTACAGAGTTATGTGCAGCAATATTGTACTTATCCTCCAATAAATCTATGGTAAGCGCATTGGGAATGGTATTGGGCATTTCCATAAAGCTTGTTACGCCACCTGCTACTGCAGCGGCACTTTCTGAGGCAATGGTAGCTTTGTGTGTAAGCCCAGGTTCTCTAAAATGTACTTGGTCGTCTATCAACCCAGGAAAAAGATGCTTATTTTGCCCATCAATTTCAATGGCATTACCCCTTTCAGCTATATTATTCTCTATTTTTTCGATACGTTCTCCTTGTACTAATACGTCTTTGCACTCAATTTTTCCGTCATTTACTACAAGTATGTCCTTAAAAAGATACTTTTGCATACGATTTATTCGTTAGTGTTAAAATTAAACTATTAATCCAAATGCAAATTATTAAAAGCTTTTTCAAAATCTTCGTTTTTATTTGTCCAATTAGTGCTATAGGGCAGTCTACTTATTTAAACCAAGGGGCTAAAGAATACCATTTTATAGAAAGGTTGGAAATAAAGCAACAAACCAATACCGACCTCAATTTTTCTACGCTTCGCCCATTTAACAGAAAATATATAGTAAGAGAAGCTACTTTTTTAGACAGTGCTCGCTTGGGTTTTAAAGATACTACTGGTGTGGATAAATACAAAGAGTGGACAGACCTTGACCTTACACCTGTGGATGAATATAACTTGCAAAGTTTGTTAATGAACAACAGCGAATGGGTAACAACGCCCAAAGAGGGCTTTATGAGTAAAAAACCTTTGTTTAAATCTTTTTACAAAACAAAGGCAAATATGATAGAGGTAAACAATAAAGATTTTTTTCTTGCTGTTAATCCAATATTACAAATACACCAAGCCATAGAACCTGGGTACGACCAAGGTATATTTTTAAACTCTCGTGGTGTGAGTGTGCGTGGGCTCATTGCAAAAAAAGTGGGATTTTCATCTTGGGTTACCGATAACCAAGAAAGGGGTCCTCAATTTTTTCAACAGCAAGTGAAAAGTTTTCGTGCAGTACCAGGTGTAGGTTTTTACAAACAATTTAAAAAAACTGGTGTAGATTATTTTGATGCTAGAGGTTATGTAACCTTTAATGCTGCAAAGTTTATTGACTTTCAAATTGGATATGATAAAAATTTTATTGGCAATGGTTACAGAAGTTTGTTTTTAAGTGACTGGGGAAACAGTTATTTGTTTGCAAAAATAAATACCAAAATATGGAAGCTTAATTACCAAAATATTTTTATGGAGCTAATGCCACAGTTTACTAAAACAAACGATACATTGTTGGATAGAAAGTATGCAGCAATGCATCACTTAAGTATGAATGTAACCAAATGGCTAAATATTGGTTTATTTGAAGGCGTAGTTTTTGGTAGAAAAAATCGTTTTGATTTTCAATATTTAAACCCGATTATTTTTTACAGGCATATTGAAGGAACTGTGGGAAGTCCTGATAACGCAGTGGCTGGCTTTGATTTTAAAGCAAATCTAGCACATAGAATACAATTGTATGGTCAATTTATGCTGGATGAATTTATACTGTCTGAAGTAAAAAACAATCCCAAAAGTTGGGTAAACAAATTTGGGATACAAGCCGGGTTTAAATATGTAGATGCATTTGGCGTAAGAAATCTGGATATACAAGGAGAAATAAATAGGGTAAGACCATTTACCTATTCTCATTATGATACTACTGCCAATTACACGCATTATAATCAACCATTGGCACATCCACTGGGTGCAAATTTTCAAGAGTTTATTGGAATAGCCCATTACCAGCCAGCACCAAAGTGGAATATTTATGCAAAGGCCATTTATTATTATCAAGGAATAGATACCGCCGGTTTAAATAATGGGGGAAATATTTTTAAAAATTATGTTACAAGATCTTCGATTGCAAACAATAGTTTTAGTGTAGGTGGTGGTGCAAAAGCTACCTGCTTTAATGGCACTTTTCAAGTATCGTATGAGCTAAGAGAAAATTTATTTTTTGATGCCTCTTTGCAAACAAGGTTATATAAAATACAAAATTTTGCAGGGGAAAGCAATACCACCTTGGTAACGGCTGGTGTACGTTTAAATATGTTTAAACGGAATTATGATTTTTAAAATTTGGATTTACACAATTGGAAAGCAATCAGCAATGGTTGCTTTTTTTATTCTACTGTAAGCGATAAAGTAATGGCCCTTGCATTTATTTGATCTATTGTATTTGTATATTTTAAAGTAGATTCTTTAGATAAAACATTTCTTAAACCATAGGTTATTTTGAGCTCTGGTGTAAGCACAAATACAGGAAAATAAAAATGAAATCCAATACCTGCTTCTGCAGCATAATCTAGTTTTTGTAAAGTAATTGCGTCATCATTATTCTTCTTTCCAGCATTGGCAGCTAAATCGTAATCTAACCTACCACCTGCTATTACAAATACTTTAAAATTATTTATTCGGTCGCTTGAAAATTTTAAATGAAATGGAAGCACTAGAGAAATACCAGAAACTTTTTTAGTGGTAATGGAATCCTCTTTTCTAGATCTGTCCGGTGTTTTAAGGCTGTATTGAAATACTTTTTCGGTGAATACTAAATTGAGCGGATAGGTCCGTAAATCTAAATGATTACTAAGGCGCATATTTACCAAGCCAGCAAGATTAATACCTGTGCTGTTTACACTTTCAATTACGTTCACACTATCAAATTGCAAAAAACGTGGGCTATGCAAAATGCCATAATGAGATCTGTTTATACCCAAGCTAATGCCAAAATGAAATTTCTGATCATCATGGTCTTCTGAATTAATTTCATTACGTAATTGTGCCTGCCCAATACTAGGTAGCAATATAGCCAATGTAAAAATGGAAGTTATTATTTTGTTCCGCAATAGATGCTGCATATGCCTAAGCTCAATGGTTTATTGATAGTGTTTTTAAAGCCAACTGTATTCAAGATATTAATAAAATCTTTCCCTTCGGGAAATTTTTTAATAGATGCATCCAAATATTCATAAGCACATTTGTTTTTAGAAAAAAGTTTAGCAATATTTGGCGAAACCAATTTCATATAAAAATTATAAAACCCTTTTACAAAAATATTTTTCGGTCTGCTAAATTCTAGCACTACTAATTTTCCTCCCGGCCTAAGTACCCTTTTTATTTCTGACAATCCTTTTTCTAAATATTCAAAATTTCTTACGCCAAATGCTACGGTTACAGCATCAAAACTATTATCTTCAAATTGTATAGCAGCACTATCGCCATTATATAATTGTATCGTTTTTTCTACGCCAGATGTAGCAATTTTTTTTCTGCCAATATCCAGCATTCCATCACTAATATCTATTCCGATGATGGAAGAAGGTTTTAATATTTTTTCCGTCATCAATGCAACATCTGCAGTACCAGTAGCTACATCCAATATTTTTTGTGGATGTATATCTCTTAAATACCCAATGGCTTTTTTACGCCAGCCTACATCTATACCTGCACTTAAAAACCTATTTAGAAAATCGTAACGGTGTGCTATGCTATCAAACATATCCGCCACCTGATTTTTTTTACTTAGCTCCGATTCTTTGTACGGAACAATTGTATCATGTTCAAAATTTGCCATTTGTACTGCAAATATAAGTGCTTTAAAACAGAGGTTAAATACTGCAAAGCACTTTAGTTGCTTATATAAAGTTAAATTTGCGCTATATTAAACTAGAATAATGCATATTAAGAAAGCTACATACGTTATAAGCAGCCCCGAATTTGAAAAATGTCCTGCACCAGATAGACCCGAATTTGCCTTTATTGGAAGAAGTAATGTGGGCAAATCATCTTTAATTAATATGCTTTGCAATAATGAAAAATTGGCTAAAACATCGGGCTCCCCTGGTAAAACACAAATGCTGAACCATTTTGAAATAGTAAGTAATAATGGCGAAGAAGGCAAAAAGCCTGTAGCAGATAAAAAATGGTACTTAGTAGATTTGCCTGGCTATGGTTTTGCAAAAGTGAGTATTCGTAGTAGAAGAAAATGGGAGCAGATGATAGAAAATTATTTGCGCAAGCGTGAAAATCTTTCTCATTTATTTGTATTGATAGATGCTAGGCATAGCCCACAAAAAATAGATTTAGAATTTTTAGAAAACTTAAAAACTTGGAATATTTCTTTTAGCCTTGCCTTTACAAAAAGCGATAAAGAAAGCCAGCGCATCGTAAGTAAAAATGTAAAAGACTTTTTAGAAGCTATGAAAAAGACTTGGCAATTTTTACCCCAACATTTTGTAACGAGTGCTGTAAAAAAATCGGGCAGGTTAAAAATGCTAGCTTTTATTGGAGAAACTACCGACGAGCTTATGGACAAGGGTTCCCTAAAATAAAGAAAGCCGGCCCCTAACGCCGACTTCCTCTTCTTTTACACATGAATCTACCTTACTGTTTTATAATTCTTTCTGTTTGTTTGTAATTATCATTCATCATTTGTAGCACATACATTCCTGTATGTAAATTTGATACGTTAATGTTGTTTATTCCTTTTCTTTCCTTGCCACTTGCTACTAATCTCGCATTGGCATCGTACAAATTATATGTATAATTTTCTAAAGCAGTTACTCTAATTTCTTGTTGTACCAAAGTAGATACGGTAAATAATTTTTCATCTCCATTAGATTTTAATCCAACAATATTTGAATAATTACTTTCGCCTATGGAAGAGGTAACTTTTAATCTGTAAAATATTGTTCCAGATTTACTAGGTGTACTCGAGAAACTTCTCAGAGCAGTAACATCTGTCATTATTGGAGAAAAATCTATGCCGTTTGAAGATGCTTCTAGCTCTTGCTTTACAATGGGTTCATCAGCAATAATACTCCAATTAAGTTGGTGCTTGCCATTATTGTTTTTGCCTTGTAATGAAACATTGTGTATTGCTAAAACCCCTCTAGATCCTGTAATTGTGTAAGAACCTAAACTTCCATATTGGCTTACGTTATTATTTCCTGTGCCATCTACTACCAAATAATATGTACCTGTTGCCAAAGTAGTATCTATAACTACGTTCATTGTTGTAAGTGGATCATAACTGCGAATTAGTGTATTAGAACTGTTGTATAAAGACAACATTATATCAAGATTAGCACCTGCATTATTTGCACCTAAGCTATATGGATTCACTTCTAAATGTATGGTACTATTTTGTGCAACAATAATTTTAAATGCATCTTTGTCTGTTGTAGTTGTTATAATTCCTGATGTATTTATGTTGTTTACATTTAATGCTGTTGTATTATTATCTAAGGTTTCTGTATAATCATCTGTACGATAACTAAACCCATTAGCAGATACAATAATAGAAATATTATCTTGTGCCGTTGCACAATCGTAAGGTGTAGGACCAACATTCCAACCAGTCATATTTTTAGCATAGCTATTTCCCATTATTGGAGCCCAACTTGTTTGATCACCATTAACGCCGATACCTGAATTGTATGATTCGGTAAGTACACAACTTGCATTGTATTTTGATTGATGCGATAGACCAACTGAGTGACCACTTTCATGAGAGCAACATTCACCAATATTTTTGGCACTGTTGCTAAGTTTGTCTGGAAAAACAAAGCAAGGTGCATCTGTACCCCAAGTAAAACTATTTGTGTATGCCACACCACCTACGCCTGGGTACCAAGCACTAGTAGGTGTTACAATTACCCTTATTCTTTGAGCAACTGGCGCAGCTAAAAATTTAGTAGAATCTGTAGTAATGTTTACTTCAAACGGGCGATAATCTTCGCTTACACGATTAAAAATATCTGTCATTTGTGCGGTAGTAAGTACTGCAGGTGCACACACAAATTGAGTACCTGATTGCCATGCCGCATGTTGCACAGTATGACCGTCAAAATCGAGAAAAATAGTTGGTGTTGATGTAAGTGCAGGAAGACTACTAAGAGTAGGAACTTGGCAATATGCTTTTAGTGATGTAAATAGCAGTGCCACAAAGCATAGCTTTTGTAAAAGGTTTTTCATGTAAGGAGTTTTGTGATAGTTGCGATTGTAGGATTTTAGGGCAATCAGCAGTATCGTTTTATAAAAAATCTATAATTTGCAAGGCTCTAATATCTTACCGGATTCAAATTTTTGCAAACTATAAATACCATTATTATTTTTTATTACATACCCATCAGCAGCATCTTGGTTTATAATAAGACCTGCATATGAAATTGAATTATCTTTATTTGTAATTTTTGAAATTTGAAAAACAGACTGATTGTTTTCTGAAGAACGAATCATAATTGTTTGTAAGTTATCGTACTTCTGTTGGTTACTAATAACAGTACCAGCAAATTTAAAACTAGATGAAAGATTTATAGAAACAGATGTACCTGTGTCGTATGAGAAGGCATCTGTAATAAGTGTTTTACTGAGAGAAATTGTTTCTGGGTAAGCACTAAACAACGTTGGTTTTGTTTGAGCAAAACTTATTGTTGATAAAATTGTGCACAGCACAATAAGCGTACTCTTATTCAGTAGTTTCATCTAATGGGTTTTAAATAGTTTTTTTGAATTGGATATTCAAGATTTAAAACGCAATACTGTACAAATTATTATTTAAAAGAAAAAGTATTTTACGAATTTAAAATTAATATTGGTTGGTAGATAGCAAAACAAGTGTACAAGCTTCCATTGTTTTAATACCTTTTTCTTTGGCAAGTTCTTCTAATTCATCGTTTTCTGCACCAGGGTTAAATATGATACGTTTTGGATTTAATGAAAAAATATAATCGTAATATTTTTTTTGATTTTCTGCGTTCAAATACAACGTTATAGTATCTACATCGCTGTGTGGTAGTAGTTCTTCTACGATGGGTACGTTTCCTATTACAGCTGCTTTTCTTCCGATAGCAATTACAGGGTGATTGTGTGCTATTAATTTTTTTACGGCCATATTACTGTAGCGTTCTGTATTTTCTGATGCACCTAGCACAACTGTTTTCTTTATCATTTTTTTAGTTTAAAAATCGTGATTGTAAATCTGGTGTTGGCATCATACAGCTTTCTTGTTTGCCAAACCATTTGTATCTATTCTTTGCAATTATATTATATACAGCATTGCGTATAAAAGCAGGTACAATAATAAATATGTACAAGGTTTTTATTATTCCCGCTAATTCTTTTGCTACCATTAATGCAGCAGTACTTTTTAAAAATGGCTTCCCATTTTTTATTAGCACAAAAGAGTTAAAATTTGTTTCAGGCAAATGATATTTTTTTAACAATGCTTGCCCCCCCGTTGATTGTAAAGATGCAAAATGAAATAATTTTTGTTTGTCGTGTTTTAAAACAAATTGTACAGAACTGTTGCAAAGGTTACAAATGCCGTCGAATAATATAATTGGATTTTCGTGTATCATTATTTCTGTAAGATATTTTCTAAAGCTTTATCTAATGTTTTAAAAGTAAAACTAAAATTCCAATCCATCAACTTTTGTGGAATGACCCACCTGCTTTTTAAAATTAACTCTGTTTCTGTTTTTATGATAACAGCACCTATTTTTAATAGCCATGCAGGCGTAGGCAAGCCAAATGGCATGCGCATTGTTTTTCTTAATACTTGCATAAATGTATTATTTGTAACAGGGTTAGGTGCAGAAACATTTATTGCTCCGCTTATAAAGTTGTTTTGATGCACAAATCCAATACACCTAAAAACATCTTCTATATGTATCCAACTAAACATTTGTTTGCCCTTGCCTTGCTTACCACCTAGCCCAAAACGTACCAAAGTTTTTAATGGATGTATTACACCACCATCTTTACCCAACACTATTGCCATACGCAATGCTACTTGCCGGGTTTTATGTAATGAAAAATCGAAAAATATTTTTTCCCAAGCCGTTGCAATACCTACAGAAAAGCCTGACCCTATTTCACCTCCAGCCTCCGTCATTGGTCTATCTTCTGCATGCCGGTAAATAGTGGCTGTACTACTATTTATCCATAGTGGTGGCGGGTTTTTACATTGCAAAATAGCTTCGCCAAGTGTGCTAGTGGTATCAATTCTAGAATCGTAAATCTCTTTTTTATTCTTTTCGTTGTACCTACAATCTACTGACTTTCCAGCAAGGTTTATAAGTATTTCTGCATGCTCTAAACTATTAATTATTGCTGTACTGTTACTCCATGCTACGTATTTTTCTCCACGAGAAATAATGATTACTTCATAGCCTAATGCTGTATATTTTTGTTGTAAATATTTACCTACAAAACCGGTACCACCTGCTAAAACAATTTTCTTTTTCATGACTAAATAATAAAAAGTAAAATAATAAATCGATATAAAATATAAGTATAAGAAAGATAAAACGGCAACTTCATTTTTGCAACTATATTTTTATGAATAAAAAACATAGCAATTACTACTCCAAAAAAATAACTAACATTTCCAATATCGATTATATTATATAAATAGTTTAGCAATAGCAATGGCCAAAGAATTACAGAACCGAATAATGAAACCAATAGCATTTTAAAAAAGTAATCTAGTTTTATACTCCAAGTTTTTTTATGAATAAATAGGTATTGAAATACAGTCATACCAAGTACTATGAATAACTCAAACAACCAATTGTAATTTATGCTGAGTAAATGTTGTATGAGCTTTGCATATTGGCTAAGAGTAAATGCGGTGATAGCAATACAAATAAGTATGGATAATATTTTCGTTAAAATTATTTTCATTTTAATTGATCAAGTGGGCGTTTTACTTTTGTGAACACTTCAAAACCGCAAAGGCAGGTGTAAAGTTTAACCATCGTACTAAGCAAGTAAATATGCATAGAATACCAATCATTCACAATTTTAAAGTTAGAATAAAACAGTACAAAAATTGCTAATAACATGTAACTCCGCCTTACGCTTCTAAACCTCCATTTTTTCCAAAATAAAATATGAATAATCATACTAAAAGATTGTGTAAATGCGAATAAAAGGGCAACAATTAATAAACAATATTCAAAATCATCTCTGTAAAATTTGTCATTACCTAGGTAAATAAATACAACACTAAGTATTATTAAAATTATATTCAACCAAAAATCAATGACCTTAAACTGTTTCATAGCTGTATATTTTATATTTTCAGAAAATAATGAAAATTAATATTCAAATAAAAGTCGAAATTATTTCGACTTTACAATGATAAATAGTAAATAATAAATTACACCTATTTAAATATCTTTAAAACAGCTCCAATAAATTTATTCTCCTCCGCCTTTATCATAATATCCAATAAACTATCGGCATGCTTACTCAGTTTCTTTATATCACCCACTACTTGCAAAAATTCTTTAGCGCCTTTTTCTTTTTTGTCTTCTATATTTTCAAGATTGCCCAATAGTTTTAACATTGGATCCAGCTCACGCTTTTTTCTTTCTTTAATAATTTGTGTAGCTACTTTCCAAATATCTTTATCGGCAGTAAAATATTCTTTTCTTTCCCCTTGTACCACTACCCTGTCTATTAATCCCCAACCAATTAAATCTCTAATGTTCATGTTTACATTGCCACGGCTAATGCTTAGTTGCTGCATTATATCATCTTGAGTAATAGGTTCAGTGCTTATCAATAACAATGCATGTATTTGCGCCATAGTACGATTTATACCCCATTGTGTACCAAAAGCTCCCCAGCTATTTATAAATTGTTGTTTTGCTTCATCCAACTTCATAAAACAAAATTAAGGAATGTTTTTGAATTTTCAATAATAAATGAAAGATATTTATTGCTTCACAAATGTTAGTGGTTGAAGGCGGTATGCTTTTACAATCTTCCCGTCTACTACAGCAGGATTCCATAAGGGAGATATTTCAATTACTCTTTTTGCTTCTTCATCAAGTACAAATTCAACAGATTTTCTTAAATATACATTCGTACATTTACCTGTTTTATCTACAACATATCCAACCATTACCTGTCCTCCTTTTACTGAATTTTCTGCCACTTCAGATTTTATATTTTTTATTAAAAACTTTACCCAATCCTTTTTATTTTTTCCGAAACTTGCTTCTACTTCGCCTTTAGTTGTTAATACTTTTTCTATTTCTTTTTTTACCGTATCGGGATTAATGGTTTCTATTAAAATGCCTTTTTCATATTTTTTTTCTAATACTATTTTTCCAGTATCGTTGTATTGATACCAAGTTTTTTCTTTTAAATTATTTATGTATTCACCATATGCAATTCGTATTCCCTTTTCATCATATCCATAATAATCGCCTTCCAATATTGTAAGCGTAGAGTCAGAGTAATTTTTTAATTACAATAAAAGAATTTGCTTCTTTAATATTTTGTGTAATGCCATTTTCACCGACAAAAACGAGATTGATTATTTTTTGACTGTATACAAATAAACATAATGTAATAAGTAAAAATGTAAAACTTAGTTTCATAAAATCTATTTAAAAAAGTAAAAGCCTTTATTAAAATTTGAATAAAGGCTTTGTTAAAATAATATATATATCGGTTATACCAACATCGTCACCGGGTTCTCCACAAACTTTTTTAATGTTTGCAAGAAAGCCGCACCCACAGCACCATCTACACTTCTATGGTCGCAGCTCAATGTCACTTTCATAATATTGGTTACAACAAATTGCCCATTACGACTTACCACTACTTCTTTTATTTTGCCCACAGCTAGTATGCAACTATCAGGCGGGTTAATGATGGCCGTAAATTCTTCAATATCCATCATACCAAGGTTAGAAATGGTAAATGTATTGCCACTAAATTCGGCAGGTTGTAATTTTTTATCTTTAGCCTTGCCATACAATTCTTTGGCATCAGCTGCTATTTGCGATAATGATTTTTGATCTGCAAAACGAATAACAGGTACTATCAAACCCTCTGGCAATGCCAATGCAGAGCCAATATGTATGTGGTTATTTTTTCTAATAAAATCCCCCATCCAACTGCTATTCACATCTGGGTGTAAACGCAACGAAGCAGCACAAGCTTTTATAATCATATCATTGAACGATACTTTTACAGGGCTCACTTCATTTATTGCTGTACGAGCAGCCATGGCATTGTCCATATTAAGCTCCATGGTTAAGTAAAAATGCGGAGCGGTAAACATACTTTCCCCTAAGCGGCGAGCTATTACTTTGCGCATTTGGGTGAGTGGAACGTCAGTGTAGCTTTCAGCTTGGGT